>CAZXWR010000084.1:0-13210 GCA_964644325.1 uncultured bacterium
GAACAACGCCCCGTAAATAGGTTTCGAGGGGGACAGTGTTAACCAGGGTATAGGTGCCGTAAGCATTGGGCTGAAAATTCAGCGGCCCAGCATAGCGCTTTTGCCCGACCTGAATGATGTTTTGCTTAGCCGAAATTGAGATCTCAGCTCGGTTATAGCGGTAGCCATCTTTCATAAAGCTTAGGAGGGGACGCTGGCGGCGCGGCTGACGATCTAGATACCCCGACTTTAAGCCTCGTTCCTTCAAGGTTTGCAGCAGCAGTAAACGTCCCACTGTCGAGGTGTAACGATCGCGCTTGGCCCAAACTTGCCAGTTACTCGGTTGGGCCACCTCGACTTCTACCCCCTGTTGGCGCCAAACATTTGCCGTCGTTTCAGCACTTTCAAAGCTACGATGATTGCTCAACACGACGCGCTCTACGCGCTGGGGCTCAGCCAGGGGCTGCATGGCTGTATCAATTTGCAGCTGGTCAGTTTCAAAAGTGGTGCGCTGCTTGTCCGTGGGGAAGGAAACCGTGAGGCGATCGCCCGGCAGCGCCTTGAGCAGGAGTTTATCCTTTGCCGTGCTGCCAAAACGCTGCACAATGCCAATCTTGAGCTTCGGGTTTAGCGCCTTGGCCTGTACCGAGCAAGACAGAATACCCGTCGTTACGGTAGCCAACAATATCCCAGCCGTGGAACAGCCCAAAGCTGACCTCAACCAGCGACGTCCAGAAGATGTGGTTGACTTCAACTCGATCTGATTACCAACCATTGTCTTGCACCTCACCCCATCTGCCATCGTGATCCCGCTCCACTAAAGTCACTCCCAGAAAATCACCCCCAGAAAGAAGCCACTTCGTCTCACCAATGCAATACCAGTGTAGCCGCCCTCTATTATTGAGGCATACCTACCGGATCCGGGGGCGAAATTCATAACCCTTAAAACTGCCATCTCATCTTGCAAGACGAACTCATAACGACTATGATTTAGGGATGTATCACACATGCTAAATCTTTTTGGGTTTGTCTTCTTGGCCGCACACAACAAACATGGAGGTTCAGATAATGCCGTCCCCTAGCATAACCATCAACACAGGGATTCCTGAGGAACAGCGCCAACAGATTGCAGCGGGCCTCTCGCGATTGCTCGCCGATACTTATACCCTTTATCTCAAGACCCACAACTATCACTGGAACGTGACTGGCCCCATGTTTCAAACCCTGCACCTGATGTTTGAAGGTCAGTACACAGAGTTGGCTGTGGCTGTGGATCTCATCGCAGAGCGTATTCGCTCCCTAGGAGAACCCGCTCCTGGCAGCTATAAAACCTATAGCGAACTTTCCTCAATCAAGGAGGCAGAAGGAGTCCCAAAGGCCACGGATATGATCAAGGATCTGGTAATGGGGCAAGAAGCCGTGGTGCGCACGGCGCGATCGGTTTTTCCCCTAGCTGATGAGGCCAATGATGAACCCACAGCCGATTTGTTAACCCAGCGGATGCAGATCCATGAGAAAACGGCTTGGATGTTGCGAAGTCTGCTCGAAGGATAATCGCTGATGCACCCTCAATTTCTCGCCGACAGGTCAATGGACTCCGGTGCGACGACCCTACTCAGACCATGAAAACACCGAGTCACGCAGTGCTGAATCTAGCACTTTTGTCTTGCTGGCCGGGGGTAGAGGGTACCCTACCCATTTTGGGGGGTGCAGTTTTGCCAGACCTGCCCATATTTTTGATGTACGCCTGGGCTAAGGGGATCTGTCGTGAGCCAGAAGCCAAAATTTGGAGCAAAACCTACTACAGTCCGTTCTGGTACACCTGGACGACCGCATTTCATTCTTTCCCGCTAACGGTTCTCATGACCGCAGTCAGCTTCTGGCTCGGGTGGACGATGTGGGGGTTGCTCAGTCTCAGCATGGTCTTGCATAGCCTAGGAGACATCCCTGTGCATAACAATGATGCACATCGCCATTTCTTCCCGCTCAGTCAGTATCGATTGATTAGTCCTTTCTCCTACTGGGATCCAAAGTATTACGGGCCACAGGTCGCCTTTATTGAGCGGCTATGCGTGAGTGTTGGGAGCCTTTATCTTTGGGGGCAGACTCATTCAGGGGTTGGGAAAAGCCTGCTGCTGGGGCTTAACCTATTTTCATGGGGTTTGTTTAGCTATAGCTGGCTACGCAAAGCACAAGGTTAATCCGCCTAAGGCAGGGATAGCCTCTGGCCATAGTGAAGTTAGGCCAACCGTTGATCTGGCATTAGTAGTTTTTGAACTTATACGCAGCAAAATGAATCATTAACCGCTGCTGACTGACGAGGAAAAAGTAGTTAAACCAGCTCATAATACCCATCAACTTGCTGCCTTCTTCAAAAATAAAGTGCTCTTGCATTTGTTCAGGCGCAAGTAAGTCAATCAAGATTGAAATGCCCATCAAGGCGATCGCAAGGATTAAAGGCAATAAGTTGGTCTGGATAATTTTGTCTTTGAACCACCATAGATAAGTCAAAAAGAGAACACCATAAAAAACGAACACAGCAAGCTCAACCCCATTTTGCAAAGGACGTGAGATATCCTCCGGATTGCTACCTAGCCCTAAAAAGATCGGGGAGTATTCATGAATTTGTAACAGATCATCTAATAGGAGAAGAGCTGTAATATAGCCAGAAAACTGTAGGAACTGAGACCAGTTGCCATGGGCGTCTTTCGTCTTACCTTTTCTTAAGGTAGATGCCGTAAACCAACAGATACAAACTGTCCCTGTCCAAAGTAAGATCCCAATTTGGGAAAGCAGGCCTGCATAGGGCGCTTTTTGGGCAATTTCCGCAGGATCGGCGACCAAATGATAGATGGGAATGTTTAGTATCTTCGCAAGCCACCAGGTACCGATGATCAGAACAACGACAATACCATTCGACCAAACAAGCAGACTGGTCACTCGATTTCTTTGTTGAAATGCTTTGAACGCTTTCATTTGGCTGTATGCTCCAGCCGATATAGACAAATAACCAGAGCTGAAACAAGCCCAAGCCACATTACTAGGTTCTGTTGACTTAACCTAATCTTAACCCTAAAGACAGACCAGTGCGATGTCGCCGTGCATGAGTTGCACGTTGACTGCAAGGGAAATATGGACTTGCCTAGGTTTGGGCGCCGCTTGTTTGCGGGTCACCGTTCGATGCAATAGACAGCCCCCTAGCTGGGCTGAGGTTACAGCAGGTTGCCTAGCCCTTAGTCAATGCCGAGGCGCTGATAAACCACCTTGAGATTTTGCAGATGATGTTGGGGGTTAAAGCACGATTCAAGTTCTGCTTTCGATAAAGTCTGCTGTACCTGTGGATCTTGGGCAATCAAAGCCTGAAAGTTTCCACCTTCCTGGTTCCAGGCTGTATGGGCATTCTTCTGCACAATGGCGTAGGCTGCTTCACGCGAGAGGCCCTTTTCAACAAGAGTCAGCAGCACACGCTGGCTGAAAATCACCCCGCCATAGAGGTTCATATTGCGCTGCATGTTCTCAGGATAAACCAGCAGGTTCTGAATCAGGTTGATGGTTTCTGCCAGCATAAAGTGCATTAGTGTAGAGGCATCGGGCAAAATGACCCGTTCCGCTGAGCTGTGAGAGATGTCGCGCTCATGCCAGAGGGCGACGTTTTCAAGAGCAGTCATTGCGTAGCCCCGAATGACACGGGCAATGCCCGTGAGGCGCTCGGAGCGGATCGGGTTGCGTTTATGGGGCATGGCCGAAGACCCTTTTTGCCCTTTGGAGAAGAACTCCTCAACTTCTAGAACGTCAGTGCGCTGGAGGTTGCGAATTTCCACCGCAAACCGCTCAATGCTCGCGGCTAGCAGCGCTAATACCTGGAGGTAGTTGGCATGGCGATCGCGGGAGATGACTTGAGTTGAGGCAGTATCGGGCTTCAGACCTAACTTGGCACAGGCGATCGCTTCGATTTGGGGATCAATGTTGGCGTAGGTACCGACCGCTCCCGAGATTTGGCCCACGGCAATTTCATTGCGCAGGTGGGTGAGGCGCTCTTGGTGGCGCAGCATTTCGGCCAACCAGCCCGCGAGTTTAAAGCCAAAGGTAATGGGTTCGGCATGGATGCCGTGGCTGCGACCGACCATGACCGTATAACGATGCTGGCGAGCCTGGTCACGAATGACCTCAATCAGGGTGTCGACCTGCTGCACAATCAGATCAGTGCTGGCTACCAACTGTAGGGCAAGGGCCGTATCCAACACATCAGAGCTGGTCATGCCGACGTGGATGTAGCGGCCTGCATCCCCCACATATTCATTGACGTTGGTGAGAAACGCAATCACATCATGTTTGACCGTTGTCTCAATTTCCAGGATGCGGGCCGGGTCAAAGTTCGCTTTTTCTTTGATGGTGGCGACGGCTTCTGTGGGAATCTTCCCAAGTTCAGCCTGAGCTTCACAAACGGCAATCTCAACGTCTAGCCAGGTTTTGTACTTGTAGGCCTCAGTCCACAGGCCACCCATCTCGGGCAAGGTGTAACGTTCTAGCAAATCTTTGGTGCAGAGTACAGCTTACCTATTGTAAAGCGTGACCCCACCATTTAGATCGTGGCTATCCCCAAGCAACTGACTCCCCGGTATCGGTCAAGGCTACAGATTGAGATCGGTTCGAGTTTGATCATGCTATTTACGTTGCGGGTGATCCAGTGCCGCTGAGCTGCCCATCTCGTTGAGGGTGTTAATCATCTGATAGAGCCGACCATGATCGCGCTGGTTAAAGCGGAACACTAGCCGGGGAAGCTGCTCGGTTTGAGCGCTGACCTGCTGCGGCTGCGGCTGCTGGTGCTGGTTTTCTTCGGGTAGCATTTGGCACTTGTGGATCCGGCCATCGATCAGAATGTCCTGGAATTCCTGGTTAAGCGCCGCCACCTGATCGTCCGTTAGCTCGTGGTTGAGACGCATGACCAGGCGATCGCCCACATAGCGGCTGGAGTGATACACCCGATAAAAGTCAGAAATGGTCTGGCAGGCCACCCCTAGGTCATCGGTGAGGGTATAAAGCCGATGGTCTTGGGCACTGATCAGGTCATTTTGAGTGAGATGAGACTGGATATATCGATCCCATTCTCGCCAGTAGGTACCGCCGGGTTTATCCACCAGTACCACCGGCACCGGGGGCGATTTTCCAGTTTGGCTGAGGGTGAGGCATTCAAAGGCTTCGTCCTGGGTGCCAAAGCCACCCGGAAACAGGGCGATCGCATCGGCTTCCCGCAAAAAGAACAGTTTGCGAGTAAAGAAGTACTTAAAGTTAATCAGCTTCGGATCGCCCTCAATAAAGGGGTTGGTGGACTGTTCAAAGGGCAGCTGAATATTGAGGCCAAAGGACTGCCCAGGGCCAGCGCCTTTATTGGCCGCTTCCATAATGCCGCCCCCGGCTCCCGTCATCACCCGAAAGCCACTCTCGGTCACACAATGGGCAAACTGAACAGCAAGCTGGTATTCTTCGCTCTCCTCGGGAAGCCGAGACGAACCAAATACGGCAATTTTGCGGACGTGGCGGTGGGCTTGAAAGACCTGAAAACCACTTTCCATATCCTGAAGGGCAGCCTTTAGAATCTTCCAGTCTAAGCGATCAATCTCTTCCTCGGTCATCCGCAGTAGCGTCATGAGGGTTTCATAGATCAGCTCCCCGTTAGGTTGCTGAGGCAGCCGAGTGAGTAAGGCACTGAATTCAGCCTGCAAATTCTCAATGGCCGTTTGTGAAAACCGCTGGTTCATGATGATCTACCGGGTATCGGTATTCTATTCTACTGAATTTAATGGGTTTCCTCCGTAACAGCGATCCCTTGCGCTAAATCCCCAATCATGGTGATTCAAGCGTCGATAGGCAAAACCAACGGAGGCAAAGCATCCGTCGGTCAACCCCAACTTATTTCAGAGCTCACTCAACCTCAGCCTAGCAGCTTAAGATTTCCATACCGCGCCGGAATAGCTCGCGGGCGTAGTCCGTCCAGGTACCCTGGCCCCAGTACCGGAAACAGCTGGTTTGCACCAGCATGTTGTAGAGCAACGCTTCTTGGTAGGCCTCGGTCGCAGTAATACTGGGGTCTTGGGCGACCAGGGCATCATACTTCTTATGGAACTTGGCACTGAGCTGGTTCATGGGCTCTAATACATTTTCATAGCCCTTCACCCAGCTCAAATCGTCCGTCCAAGACGCGCCATCCATGTGGAACTGGTGGTCTGTTGCCTGAAGTTCGGCGATCGCCTCAGCCACAGCTTCTGGTGTCACCTGGTCTGGATCAACCCGCTGCCAGATTTTGTGCTGCTGCACAGCCTGACAAGCAGGGTAGTCCTCAGGGTTAACCCCTGCCGCCTCTAGTAGTTCCAGGTATTCAGTGCCATTGACCCCCGCGACACCTGTGGCCGTGCGGCCATTCTCTTTGATGCCTTCCCATAGGGGTAAAAACCCACGGGGATATTCATTCATCATCACCCCGCCATTCTCGCCATCGGCGATCTGGGTGACGCAGCTGGGCACTTCCAGGTGACCCAAGGGCTGACGACCCCGACCCAGCGCTTCATGGTAAGGCTGGTTCTGGGCCACAAGCTTAGTATCTGACCCTTGGGTTTTAACCAGAACTGTAATGCTGAGGGTCTCACCCCGCGCATTGCGGGCGACCAGGCGATTGGGCAGGTACTTATGATCATGCCAAATCCCGGAACCATCTAGGCGCTCAATCGAATGCTCCTGCACCATCAACCAGCGATAGCCACATTCTTTGAGGGCTTTGATGTACTCGTATAGGGTATCTGGGTTATTGGGCAAGTGCATTTCTGGCGGCGAGAATCCCTTCACTCGGCTCAGAGCCTCATCGCCAAACAGAGCGGCAAAATACTGCTGCCAAGCCTGAATGTGCAGCTTGATGTCTGGGATCGGGGTTGAGGGAACAACGGCATGACTCCACATCGTACCGAGCCACTCGACATGGGGCCAGTAGCGATCGTCCGTCGCGAGTCGTCTTAGGTTGTCAAGAATATCGTCCCGACCCATCTGCACCAGACCCCAGAGCAAATTGCCGGAGTAGTCCAGCATGGCCCGTGGGTTTTCGCCCTTAGCCACCAGTTCAGGAATCCAGTCCCCCATGCGGCTGTAGCACCAAGCGAAGGTGCTGGCATTGTGGTTATCCCCATCGTTGGGGTTGTTAAACATATCTTGCAAGTTACTGATCAGCGCCTCATCCTGCCCAGCTGGGATGGTTGGCTGGTGCATGTGCAGCGCACAGGCAAACCCAGCGGTGAGGTGCTCTAGCTTGAGGTTGGTGCGAGGTAAAAAGATCGGATCAGCAGCATGGGTGATTGTAGCGAGTTCTGCGGCCCTGCCACTGATACTGGGTAAAGCAGCGGTCTGCTGCTTGAGGTCTGAATGTGAGGGTACGGTTGCCGTCATCGTGAATCTATCCTGGAAGATTACTGGTCAAAACAATGCTGTACAGGAATTGTTTCCATACGACCACCCAACCTATAGCACGATCCCCTAGCCAGGATTGTGGCCCAGGAATCAGCGTTAAGGTTCGTCACCTTTATTTAGGCTTATTACGACTTCTGTACATTCTGCAATCTGTACTCGTCGGGGTGCAGTCAGTAGGAGAATTGAGATGAAATCCAGCGGCATCACTTTTTACCTGGCCGATCGCCAAGTCGGTGGACGCCACAACTTATAGTGGTAGTGCGCTTAACTGAACATTGATGGGTCACCAACGGCTGCTGTAATTCAGGCAAGGTTTACGATGAGTCTAGAGACTCTCCTGAAAGGCGCTACAGTTTTGTCGGCGGTACTCCCGTGGATGAGTAATTGGTTGTCCCCTTGCAAATTTGTTTTTACGAGAAACCTCTATGTATATCGTCCAAGTCGCATCTGAATGTGCCCCTGTTATTAAGGCAGGTGGGTTGGGAGATGTGATCTATGGCCTCAGTCGAGCGCTGGATGCCCAGGGACATGCCGTCGAACTGATTTTGCCGAAGTATGACTGCATGCGCTACGACCATGTGTGGGGCATGCACGATGCTTATCGAGATTTGTGGGTGCCCTGGTTCGGAGGCCGTGTTCATTGCTCTGTGGACTGTGGTTGGGTGCATGGACGACTGTGCTTTTTTATTGAGCCCCACTCCGGCGACAATTTCTTTAACCGGGGCTACTATTACGGCGGGTCAGACGATGCCCTGCGCTTTGCGTTCTTTAGTAAGGCGGCGCTTGAGTTTTTACTGCAAAGCAATAAACGACCCGATGTGATTCACTGCCATGATTGGCAAACTGGACTGCTCCCGGTCATGCTCTACGAAATGTATCAGTACCAGGGCATGGGGGCCCAGCGGGTTTGCTATACCATCCATAACTTCAAGCATCAGGGCGTTTGCGGGGCCGATATTCTGTGGGCGACGGGGCTGAATCGAGAAGACTACTACTATAGCTATGACCGTCTCCAGGATAATCATCAGCCGGGCGCCATCAATTTGATGAAGGGGGGGATTGTTTACTCCAACTATGTCAATACCGTGTCTCCTCACCATGCCTGGGAGGCGAGGTTTAGCGAGGTGGGCTGTGGGCTACAGCCCACGCTCGAACAGCATCAATCGAAGTTCGGTGGCATCTTGAATGGCATTGACTATGAGGTCTGGAACCCAGAAAGCGATCGCTACACCTCTACTCCCTATGCCATCGAAAACTTTGCAGATAAGCAGCTCAACAAGAAGCTGCTGCGCGAGCGGCTGTTGTTTAAGGACTGCGATAAGCCTTTGGTGTGCTTCATTGGCCGATTAGATGGCCAAAAAGGAGTGCATCTGGTTCACCATGCCATTTATTACGCGCTGCAAAACAATGCTCAGTTTATTCTGCTCGGGTCGGCCACTGAACCGGGCATTAATGCCTGGTTCTCCCATGAGAAGCATTTCCTCAATGACAACCCAGACTGCCACCTGGAATTGGGGTTTAATGAAGAACTGTCTCACCTGATCTATGCGGCTGCCGACATGATTGTGGTGCCGAGTAATTACGAACCCTGCGGTCTGACCCAAATGATTGGCTTGCGCTACGGCACGGTGCCGATTGTGCGCGGGGTGGGCGGTTTGCTCAATACGGTTTTTGATTGGGACTATGACCAGATGCATAAGCCGGAAAAGCGCAACGGGTTTGTGTTCTTTGAGACGGATCAGGTTGCCCTGGAGTCCGCGATGAGCCGCGCCTTTGGACTGTGGAACAACAATCCTGAAAAGTTTCAGCAGCTCGCGAAACAGGGGATGGCCTATGACTATTCCTGGAAAACACCGGGCGAAAAATATGCCGGGGTCTATGATTTCATCCGGGTCAAGTAGGATACTCCAGGGGCGCTGAATCAAGCGGAGAAAGAATACGGGCAGTGCGCCCATCCCCGTTCCCAACCCAGATCGCACTGGCGAGGAGTCCCGTCAGTGCTCAGAGATGAGCCCATGGGCGCGAGGGTGCACAATGACAGCAAAGCGCCATACCCGATACCCTTTTGTGTAGCGTTTCCAGGCACATTAAGTGGAGTAGTTTTTGAGACCAGCCTGAAGGATGGGGGCAAGGGAGCCTAGCCGCTCTGATCGCTCACCTGAGTTCAGAGGCAACCCCATGCAAACCCCATGCAAACCTCAGTCAAACGGATCCAAATTGGCCTCTTGCTGTTTGGCGTCACGCTAGCAGCTTCAGTTTTAGGCTACATGGCTGCCGGCTGGAGCTTCATGGATGCGTTTTATATGGTCGTCATCACCATTTTTGGGGTGGGCTACGGCGAAGTGAGGCCGGTCAATACGCTACTGCTCAGAGTTGTGACCATTGTGCTCATCTTGGGGGGAACCTCTTCGGCGGTGTATGCCGTGGGCGGTTTTGTGCAGCTGATTACCGAGGGAGAAATTCGCAAAGCGATTGGAGCACGCCGCATGACGCGCGAAATTGAACAGCTAAAAGATCACATCTTAATTTGCGGGTATGGCCGCATGGGTCAAATCCTAGCCCGCAAGCTCGTAGAAGACAGGAAGCCCTTTGTCATTATCGATAATGACCGCGATCGCTGTACCAAGGCGGAGGCCATGTCCTACCTGGTGCGCTTTGGCAGCGCGACTGATGAAACCGTGCTGGAGTCTGCTGGCATCTACCAGGCGAAGGCTTTGGCAACGGTACTGCCCGATGACGCAGCCAATGTTTTTATTACCCTAACGGCCCGCAGTTTGAACCCCAATCTCATTATTCTGGCCCGGGGGGAATACCCCTCAACCGAAAAGAAAATGAAGCAAGCCGGGGCTGACCAAGTGGTGTCGCCCGCGGCGATTGGGGCACTGCGGATGGCCTACATGATTACCCATCCCGCGGCCCTCGACTTTTTGGAACAGGCGGAAGGGGGCGCTAAGCTCAACGAGCTGCTGAATCAGCTCAATATGCAAGTTGACGAACTCACGATTGAACCCCGCTCTGATCTAGTCGGGATGAGCTTAGGCAATGTGGCGGTGCGCGGGGAAAGTACGTTTTTGATCGTTGCGCTCCGACGCGCCTCCGGCGAGGTAATCTTGAGCCCAGATCGCAGTTTGTTTCTCCATGAGGGAGATACGTTAATGGTGATGGGCCGCCGCGGCGATATTCCAAAGTTTGCGCGATCGCACTCCCTCAAGCGAGAAATTCGCTATCGCGGCTCCCAGCTCTAGAGATTTTGGGAAGGTCGGCCAGGATAACGCTTAAATCCAGCCGTGGATGGCCGCTTCATAGACGGCCTGATAGCGATTCTTAGCCTTGAGTTTCAGGAGGGTGTTGTTGACGTGAAATTTAACGGTGCTAGCGCTGATATGCAGGCGTTCCGCAATATCACGGTCCCGACAGCCCTGGGCCAGCAGCAGCAGAATTTCTTGCTCTCGCTCGGAGAGGGGCTGGGGCAAAAATGACGCGGATAGCTGAACGGGTTTCCCCTCAAAGACACAGGTAATTAACGTTCTTAAGTTTTCTGGCTGAATGTCTAAATCGACCCAGGCGATCGCCCTGGGTGGCACGGACTGCTGGCGATTGTGGTGAATCCAAACCAGTGGCATGTTGGCGATCGCCCCTGGATCAAACGCTAGACAGTCCGTTAGGAGTATGGGTTGGGGATGGGAGAACTGTGCGCTGTGGGCCTGCCAACCATCAGCCAAGGTTAACCCGGCCTGATAACAAAGCGCCGTAAAAGCTGTCTGTAAGAGGGGGGATTGACACTGGATCGAAACCGCCGCTGCCCCAGTCGCGGCGGGATAGGGCAGGCTGAGCCAAAGCTCAGTGACCGAGCGGTCAGAAGTCGACCGCATCCCAAGGGTGCCCCCCAAACCCCGGACGAGCACCTGCAAATCATCTAACCGTTCTTGTCGTACCTTCTGTGGGCGATCCTCCCCTTGAATATTGACGGCAGCTGGGTAGCGGACAATGGCTTCCAAAACAACGGTCGTTGCCGTATAGGTTAAGCGACAGTAACTACAGTGGAGCTGATTTAAGATCGCGCCAGCCTGAACGCCCACATAGACCAGGGAGGGGGGGAGCGCGCGCTCTGTTCCCACCAGCATTAACTGGGTCGTGGTCAGCATCCGGGCGAGCTGGTCAGATAGAGATGCCGACGAGGCCACCGTCAAGATTCCCGATGGCGGCTGAGCCTGGGGCATCTGTAGCGCCGCATCTAGGGCAATCGTGGTGTTCAAGCAGAGCACTTGCAGCGTCTCCAGAAACTCGGGTGCCATGGCCTGATGACTAAAGGTAGCCAGCACCCCCAGCACGCGATCGCTCACCAGCAGCGGATAGCCAGCAAACCCCTGAATTTGATGGTGAATGGCCCAGTCCCGATCTTTGACCCAAGGCTCATCTGCTAAATGATTACTCAGAAACGGCACGCGATTCTGAGCAATCTTGCCTACCTTATAGGCTCCCATGGCCACGCTTGCAAAGGAACCATTAATGTGGGTGTACAGTCCGGAGGACGCCACTAACCGTAGAGACTGCTGGTTCGGCTCAGTCAGCCAAATCCGCGCCAGCGCACAGTTAAACTGTGTCACCAGCGCATCCGTGACCTGTCGGGCAATTTCTGCTGGGTCAAGACAGCCAGAAATCCGTTGGGCAATGTCGCTAACCTGGCGAAGATCCAGGAGTAATCGAGTAGAATCGAGCAAGAGATGCCCCAATCAAACAATTCGTGGCAGACGCGTGGACAGGGCGGGATGTGTCCTGGGTCTGTGCTTCCAGTTGAATATAGGTCGGGGCTTTGACTCTGTATCCAGAAGTACAGTTTCGGTCGGATAGGACGATAGCTAACCTGCCCGCGGCTGAGGTGGAGCCCTGGGCCACTCTGACCTCCCCAATCGTTTTGCTGGACTGCATAAGCGTAAAACCATGCCAGAAATTCGTTTTCAAATTCAATGGCCTGACGGTTCTCAAGAGAGCTGCTACTCGCCCTCCCTGGTGGTGCAAAAGTATTTTGAACCCGGCCAAACCTATGATTTAGATGACTTTGTCGCGCGATCGCGCACTGCCTTAAATATTGCCAGCGATCGCGTTCAGGCCAAATACGGCATGCCCTGTAGCCTAGCCCTAGGACAGTTACAAGCCATTGAAACAAAGGCCAGTCAGTACCAGAAGTTAGACCAGCCCAAAGTCACCCTGCTGCAATTCATCCCGCAGCCCTAACGGCACGGGCCATGTCCGCAACGAGTCAAGTCCCCTAGCCATCCTGACCGGACAACTGCTGAAGCGATCGCAGCATTTTGGCTGCCAGCATCGCCGCCCCAAAGCCATTGTCAATGTTGACCACCCCAATCCCTGTTGCACAGGAATTAAGCATCGTCAGTAAAGGTGCCAACCCATTAAAACTCGCACCATACCCCACACTCGTCGGCACAGCGACCACTGGGCAGTCCGCCAGACCCGCCACAACGCTGGCTAAAGCACCCTCCATTCCCGCCACAACAATCAAGACCGTTGCCTGGTCAATAACCGCTCGGTTATTGAGCAGACGATGGATACCCGCTACGCCAACATCCCAGAGCCGCTGCACTTGAAAACCACAGAGTTCTGCCGTGATCGCGGCCTCCTCGGCAACGGGCAAATCTGAAGTCCCCGCAGAGAGTAATCCAATCACCCCTGGGAAGAGAGGTTGAGGGGGAGGCGGGGCCGTCGCACAGATCCGAGCCACGTCGTAATAACGCAGCTGTGGCACTTGGGCATGAATCTG
>CAZXWR010000085.1:0-10803 GCA_964644325.1 uncultured bacterium
TGGCAGGCATTTGCGATCGCGATCGGGTGACCGTGGGGGGTGTCGTCGATACCCGCAATCCGAAAAAACCCCTCAGCACCCACGTCACCCTGACTGGCCGTACCTTTGAAGGTAAGATTTCTAGCCATGTTTTCACCCTGGGCGATGAAACAAGCATGGCTGCGAATGTTTGTGGGCCAGCCTTTGGCTATCTCAAGGCGGGAGTTGAACTCCATCGTCGTGGGGTGTACGGGCTGCTCACCTGTGCCGACATTATGCCGAAATTTGTGCGGTAAGCACCGATCGCCCTTGTTTGGGTGCAATGTCCCCTAGCTATTTAGGGCTATTCACAGACTCAACCTTCACTTTGGCCACTTTGGACCGTGCTGATAAGCGGGTACGTTTTCGGACTAGTATGTTAAGAATGGCCTGCTGTTTTGAGCTGGCGGCACCTGAGCAACCTTGCCCAATGCTGCGTCTGCGCGATCGCAACCTTGCCTCAATCCGCCCTTAAGCCAGAACTTTATGCGCAGCCCGTTTCATCTATCAAGATCCTATCCATCTGAGAGACTACTTATATGAGCAAGGACGAAATTTTCGAGAAAGTTAAATCAATTGTGGCTGAACAGCTCAGTGTTGATGCCGAGCAGGTTGGGCCTGAGGCAAACTTTCAAAATGACCTCAACGCTGATTCGCTGGATGTCGTTGAAATGGTGATGGCGTTAGAAGAAGAATTTGACGTTGAGATTCCCGACGAAGCCGCAGAAGATATCAAAACAGTGCAAGACGCTGTGGACTATATCTCTGGGAAAGTTGCGGCCTAGTTTACTGACCTGGGATGGGCTTCGTTAGACTAGGAGCCTGGCATTGATTTCTAGTTTGATCGAACGCTCTCTCAGTACTGTGAGCGACAGGGCGGCACCCTTTGCCTTTCACTTCTGACATCATGACTAACACTGAACTAAAACGCGTTGTTGTAACTGGACTAGGGGCGATTACACCCATTGGTAATACCGTTGCTGATTACTGGGCTGGTTTACTGGCAGGGCGCAGCGGCATTGGTCCGATTACGCGCTTCGATGCGGCCCGTCATGCCTGCCAAATTGCAGGTGAGGTGAAAGGCTTTGACCCCACCGATCATATGGATCGCAAAGAGGCGAAGCGCATGGATCGCTTTGCGCAGTTTGCAGTCGCTGCGAGCCAACAGGCATTGACGGATGCCAACTTGGTGATCACCGATGCCAATGCCACTCAGGTGGGTGTCATCATTGGAACTGGGGTCGGTGGCTTGAAGGTCTTAGAAGATCAGCAGGAAGTTTACCTGACCCGAGGCCCGGATCGCTGTAGCCCATTCATGATTCCCATGATGATTGCCAACATGGCAGCCGGGATGACCGCGATTCATGTGGGTGCAAAGGGGCCCAATTCTTGTTCTGTGACGGCCTGTGCAGCAGGGTCTAATTCTATTGGCGATGCTTTTCGACTGGTGCAGCGCGGCTATGCCAAGGCCATGATTTGCGGCGGTACGGAAGCGGCGGTCACCCCCCTCTCAATTGCTGGATTTGCTGCCTGTAAGGCGCTGTCCCTCCGTAATGACGATCCAACCCATGCTAGTCGGCCCTTTGATCGCGATCGCGATGGGTTTGTGCTGGGTGAAGGCGTGGGCGTCCTCATCTTAGAGGAGCTAGAGCAGGCCCAGGCGCGGGGCGCTAAAATCTACGCGGAGATGGTGGGCTATGGCCTCACCTGTGATGCGTACCACATGACAGGGCAGTCCCCTGAAGGAGAAGGGGCAGCGCGGGCGATTGAACTTTGTCTGAAGGATGCCGATTTGACGCCGGATCAGGTCACCTACATCAATGCCCACGGCACCAGTACCCCGGTCAATGACCCCAACGAAACGGCGGCGATCAAAACGGCCTTGGGGGACAATGCTTACCAGATTGCGGTCAGCTCCACGAAGTCTATGACGGGACACTTGTTGGGTGGCTCAGGCGGCATTGAAGCGGTTGCCACTGCCCTGGCGATCGCCGAAGGTACCGTACCCCCCACCATCAATCTGGACAACCCTGACCCTGCCTGTGACTTAGACTACGTCGCCAATCAGAGCCGGAGGTTGCCGATAGAAGTTGCGCTGTCCAATTCCTTTGGGTTTGGTGGACATAACGTGACGTTAGCCTTCAGAAAGTACGTTGATTCATAATTGGCCTGTCGTGCAGGATGGGCCTGTCGTGCAGCGCGCTTGTTTTGGATCCACAAGTTTATCTCTGAGCCTGATCTGGATAGTCCCCAGTTTTACGTTTGATCTGTTTATCCTTGCCGTCTCATCTAGGAATTCTTCAAGACTATGGTTGTTGCGTCTCAATCCCTCGACGAACTCTGTATTAACGCAATTCGATTCCTGGCAATCGATGCCGTAGAGAAGGCCAAATCGGGCCACCCTGGTCTACCCATGGGGGCCGCACCCATGGCCTACGTGCTCTGGAACCGGATGATGCGGTTTAATCCGAAAAACCCCAAGTGGTTTAACCGCGATCGCTTTGTGCTGTCTGCGGGGCATGGCTGTATGCTGCACTACGCCCTCCTGCACCTGACCGGATATGACAGTGTCAGCATGGAAGACATCAAAAGCTTTCGACAGTGGGGCTCCCGCACACCAGGCCACCCCGAAAACTTTGAGACCGCTGGTATTGAAGTCACCACCGGGCCGTTGGGGCAAGGCATCTGTAATGGCGTTGGCTTGGCTATGGCAGAAGCCCATCTAGCCGCCAAGTTCAATAAGCCAGACTGTACCCTGGTGGATCATTACACCTACGTGATTATGGGTGACGGCTGCAATATGGAAGGGGTTTCCGGTGAGGCCTGTTCCCTGGCCGGTCACCTGGGCTTAGGGAAGCTGATTGCCCTTTACGACGACAACCATATTTCGATTGATGGTTCCACCGATGTGTCCTTCACCGAGGATGTGAGTAAGCGCTATGAAGCCTACGACTGGCATGTGCTGCATGTTGAAAACGGCAATACTGACCTGGATGGCATAGCCAAGGCGATTGAAGCTGCAAAAGCTGTCACCGACAAGCCCACCCTGATTAAGGTCACCACCACGATTGGTTACGGTTCTCCCAACAAGCAAAACACGGCTGGGGTGCATGGCGCCATGCTGGGCACCGATGAAGTGAAGCTCACCCGCGAGAACCTGGGCTGGAACCATGAGCCCTTCACGATTCCCGAGGATGTGTACGGCAAAATGAGTGCCGTTGAGCGGGGCGCTAGCGATGAAGCGGCTTGGTCTGAAACCCTCGCTCAATATCGTGGCAGCTATCCAGCAGAAGCGCAGGAATTTGAGCGCTATCTGAGCAAAACCTTGCCAGCTGGCTGGGACAAAGCACTCCCTACCTTTACCCCTGCCGATAAGCCCGTCGCCACGCGGAAGCTCTCTGAGATGTGCTTGAATGCCCTAGCACCCGTGCTGCCAGAGATGATCGGTGGGTCTGCTGACCTCACCCATTCCAACCTGACGGAACTCAAAGGCTTTGGTGACTTCCAGAAGGGACAGTACCAGAACCGTAACCTGCGCTTTGGGGTACGGGAGCACGGGATGGGTGCAATCTGTAATGGGATTGCACTCCACAGCTCTGGGTTGATTCCCTACTGTGCAACGTTCCTGGTATTTGCTGACTATATGCGAGCGGCCATTCGTCTCTCGGCCTTGTCCGAAGCTGGCGTGGTCTATGTGATGACCCACGACTCCATTGCCCTTGGCGAAGACGGCCCGACCCACCAGCCCGTCGAGACTCTGGCTTCATTGCGCGCTATTCCTAACCTAACGGTCATCCGGCCTGCGGATGGCAACGAAACAGCTGGGGCTTACAAGGTCGCCATTGAATATGCCAACCAAAATCGGCCCACGCTGATGGCTTTCACACGGCAAAATCTGAATCAGCTCGAGGGCAGCACCATTGATAAGGTCGCGAAAGGGGCCTACGTGCTTTCGGATGCGGCGGGGACACCCGATCTGATTTTGATCGGCACGGGGTCTGAGGTCGGGCTGTGCGTGCAGGCTGCTGAAGTGTTGCGTGGGGAAGGCAAGCAGGTACGGGTGGTTTCTATGCCCTCTTGGGAGCTGTTTGAAGCGCAGGATGCTGCTTATCAAGAATCTGTGCTCCCCAAGGCGGTAACCAAGCGGTTGGGGGTTGAAGCGGCCTCTAGCTTTGGCTGGTGCCGTTACGTGGGGACAGAGGGCGACACCGTCAGCATCGATCGCTTTGGGGCTTCAGCTCCGGGGGGGGTGTGCATGGAGAAGTTTGGCTTCACGGTTGAAAATGTGGTGGCTAAGGCTAAAGCATTGCTCAACGGCTAACCCCGATCGCAGCGGAAATTGCTGAGTTTCCTGAATTGAGTCTGGCGGCAGGAACCTCAAGTTCCTGCCGCTTTGCTATGTCGGGCTTTGCCATGTCGGGATATAAATTTTTGCTGCGTTTTACGGTGTTTTTTAAGGAAGCGCAAAAAAATAGTGGCAAGGTGAGGGTAGAGCATAGGTCTCTAGGTGAGCTATCAGCTCTGCCAGTAGAACTGGCCCAGCTGCCCATGAATTCCCAAGGAGACTGGTGCAAAAGCTGGTTATTTTTGACAGGAGTGTCAAGCCATGTTTCTAAAGCACAAAGATGATCACAGTCTGGTTGAAATTCTAAACCTGGAAGATCTCTGGGATGCCTGCGTGCAGGAAGTGTTAGGCCGCTATCATGCTGGGGAAGAACTCCAGGATCCGGAGCTGTTCCGGAAGGTGGATCTTATTTTTCCTTCGGATGAACGGCTACCCCAGTGCTGGATTGATCCGCACTATCGTCAACGGGGCGTTCTCATCCAAGACAACGAGGCGATCGCCCATTAATCTAGGTTCATCCCGGCAATCTGTGTTGTCATAAGCCACTGCAGCAGCAGTGGTTTTTTATCGGGATAACCGTCCTGGCACTCTCTATCGTGCTGAAAGCATTGGGGCATAATGAAGGTGAGAGACCTACCCTTTGGAACACCCATGACGGATCCCCAGCAAACCCATCTGGTCGCCCGGCTTGAGGCCGCGTCTGATGAGGCTCAGATGGTGCGCAATAGCGCCGAAGATCGCTGCGAGATTGCCCAGCACCAGTTCCAGCAGCCCAATCGGTTTCGGTGGCGGCGGCATGGCGTTAGTTTTTTGTTTGCCGGTTTACTCAGCTTGGGCGGGGCGCTGTATGCCCTCGATCGAGAGGCTCCCTTTATGGTGCCGATGGCCGCAGGTTCAGGGCTCAGCCTGGTACTCGCGTCAAAAGCCCTAGATGACCGTCGCCAAACTCGGGACAAACGCGAGTGGCTGGATATTTGCCGCTACGAACTGGCACGCACTGAACAGGCGCTGCGTCAGGCGACGCTGCGCTACCGCGAGGAAGAGGAAAATCGCTGGCTGATGTATGCCCTAGACATCAGTAAAGAAGAGCTGCTGGCCCTGCGGCAGTGGATGGCTGACCCCCGCCGCACGATGAAAGATGCGCTCTTAGAAGCGACCGATATTGTCGCGGCGCATTTTTTGCAGCAGCCTCTGGATGCGGTACCGACGGGACGGGTGGCCCTGGAACGGGACTACCGTCAGCTGCGGCTGCGGTTGCTCAGCCCCGAACTTCAGCTGCAAAAAGATGAATTTTTAGCGCAGGTTTTCGCCAAACATCAGTTGGCTCGTGATCATGAACTGAAGCGTCAGGCGTTTCAGTCAGAGGTGCGGGTGAAGTCCACGGCGATCGCTGGGGGTACTGCTGCTGGTATGTTGGCGGGGGCGGGCGTCACAGCATTGGGCGCTAATCTCGCGAGTACCCTGGGGCAATCCAAGGCCCTCATGGCCACCACCTTGACGAGTGCGGGCAGTATGGCCGCCGTGGTGGGCGTGGGCTTACTGGCGGCAGGCACGCTCCATGGCTGGATGACTAAAGCCGAAGGGGAACGACGGCAGCGGGAAGCGCAGCAGTATCATGATGCCTTCCTGATCACGACTCAGATTCTAGAGGGTGTGCTAGATGCCCAAACCGCCCTCGACCCGGTTGAGCAACGGCAGCAGTTGCAAACGGCGTGGGAGCGGCTGGAGGCTTTCCGGCGCAAAGAACTCAAGCTGCATGACGCGCAGCTCAAGGAGTTTGCTGCGCTGCTCGGCGATCGCCTGCAAGCCTACCTCAATCCGTCGGCGAGTCAACCCCTCTTGGGTAAGATGAAAACCTTACTGCAGCAAATGTTGACCTAGAAGGCTGGCCTGCCTAGACGATCTTGCTGAACCAGGCTTGAGTCGGCCAGCGTAGTTTTTCCCAGCGTTTAGGTCAGGTTTCTTCTTGAAATTGAATTGCAGGTCAGGTTGTGCCAGCCCACTTTAAACTTCAGTCGAGTGGGGCTTGGCTAGGGTGGGGAGGCGACCTATCAGTCCGGCCATGAAGCGCAGGGCGAACACCTTCAGGATGGGAATATGGGTCATGAGGTGGAGGCCAAAGCGTCGTGCCACAACCAGGGGCAATAAAGTATTGGAGAAGGTGCGATTCAGCACATCGGTAAACCGCAAAGACAGGATATTTTGCCAGCGCCGCCAGGCTTGATAGCGTCGTAAAACTTTCAAGCTGCCAATATCTTCGCCTTGACTGTGGGCGGTTTGTAACACCTCTGCGAGTGCTGCCACATCCCGAATGCCTAAATTCAAGCCCTGGCCACCAACCGGATGGCAGGAATGGGCTGCATCGCCGACCAAGGCCACCCGCGATCGCACATATTCACGGGCATGAACCAGCTTAGTCGGGAAAACATAGCGCTGTCCCACGACAGAGAGCCGTCCCATTTGCGGGCCATAGCGAGTCCTTAAATGTTCTGTAAAAGCAGCGTCGTCCAGCTGCAAAAGCCGCTGTGCTTCAGCGTGGGGAGCTGTCCATACAATGCGGCACGTTGTGTCCGAAACAGGCAAAATTGCGAAGGGGCCGCTGGGCCAAAAACGTTCATAGGCAATGTTGTCGTGGGGTTTTTCCGGTTGGATGGTGGCGACTAAGCAAGACTGCCAGTAGGCTTTCCCACGGGTTTCAATGCCTGCCTGCTGCCGAATCGCTGACTGAGAACCATCTGCACCAACCACCAGGGCTACGCGCACCGTTTTGATGGAGGTCTGACTGATGGAGGTCTGACTCGCGGAGTTTTGGAGGTCGAGTTCAACATGGGTGCCCACTTGACGATAGGCGATCGCCCGCTCTGGACAGCGCAGCTCAACGGTGGGGCAGTCGGCCAAAAAACGGAGGAGTTCCTGGGCCAGCACCCGATGTTCGGCCACGAACCCCAGCACGGGCTGTTTTAAGTCGGCGGGGATAAACTCAACGCTGTGGGGGTAGTCAGCATCGGAGAGCTTGACGCGACTAAAATGCTGCACCTGGGGTTCAATCTGCTGCCAAACCCCAATCCCTCTCAGAATTTGACTGGAGCTGAGCTGTACTGCATAGGCCTGGGCCTTGGCGATCGCCTCGGCCTGGGGCTGGGGCTCAATGACCGCAATCCGCATGCCGGAATCTTTGAGGGCGGCGGCTAGCGTCAGCCCCGCTATGCCGCCGCCAATGATCGCAACGTCATAATCCAAATTCTGTGAGGATGTGGCGGGGGTATCTTCGCCAAGGGCAAAACCCGCCTGTTTCGACTCAATTTGGCAGGGATGCAGACTAGAAGTGGATTCTGTTGCCCGATCGGAACCTGGAGCGGTCGTCAATTTCATGCAGAGGCAGAGAGGTGAAAGTTGCAAAAGTTAACAAGCTCTATCTGTTATTGTGACGCGACCGCTAGCCTCCTGCAAGCCATTGCGGCAAATACAGGACAGAGGCTTCATCTCCTAGGGCCATGCTCATCCGAGGCGCGTACCCTCAAAGAAGATCAAGGCTAAGCATTAAAAAAACAAACGGCGATCGCCCGCCAATCCGCTTCCCAAAAGTGATAGGGTGAAACCACGACCAAGACTTTTCCACGACCAAGACTTTTCTCAGTCATTCTCAGTAATTAATTGAAGTGCGCGATGAGTACCCCCAACGGCCCGCAGAAAGCAACCGATAAAAGCCTAGAGGCAATGCGGAAATTTTCCGAAACCTACGCGCAGCGCACGGGAACTTATTTCTGCGCCGACTTGGGCACCACCGCAGTTGTGATTGAAGGGTTGGCGAAGCATAAAGATGATCTGGGTGCGCCGCTGTGTCCCTGTCGGTACTATGAGGATAAAGAGGCTGAAGTCGCCGCGGCCTACTGGAACTGTCCCTGTGTGCCCATGAGAGAGCGCAAAGAGTGCCACTGCATGTTATTCCTGACCCCAGATAATCCGTTCGCTGGGGATAAACAGGAAATTTCGACCGCAGAAATTCGGACAGAAACGACTCAGTATTAGGGTGTGTGGTGACGGTCTGCCCAGATCAATTGCAGCAAGGCGTGCAGCAGTTTCAACAGAGCGAGTTTTATGCCTGCCACGATACTCTTGAGGCGCTCTGGATTGAAGCCCAAGAGCCAGATAAAACTTTTTTGCAGGGCATTCTCCAGGTGGCAGTGGGATGTTACCACCTCACCCAACAGAACTGGCGGGGTGCTGTTATTCTGCTGGGCGAGGGCATCCGCAGGTTGTCGGACTATCAGCCGGAATATGGTGGCATTGATGTCGCGCATTTCGTCAACACTAGCTACGATTATCTGGAGTGGCTCCAGGGTGAAGGTGCCGAACGGGTAGCATACTGTAGCGCCCAGTTTCAGCTCCAGCTTCAGGATCAGCCTCCGACTTCAGCCCTAGGGCGATCGCCTGAGATCCCCACGATTCCAACCCTGCGGTATTGCTGATGCGGCTCATTGGCCGTCGCCTGTGGCAGGAACCCCTGCGATCTAAGCGCGTCCTTTCGAGGGGTGAGTGTCTTCAGCCGCTGATGTAAGTGAGTTCTGTAAGAAAGGGCGATCGCCCCATGATAGGATTCAGAAACTTATCTGTGGCTGTATTGCTGTGAGGGCAACCCTAAGAGCAAAAGCGGACTCACTTCTTAGATACCAGTAGGACAAACAATGCAGGGTTTTTCAGGTCGGCTCATCAGCATCGCCAGTTTGGCGGCCCTGTTAAGCAGCGTCACTTTTTCAATTGGGAAAGATGTGCAGGCTCAAGCGCAGCGGCGGGCCTTAACCCTAAGGGCAGATGTGCAGCAGGCCAATGCCAAAACTGGAGTTGTGACAGCCAACGGCAATGTGCAGCTAAGCTACCCGGCTCGCCAAATCCAGGCAACAGCAGAATCCGCGCAGTATTACAGCGCAGAGCGCCGCATTGTTTTAAGCGGTAACGTTTATGTCCTCCAGAGCGGCAATAGTTTGCGGGCCGACACGATTACTTACTTGATTGATGAAGGCCGTTTTGTGGCCCTTCCTCAAGGGGAACAGCAGGTTGAGGCAACCATCCTAGTGCCGGATGCAGACGTCCCTATTGTTGATGATTAATAGGTTGACCGTCAGTGAGGATTGTTTCGCAAATTGTCTCACGGGGCATTGAAAATATGCAGGAGATAGGATTGGTGAAATTTATATCTTCCCTTGAGTTGCTGTACTGAATCGCCCCTGCACGACAAGGGTTGGACAGGGCAGCTGTTGATTGTTGAAGGCCATGTCTCTTTTTGCTGCGGATAGAGCCCTATTGGTCTCATCTAGAAATGCATGTAGAATTATCTGAAGCAAATTAAAGCTTGAGATGCAAGTTTGTGCCTTCATTTTGCTCACTTGTTTTGGTGGGTTCAATGCAAACCATTTTAGGAATCTGGTGTGAGAATGAAACGACTACTGATGATTTTGGGTGGAACCCTAGCCCTTTCTAGTTGGGCACAGTCCGCCGCCGCTGAGTCACTCTTGCAGCTCTCTAGTTCAGAGGCAGACTCGCAACCTTCAACGTTCCAGATTATTGCAGGCCCGGAAGAAGAAGCCGAGGCCCAGGTAACTTCCGTCTCACAGCTTTCTGATGTCCAGCCGACCGATTGGGCTTTCCAAGCGCTTCAGTCTTTGGTTGAGCGCTATGGCTGTATTGCGGGTTATCCCGATGGTACGTTCCGGGGCAACCGGGCTGCGACTCGTTATGAACTCGCGGCGGCACTGAACGCTTGCTTAGACCAAATTAGCGATCGCTTTGCCACCAAAGAAGACTTAGAAACCGTTAAGGCTCTACAGGAAGAATTTCAGGCCGAGCTAGCTACCCTTAAAGGTCGCGTGGATGGATTAGAAGCCCGCACCGCCACTCTGGAAGCCCAGCAATTCTCCACCACCACCAAGCTAGCGGGTGAGGCAATTTTTCAGGGAATTCAAACCACAGATACCCGTGCCGTGCCTGCTGGATTTGATGATGCAGGTCTAGGGGGGTTCTTCGGCAATATTGGCGATAATTTTGTATTTCAACGCCGACTCACCCTCAACTTGCTGACCAGTTTCTCTGGGAAAGACCTACTCATTACCAGCCTACAAGAGGGTAGCTACGCGATTCCTGGTTTTGATGGAGAACAGTTCCTTACGGCTCAAGGCTCTTTGGCTCCTTCTTTGAACCAGACCTCAATCGGGAACGTTGGTCTCTATTATCTGGGTTATCGCTTTCCCATCTTCCAAGACAGGGGGACTGTTTTCGTGACAGCGAAGGGAGGTGAGGTGAGTGACTTTACTGACACGCTCAACCCTTTATTTGATGGAGATGGACAGGGTTCGCTCTCTGGCTTTGGTATTCGTAATCCGATTTACCGACATGTTGGAGGACGCTTTGGGTCTTCGGGTGTGGGCATCGGTGCCAATGTTGAC
>CAZXWR010000085.1:10813-13185 GCA_964644325.1 uncultured bacterium
GAATCTCAACATTGCGGTGGGCTATCTCGCACCAGACTCAGATGCAACTTCGTCTGTTGCTATCCCAACATTTACTGGTGCAGAGCGCGGGGGGCTATTTGGGGGTGAGTACTCAGCCATTGCCCAGTTGACCTATAAGCCAACGGAGTCTTTAGGATTTGGCTTAACCTATGTGCGCTCTTATCAGCTCTCGGTTAATACGCAATTGGGTGGGGGTTCTGGAACCTTCCGTGCCAATTTCCCTTTCTTAACGGCACCGACTGCTGCTGACTCAGCATCTTTGCAGTTTACCTGGGCAGCTTCGCCTAAGTTTGTTGTGTCTGGCTGGTTTGGGGCGACTTTTGCAAGTCTCCAGCAGAGCGGTGTCGGGCTGGCTACCAACACAGGTGTACCTTTCATTGGTCAAGATGGCGATACTGCGACCATTCTGAACGGTGCGATCGCATTAGGTTTTCCAGATCTCTTTGGCCAAGGGAACTTGGGTGGATTGATTTTTGGGGTTGAGCCACAGGTCGTTTCTAGTAATGTCGCAAACTACAGTGACCCGGATACAAACTTCCACATCGAAGCGCTTTATCGCTACAGAGTGAATGACAATATTTCTATCACTCCAGGGGTGATTGCGATTATCAATCCTGAAGGAAACAGTGCCAATGACCCCGTTATTGTAGGTACGATACGTACCACTTTCACCTTCTAGCGCTAGCTAGGCTAAATTGGAGCGGCGCGATTGAAATCTGGTTTTGCCCGATTTGGTCGCGCCAAGTTTTTACTCGTGAGTTCAAGATCTGAAGAGGCTTAAAAATATAGCTCAGGCTTGACTTCGATAAGTTACTGATCGGGATCACAGCTCATATTTACAGGGGTGATAAGCTAGGGCTATAAGAATATTTCTTGTTCATAGGAGTGGTATACGTCATGCAGCGTTCTCTTTTGGCACTCACCGTATGCTCAGGTGTGGCTCTGCTATCGACACTGACGGTGCAATTTTCTGACATTGCTCATGCTGCTGAGCTGAATGCAGAAGAGTCTGCTTTACAGGCTGCTTCAGAAGCTAAGCCTGAGACGAAAATTGTTTGTAGTCGCAAACCGATAGAAGCTCAGCTGATGGCCAGCAAGAGCTTGGATGGTCTAGTTGGCCCGGTCGATTCTGGTGATGTTGACTGGTCGCAGAGAATTGTGCGTTTGTTTTGCCGGGATGTTCGGATTAATACAATTGTGGTGCGTGACTATTGTGCAGTGCTGAGGGCGTAATACACGCCGTAACCGTCCCTGGAACTCATATTGAGCTTAGTGTTCAACGAGTTTAATAGGGTTTCAGCTTCTACTTTGAGCGGTCTTTAGACCTGAAATGGCTGAAACAACCAATCTTCGTCAGATGCCAGGGACAGTTACTACACGCCAAAGGACAAATGTACACTATAGTTATGCCGTTCACTGCCGTTTGGGTTAACTTTGGGCCGGGGTCATGAAAGTCGCCTACCAGCTAGCAGCATTATTTTTGGGGTCGGTGGTGGTGGCCACACCGATGATTTACCCAAAGGTTGTGTTGGCAAATGGTTCGATTAGTCAGACGGCTCAGGCCGTAACGGTGTTTATCCAAGGCATTAACAACCCCGATAACTTTGGCTCTGGTGTCATCATTGAGCGTTCTGGCGGTAGCTATTCTGTTCTGACGGCAGCGCATGTTGTGTCTGGCACGGATCGGTTCACGGTTAAAACGAACGATGGCTTGCAGTATTCTGTGCAAAATATTCAGCGCCTGCCAAACCTGGATTTAGCCATTGTTCAGTTTCAAAGCAGCAGCAGCTATTCAACAGCCAAACTCGGAAATTCCGACGTTGTTCAGCAAACCAGCACTGTTTTTGTGGCGGGCTATCCAAAGCCGGGCTACAACATTACGGTGCCGATTTTTACTATCACGGATGGCCGAGTTGCCTCGCTGGTTAAGCAGGGAGCCAGGGATGGCTATGGTCTAGCCTACAGCAATCCAACCCGAGCGGGCATGAGCGGTGGGCCTGTCTTTAATGAGGCTGGCGAGGTGGTAGCGATTCATGGCCGCAAAGAAGGGGAACTAGACGGGAGTGCGCCGACGGGGGCATGGGTGAATCTGGGTATTCCCATTAATTACTACAAGTCGGCGGGTTCGAGTGTGGCTCTGGCTGCGCAGCAAAAGGCAGCTCAGGAGGAAGCCCAGCGGCAGGCTCAGCTGGCGGCCCAACAGAAAGCAGCCCAGGAAGAAGCTCAACGGCAGGCGCAGTTAGCCGCGCAGCAAAAGGCAGCCCAGGAAGAAGCCCAAAGACAAGCTCAGTTAGCCGCTCAACAGAAAGCAGCTCAGGAAGAAGCTCAGCGGCAGGCTCAACTAGCGGCTC
>CAZXWR010000086.1:0-4622 GCA_964644325.1 uncultured bacterium
CACTGGGGATCTTGACGGCAGGAACAACTCCTGCTGTCTTTCGCGCTAGGCCAACAGAAATTAGCGTTGGAGACGGTCTTTCAAAACCGTGACCAAGCGCTACAACAGAGATGGGGTTCTGAAAGCTGCCATAGGCTGTTGATTCTGCGCTTAGCGCCCATCTAGACCGTTCTTGCTGTTCTGTACCGATCGAGCTTATGTCAACTCTGGTCATTGTCGAATCGCCCACTAAGGCCCGAACTATCCGCAATTTTTTACCCTCCACCTATCGGGTAGAGGCTTCGATGGGCCATGTCCGCGACTTGCCGAGGGATGCCAGCGAAATACCCGCCAGTGTCAAGGGCGAAAAGTGGTCGTCCTTGGGGGTAAACGTCGAATCTGACTTTGACCCGCTGTATGTGGTGCCTAAAGATAAGAAGAAAATTGTTAAGGAACTCAAGTCAGCCCTGGCGGAAGCAGATGAGCTGCTCCTGGCCACTGACGAAGATCGAGAGGGCGAAAGCATTAGCTGGCATCTGCTCCAGCTCCTGAAGCCGAAGGTTCCCACCAAGCGCATGGTGTTCCATGAAATTACCGACGAGGCCATTAAGGCTTCCCTCAATAACTGTCGGGAGGTGGATCAGCGCCTAGTGCGCGCCCAGGAAACCCGGCGCATTCTGGATCGGCTGGTGGGATATACTCTCTCCCCGCTGCTCTGGAAAAAAATTGCCCCCAGCCTATCGGCAGGGCGGGTACAGTCGGTGGCAGTGCGCCTTCTAGTGGCTCGAGAACGGGAGCGGCGGGCCTTTCGGCAAGCCAGCTATTGGGATCTCAAGGCCAGTCTGCTGCAAGAAAAAATGCCCTTTACGGCCAAGCTGGTCAGCCTGGGCGGGCAGCGGCTGGCCACGGGCAGCGATTTTGACGAGAATACCGGACAGCTCATTGCCGGTCGCCAGGTAGTGCTGCTCAATGAGACAGAGGCCGTCACACTGCGGCAGCGGCTCGAACAGAAAACCTGGACCGTTACGGCCATCGAGGAACGCCCGGTCACCCGCAAGCCCTCGGCCCCCTTCACCACCTCTACCCTGCAACAGGAGGCGAACCGGAAACTGCGCCTTTCGGCCCGCGACACCATGCGCACCGCCCAAAGCCTCTACGAGAAGGGCTTCATCACCTACATGCGAACCGACTCCGTGCATCTCTCACAACAGGCGATCGCGGCGGCCCGGAGCTGTGTCGAGACGCTCTACGGTGCGGAGTACCTAAGCCCCAAAGCCCGTCAATACACCACCAAATCAAAAGGCGCTCAGGAAGCCCACGAAGCCATCCGACCCGCAGGGAGTCCGTTCCGTACTGCCCGCGAAACGGGACTCAAAGGCGCTGAACTATCGCTGTACGAGCTGATCTGGAAGCGCACCATCGCGACCCAGATGGCAGAGGCGCGGCAAACCTACGTGACCGTTCAGCTCACGGTTGAAGATGCTGGATTTCGGGCTAGCGGCAAGCGCATTGACTTTCCCGGTTTCTTTCGGGCCTATGTCGAAGGCTCAGATGACCCCGATGCTGCCCTTGATGACCAGGAGATTGTCCTACCCTTGCTGCGGGAGGGCGATCGCCCAACCTGTACGGAGTTAGAATCTATCAGTCACGAAACCCAGCCCCCGGCCCGCTACACTGAAGCCTCTCTGGTCAAAACCCTGGAGCGGGAGGGCATTGGTCGGCCCAGCACCTATGCCGCAGTGATTGACACGATCACCAACGAACGGCGTGGCTATGCGGTGCGCCAGGGCAATACCCTGGTGCCCACCTTTACAGCATTTGCCGTCACTGGCCTACTAGAGCGCCATTTTCCGGACTTAGTCGATGTGGGCTTTACGGCCCGCATGGAGCAAACCCTCGACGATATTTCGACCGGGGAAGTGGACTGGCTCCCCTACCTGAAGTCCTTTTACCTGAGCGAGAAGGGTCTAGAACATCAGGTGCGCGATCGCCAGGAGGCGATTGACCCCCTGGAAGCCAGAACAATCGACCTAGCCGGACTAGATGCCAAGGTTCGCATCGGTCGGTTTGGCCCCTATGTGGAGGTCAAAAATGGAGATGAGGCGGTCACGGCTTCCCTGCCGCGAGACGTCACACCCGCAGAACTCAATCCCGCCCAAATTGAGCTGATCCTCAAGCAAAAAATTGAAGGGCCAGACAAACTCGGGCTGCATCCTGAAACAGGGGAACCAATTTATCTCCTCGTCGGCACCTACGGCCCCTACGTTCAGCTCGGCGACATTGATCCTGACAAGAAAAAAGGCCCCAAGCGCACCTCTCTACCCAAGGGCGTTGCTATTGAGGATGTCACCCTGGATATGGCCGTGTATCTGCTATCGCTGCCTCGCTTGCTGGGCACCCATCCCGAATCTGGCTGTCCCGTCAAGCTAGGGCTGGGGCGTTTTGGCCCCTATGTGGTTCACGATCAGGGCAAAGATGCCCAGGATTATCGCTCTCTCAAAGCAAGTGATAATCTCTTTGACACCAGCTTAGAACGAGCCTTAGAGCTGCTAGCCATGCCCAAAGGCACCCGGGGACGGCGGGCGGCAAAAACGCCGTTACGAACCCTAGGCAATCATCCCGAGGCAGAAGATCCGATCAACATCTATGACGGCCCCTACGGCCCCTATATTAAGTACGGCAAGACCAATGTCAGCCTTCCAGAAGGCAAAGGCGTTGAAGACGTTTCCTTAGCAGAAGCCCTAGAGCTGATTGCCGCCAAGCAGAAGACAACCAAAGGAGGACGGAAGTCGACGAGTCAGAAAACAACCGCCAAAAAGTCTAAGACAGGCACGACCAAAACCACCCCCAAGAAAACAGCCGCGAAAAAAACGGCTGCCCAAAAAACGGCAACGAAAAAGACAGCAACGAAAAAAACAGCCACAAAAGCAAGCAGCCAAGTGACAGCCGCAGCCACCCAAAGCAAGAGCCGAAAAACGGCAGCTTCTAAGACCGAAAAGAAAGAAGTCAACCCTACCTAATGGTTTTCGAGTCGGCCCGTGTCGCCCATCGACCCTCGCCACTTAAAACGCCAGCTCCATGCCAGTCTGCCGAGAAGCGTATGATGCCATGACCCTTAGAACCCAGATCGATGAAGACATCAAAGCTGCCATGAAAGCCAAGGACAAGGTGCGTTTGGTCGCGGTGCGTTCCATCAAAAAAGCGCTCTTGGAAAAAGAAGTTGAGCTGCGGGTCCAAGGCCGGGAGAGTTTATCAACCGAAGAGGAGCTTGCGCTTTTAGCGCAGCAGGCCAAACAGCGACGGGAATCGATTGAGCAGTATCAACAGGCAGGCCGTCCAGAACTGGTGGATCAAGAAACCCAAGAACTGGCCGTCATTGAAGGATACCTGCCAGCCCAGCTGACTGAGGCGGAGGTTTTGGCGATCATCACCGAAGTGATTCAGGCCGTTGGAGCAACTAGCCCCAAAGAGATGGGGAAGGTCATGGGGCCAGTCATGCAGCGCGTGAAGGGCCAAACAGATGGCAAAACCGTTCAGCGTCTGGTACAAGCACAGTTGGGGCAGCGATAAAGGGGCAGCCCTCAAGATTAGGGTAGAGTGCAATCTAGGATACAAATGATTACAAAAACATAAAGTAAGTTAGGTTTGTGGTTGACTTCACTCTTTCTATAATTTAGCCAGCGTTTTTGCTGGACTTATGTCTAAAGCGACCGCCTTATTGGGTCGCACCTCTATTCGTTAACTTCTATGGGAAAAGCGCCGAGCCAAAAGCTGGGCGCTTTTCTGTTTTCTGTGTCCCTCACTCGGGCAAAATGGCTGTGTAGGCGGCCATCAACGATTCAATGCTGTTCAGCATTTGCGTCTGAGTCCAGTTTTGATAGAGATGGGCCGCGATCGCACAGCCCCCGGCCCCCACCCCTTCTTTGACAAAGCCATCCTCGTAGGCCCGGAGTTGCGGATAGCGCGATCGCTCAAAGTTGAGTTGGGTAGCGAGTAAGGGGACTTGGCCGATCAGAGTGGCTAATCCTGGCGTATCGCCACTGGGGTCTTCGGCGACCCAGCGGGTGGTACCCACCACCACATTCTCAGGATTCCAGGGGATGCTGTCCTGCAAAGCGATCGCCCTAGCCAGGGCATAGACCGCCAGCATTTGCGTCCCACCCGCCAGCAATACGCCACTCGTACGACTGGCACTGAGCAGCAGGCCAGCGAGGGCAATTTGCATCGGATCTCCCAGCGCCGTTACCACTGTCCAGGGGTTATGGGGCGAGGCTGCGCCACCGAGCCTTGCGAGACCCGTCTGAACCAAGGCCCATTTCTGGGCGTGATTACAAACAGCATGACTGCTATTTACCTTGCCCTGGGCCTGTAATCCTAGCCCAGTCAATACAGCCAAAGCGGTTGTTGTGCCGCCTACCACGCACTCTGCCAAAATCACATAGCTCTCTGGGGCCTCTGCACTTAATTTATGGCCCCAGGACAACCCCTGGACAAATAAATGACGCACCACCTCGGGGTTTTGGGCCTGTCCCGTACTTAAACAGCGGGCTGGGGCACCCCCAAGGGCGATAGTCGGCACCGCAGCGCCCACCGACAGTCCAGCATCCAACAGGTACATGGGAACCTGCTGCTGCGCCAAGAGA
>CAZXWR010000086.1:4632-13134 GCA_964644325.1 uncultured bacterium
GCGATAAACACGGGGGAGGCCCCGGCATGCAGCGGCGGCAAAGGATACTGTACATCGGGCCTCGGCCCCCGGACTAAGAACTCAGCATCGGCCACAGCCGTCAATCGTCGGGAGTCTGGGGTTGAACCCGCCGCAGAAATTCCGGGAACCAAGCCCGTCTCAGTAAACCCTAAAACACAGGCGAACAAGGGCCGCCGTCTACGATAACGCTGACACCACGCTGCTGCCTGCTGAGATTCGGTATAGGCATGGATCATGGCACGATTCCGCAGGCATCAACCCTCATCCAACAGGGCCTGTAGCCATGCCGGGGGAGCCGGAATCGGATGGCCAATGCGCTCCATTAGCAACAGCGCCACGAGATGCACCAGCAATAGGTAAAGCGAGGCCTGTAGGGCAATGAGTCCAACGGCCACAATCTGCACGGCCTGAAGGCTGGGCTCCATCAAAATACCCAGTTTTTCAAACACCCAGAACAGCAGACTGCGCACCTGCTGGTTTAGATAAAGCCAGAGATTGGTGCCCACGAGCAGAGAAACCAAAGCCGCCTGGAAGAAAAACCCCAGGGTCCCAATTAATACCCCCCACCCCATGGAGGCAGACCACCCTGCCTTGGCCCGCCATAGACCACCCAGCAGCACTCCGATCAGGCCATAGGGAATCATAAACTGAATGCTGCGGGGTGGCCCCATCAATACCCCCAACAGCAGCGCCGCTACGACTGCCGTCATCCAAGCAGGGCGTTTTCCCCACCGCAGAAAGGCGATCGCCGTTGGCAGGGGAAACAACATCCGGAAAATTGGCCCAATCGGGAAATAAAAATTGAGAATCCAGAGCAAGGCGCTGGTACTCGCCAGAAAAGCCGTTTCTACCATGACCCTAGGAGTTTCGGGGGCGAGACTCATGGGCACGCGGTCTTGAGCAGGTTCAATCTGGGACGCAGCTGAGGGAAAAGGATCTGATGCCTGCGGATCAACGTTGCTACTCATGATGGGGACTAGGGTGAGTCTGGACAACCAACACAGAACAGGGGGCATGGTGAACCACATGGTTACTCACACTGCCCATAAACGCTTCCGCCAAACCACTCAGGCCCCTCCGGCCAATCACGATTAGGTCAGCCTGCCAGTCTTGAGCCAGATCGCAAATCGTTGCCCCCGGATCCCCCACCTTACAGGTCACCGCAACCTCAATAGCAGCCTGCTGTGCCTGATCATGATACTTTGCCAACCACTGTTGCGATTGCTCAATCTGAGTTTGAGTTTGCAGTTCCCAGAGTTCCGGATCGGTATACACCGGATAAGCGCCTAACTCCGAGAGCCCCCCCATCATTGGTTCAGCACCAGCAACCATCGTTTGCTGAATGGGCACCACATGCACCAAATTCAGGGACGCCCGCAGTAGACCAGCCAGCTCAATTGATCGCTCAAAAACCTGCATCCCTAAGTCTGAATCATCCAACGCTGCTAAGATTCGCTGAAACTTCATCCAGTGCCTCGCTCAATATTCAAGCCTTCTGTCTTCTCATTGATCTTAGACCAGCAGATCTTCCAGCGCCTCCAACTTCACGATGTAAAACGCATCTTGCGTGCGCTTAATTAAGCCTTTCTTTTCCAACTTACCGAGCACTCGCGTCACCGTCTCCCGGGCCATGCCGCTCAAGCTACTCAGCTCTCGATGAGGCAGGTTGGGAATTTCCACCCCCTCTGTTTTCTGAGTGCCCTGTCCCTCCGCCAGAAACAATAGAATATCGGCCACTCGAGACGTACTGTCAGACTCTCGCAAGCGCAAGCGACGATTCACCTGACGCAGGCGGCGGGCCATGAGCTTAGCCAAACGAATGCCAGCCTGGGGCTCATGATTCAGGAGATAGACGAAGTCATGGGCCGGCATATTCGCCACTTTGGTTGGCGTTAAGGTGATGACATCCGTGGAGCGGGGCACCTCATCTAGGGGAGCCATCTCGCCAAAAACTTCCCCCCGTCCAACAATATTGAGGGTCACCTCTTTGCCATCGATGTTGTAGGTTCGAATTTTGACCCAGCCCTCCAAAATAAAATAAACCGAACTGCCCCAGTCATTCTCGAGCAAAATCACCCGATGCGCGGGATGCTCCCGCGTTACGATCTGAGCCAACGCTTGCCTCGCCGACGCTTCAGGCAGTCCCAAGAAAAAAGGAATCGATTGGGCAAACTCTGCAATTTTTGCATCGCGTGTGCTCTGGCGATCATCCATACCCTTGTTTGTCCTTGGCTAACAGCGTTACGTCATGCAGTGATTGGCACTGGCTTACCGAAGCACACGCTCGTAAAATAAATCCGAGTCATGGACAGCTCACGTCGATATGCCTAATCAACGGATAATTTACCCCTGCCTATTCCTTCTAGACGCCCTGAGCGTAGTTTTCGGCACCCCCATTGTGCTTTTACGCGAAAGCTCTTTCGTCACAGACGTTACGAAAAGTTGCAAAAACCGGGGTACTATGTTACATTTCTTAATAAGTTGGATACATCTGGTACCGCAAACACTAGAGCTTTGTATCAGGGTTTCCTCCTCCCAACACAGCAAGTTCCTACAGCCGCTCTTCGCGGCTGTTTTTTTGGCCGAAGTGCGTTGTTGGATGGCGAGGATAAAGGGTGAATTAAAGGCACTCCCGGAACAAAGTCCGTGTTAAGTTGGGAGGGGCTAAGTGCCGCACCTGCATCGCAAGACAGCTAAGGATTCAGTTAACTCTCACGGTGAGAAGGGCGTAGCGTTAAGCGCACCGGAAGCTAGCCTGGATCTGCATCATAAAGTCGATCCATACTTGATGCTGTAATGTACTTTACCGCCCGATACAGCGCAAAATTGCCGCGAGCCGATTGTCAAAGCCCTCGTTTTACTAGCGGAGAGAGGGTAAGCCTTGGAAAGCGCTGGTGTATGATCTCGTGAGTCTTATTGCTTCTCTGCGGATGGCACGCGCGCGATGCTATTTTTAAGGGCAGTGGCTAGCGACAAGGATTGGGGTTTTCTGGACTGAATTTAGCCATACCGTTTTTGAATGTTCAAGCGTTCTGTTTAAGTTTCTCTTTTAAATTGGAGGTCAAGTTCATGTCTATCCGTCTTTATGTCGGTAATTTGCCAAAAGATCTAGAGCGTCAGGAGCTGGAGAATCTTTTTGTGGGTGAGGTGGGTGAGCTTGCCTCGACTAAGGTAGTCACCGATCGGAAGACTGGAAAATGTCGCGGCTTTGGGTTTGTCACTGTGGCCACGGATGAACAGGCTGACCAAATTATTACTAAGTTCAATGGTCAGATGTTCAAGGACAGTGAACTTAAAATTGAGAAGGCTTTGCCGAAGGCCAAGGAAACCAGCAATTCTGCGGAGACAGCGGTGAAGCGCGGCGGGCGCAGCAAAGGGCGTCAGGCTCAGGGTGGCAATGCGACTTCGCAGCCTGAGTCTTTCCAGCCCGATCCGCGCTGGGCTCAGGATCTTGAAAAGCTGAAGGAAATGCTGATGGCGCAGACAAACGCCTAGTGCCGAACCCTTAGAAAGGGCGATCGCCATAGTACCCAACCTACGGGATAAGCCCGGTTGGAAGTCTCAAAAAAGGGACTGCATCCTGAAGCAGCCCTTTTTTTGTGGAGATTTCAATGGGTGTAGGTTCTGGCTGTGACTGGCCCCAGCTATTTGGCGGCCATCCAGTTGGGGCCAGTGGAGACTTCCGCCACGAGAGGAATGCTCAGGGTAAGCGCATTTTCCATGGTGGATTTGATGGTTTGCGTGACGGTATCCAGCGCCTCTGGATGCACTTCAAGCACCAGTTCATCATGAACCTGGAGTAGCATATGAGCCTGATCAGGATCTAAGGCCGCCTGCAGCTGAATCATGGCCACTTTAATCAGGTCGGCACTGGAACCTTGAATGGGGGCATTCGCGGCAGCACGCAGTAGCCCGCGCTCATAGCCGCTCATTTTCAGACGGTTGATATCAATCTCGGCTAGGTCGGTGAGAGACTTGCCTCTGAGCTCTTGCAGACTGCGGCTTGTGAACTGAAAGTAACGTCGTCGGCCCAGAATGGTTTCAACATAACCCTGGGCGATCGCCTCTTGCTCCATGCGTTTGAGGTAGTCAAACACACCGGGGTAACGCTCATAGAAGCGTTCGATAAACGCTTTGGCCTCGCCGTAGCTCACATCAGCTTCACGGGCAAAGCGATGGGCACCCATCCCGTAGATGACGCCAAAGTTAATGATTTTGGCAAGCCGCCGCTCTTCTGGCGTGATCGTGTCTTTCTCTAGCATGAGTTGGGCCGTCAGGGTATGGACATCCTGATTGTTGCGATAGGCTGCCACGAGTCGGGGTTCCTGGCTTAAGTCGGCCAGGATGCGCAGCTCAATTTGAGAGTAGTCTGCGCTACACAAGATCCAGCCAGTCTCTGGAATAAAAGCAGCGCGAATCTGCCGACTGAATTCAGTGCGGATCGGGATATTTTGCAGGTTGGGGTTCGAGGAAGACAGGCGTCCGGTGGCGGTGATGGCCTGGTTAAAGTCGCTGTGAACCCGCTGGGTATCGGGCCGCACCAGGGCAGGTAGCGCATCCACGTAGGTAGATTTCAGTTTGGCGAGCGTTCGATACTCCAGCAATACAGGAATCAGGGGATGGTCATCCTGAAGTTTTTCGAGGGTGGCCGCATCGGTGGAGTAGCCCAGCTTGGTTTTACGGGATTTTTGTGGGTCTAGCCCCAGCTTCGTAAAGAGAATTTGGCTGAGCTGTTTGGGGGAGCCTAAGTTGAAGGTTTCACCTGCTAAATCATAAGCCTGGGTTTCCCGGGCCTGTAAATCGCGTTCGAGCTGTGCAGAGAGCTGATGCAGATAAGCCTGGTCGATCCGAATGCCGTGGGCTTCCATCTGGGCCAACACGGGTTCCAGGGGCAGCTCCACGGTTTCAAAGAGCTTGAGGAGCTTGGGGGCTGCGGCCAGTTCTGCTCGCAATGGCTGCACCAGTTGGAAAGTGGTATAAGCATCTAGGCCACAGTAGGTGGCCACTTTAGTCATGTCTATATCGGCGATGGTCTGGCCTTTGGGCACCAGCTCGGAGTAGCTCTGGGCCGTGATATTAAGGTATTTACGCGAGAGTTCAGTGAGGTTATGGCTGGTCTCTGGGTTGAGGACATAGCTGGCCAGCATCGGATCAAAGACCACACCCGCGAGGCGTATCCCCTGAAACTGGAGCACCAGGCGATCAAACTTGGCGTTCTGGCAAACCTTGGGGTAGGTTTCAGATTCCAGAATTGGACGCAGGGCTTCTAATACCTGGCCCAGGGGCAGCATGTCGCCTGCGGCATGCCCAACCGGGATGTAGGCGATCGCAGTAGGGTCGTTGGCCCAGCAGCAGCCCAGGCCGACCAGCTGAGCATCGCGGGGGGAGAGGCTCGTGGTTTCGGTGTCCCAGGCCACAGGCACTGCTGCATCAGTCTGCTGTTTGAGAAGATCGACCAGCGCCGTTAGCTGAGCTGTGGTTTGGATGAGGCGCGGCGCAATTTTGGGAATATCATCCGTGTCTTGGGCGCTGAAAAACCAGAGGTCTTCATCATCTTCTTCTCCTGGCATCACAGCTGTAGGGGGTACAGCAGTGTCACCCCCCAGAAACCCCTGCCACTCTGGGAGCTGGCGTAAAAAAGCCTGAAGCTCTAGCGTTTGCAGCAGGGGCTTGACCTGCTCCGGGTCGAAGCCTTCCAGGTGCATTTGCTGCGGTTCTATTTCTAGGGGCACGTTCAGGTGAATTTGAGCCAAAAACTGGGAATGTCGCGCCTCATCACGGCCTGCAATCAGTTTTTTCTGCACCGCTCCCTTGATCTCATCAAGGGCCGCATAGATATTTTCGAGGGAGTCATACTGCGCCAGCAGTTGGACGGCGGTTTTGTGGCCAATCCCCTTCACGCCCGGAATGTTGTCTGAAGGGTCACCACAGAGGGCTTTATAGTCCACCACCTGATCGGGGCGAACCCCTAACTTTTCCACGACTTCCGGCGGGCCAAATTCGCGGGCAGCGGCGTTGCGGTTGGCCCCAAAGACGCTCCCTAGGTAGAGCACCCGCACCTTGCCCGCCTCATCCACCAGCTGAAACAAATCGCGATCGCCGCTCACAATTTTGACAGCCCACCCTTTCTGGCTCGACTGTCGCGCTAGGGTGCCAATCACATCGTCCGCTTCATAGCCCGCAGCGGTCACAATCGGCAGGTTTAGGGCGGTGAGCACCGCCTGCAAATTCTGGATATCTGGCAGAAAGTCTTCAGGGGTCTCCGGTCGGCCTTCTTTGTAGCTGTCGTCGGCGTCATGCCGAAAGGTGGGGCCTTTCAAATCAAAGGCGATCGCCAGATATTTGGGCTGCTCAACTTTAATGATGTCGAACAGGCTCTTGAGAAAGCCAAAGCTAACGCTCGTTGGGATGCCTGTCGACGTGCGCAGCCCACCATCCCGACCCTTCGCAAAGGCATAGTACGACCGAAAAGCCAGGGAATGACCATCCACTAGGAGCAGCGTCGAATCAGATTGAGCGGTAGCGTTCACAGATTGCAGTGTTTTGGCAGGTTGCTCTCATTGTAAAAGGGATTGCCCATCCGCCTCAGAACCGATCATCGAGCAGTTCCGTGAGCCGACCCAGGTTCATCAACGATGCTGAAACGCGGAATCGATTGATGAATCTCAACCTGCACTCGTTCCGTAAGGTAGTCAGTACGTTTCTGGAGGTCAATGGTCGCGGCGCCTGGGAGACCAGCGAAGAGAACCGCGATCGCCTCTGGGATCTGTACCAAGAGGTTGAAGACAAAATTGAAGGGGTCAGTAAGTCCCACTTCGATTGAACTTTGAGTGACGCCCTACCAGTTGGTGGGGCGTTGCTTTTAGAATATAAGTTACAGACGCTCTCTTCCTTATCCCGACTGGGGTGTAGCCAATGACGACTTACACTGTGAATCTAAAGCCAGCGCTTGAGTTGACAGACGAACAGTTTTGGCAAATTTGTGTTGCGAATCGAGATCTAAAGTTTGAGCGGAGTGCGGCTGGAGAGCTGATTATTATGCCCCCTACGGGTGGAACCACAGGGAACCGAAACAGCCATTTGAATCGGCAGCTCGGCAACTGGGCTGTTCAGGATGGTACGGGGCTTGTTTTCGATTCATCGACGGGGTTTAAGCTACCCAATGGTGCAGATCGGTCACCTGATGCAGCTTGGGTGCGTCAGGAGCGCTGGGATGCATTAACAACAGAGCAGCAGGATCGGTTTGTACCGCTATGTCCTGATTTCGTAGTAGAGATTTTATCGAAGAGCGATCGCCTCCAGACAATTCAGGACAAGATGCAAGAGTATATCGACAATGGGGCTCAGCTAGGCTGGTTAATCAACCGCAGAGATCAGCAGGTAGAAGTCTATCGGTCAGGACAGACGGTTGAAGTGGTGGATTTACCTCAGTCAATCTCTGGTGAGCCAGTGCTTGCAGGCTTTGAGCTTGATCTTGGTTCTATTTGGTGATGGGGCGCTTTTTTGCGATCGCGGATCATCAATCCAGATCATGATCATGCAACTAGAATAGGATGATTTAGTTTGCGAGAGGCATACAGTAGAGCGGCTCTGACATCATTTATTTCCAAGTCTGGCAGGTCTTCCAGAACTGCTTCGGCGCTTAGTCCTGCCGCAAGGAGATCCAGCACGTCAGAGACTCAGATTCTCGTGCCGCGAATGCAGGGGCGATCGCCACGGTAAACAGACAACCTCAGTCACCTTCAGGTAGAGCCAGAATCTCATCTTCCACAAACTGGGGCAGATCTTCCGTATGGACATGTAAATGACAGATCGCTCCCGTCAACTCTGCCAAAATATCGCCCTTCTGATCATCCGTTAAACTCGCTAGCTTGAGCTGACTAAGCAGAAATAGAACCTTTTCGCACTCATCACCCAGCTCAGTTAATAAGACCGACAGGGTCGAATCAACCTGAAGTGGGCTTTCTACATTAGAAATCATTTGCTGCGCCTCAACCTTTTTTCCGCCCTTGCCAAGCTCTTCTCTAATCCCGTAATCTCTTTGCGCCAATACTGAATCAAATTCTCGTCTGGAATTGGCTTGCTCTGCGCATCCACGATTTTTGGGTGGTGAATATCAATTTGCCGCCGAATACTGTCCACTGATTTGCGAAACTTCTTCTTAGACAAACTGACACCTTTCTAGCCACAGCGCTATCTTGATCATCGCTTCAAGGACACCTCCAACATAACCCGATCATTGACCTCATTGGGCCTAACGATTTAACGAGACTGTTCTTAAGGTTGCTCCATAGCTTTTCATCCCGCCCTATAATCCATAGAGGCTGTTGGCGATTTACGGCATCTCAAGACTTTAGGATGCCGTGAAAACACCCAGCAGCGCCTGGCTGTCCCGTTATCATCGCCACCCCTATGCCCCGTCGCACCGATCTCCACAAAATTCTGCTGCTTGGCTCTGGCCCGATTGTGATTGGCCAAGCC
>CAZXWR010000087.1:0-12881 GCA_964644325.1 uncultured bacterium
AAGCTGGCGCAATTCTGACCCTCTCTGTCTGCCCTGGTGAGAAATCCGGGTTTAAAGAGCGAGTATCACAGCTTGATATAACAGTATGCTCGGAAGTAGAGTATGCAACTATGAGGTTTGAAGACGACAATCGCACAAGAATTAGGTAATCAGCATCTACACACCAGCCCAACAATTCAAATGCAGCGGACAGTTGAAAGCCGCTGGTGCTGAGTTCGAGGATATCTGCTGCCGCTGATTTGAGCCGTTATAAGGCTTTCAGTGATCAGTGATTCAGTGAGATGAGATACCAATAAATATTAGAGGGATAAATCAATATGTTTGGACTTTTACAGATGGAAGTCATGTGATTTTCACATTAACAAAATCAAGAGAATCTGACATTATACATAAAAAATTACATGGATATAGGGGGATTTTAGTTTCAGATTTTTATGGTGGTTATGATTCGGCACCTTGTAAGCAGCAAAAATGTTGGGTACATCTGCTCAGAGATATTAATGATGATTCTTGGAAAAGTCCATTTGATAAAGAGTATGAGAATTTTATCCTAAAAATTCAGGAATTTATTCTGCCTATTTTTGAGGCAGTTGATAAGTATGGTTTGAAAAAGAGACATCCAAGTCTCCTAAAATAAGAAAAAGAACTCAAGCTGCTCAATCCATGCTCGAATAAATCTATAGATTTGAATTAAGTGAAGTTCATTTTGTCACTGAGATAGGAGTGCTTAAAATTTATGAATCTTGTTTTAGAGCATGAAGCGCCGACTCTGTATGAGGATGAAGCTGGAGCAGTGCGAGTTGGGAATTCAAGGGTTTTGCTGGAGACTGTAATTCGAGCATTTCAAGATGGTGCTTCCCCTGAGTCTATTGTGAATCGGTACTCAACGCTATCCTTGTCTGATGTCTACAACACGATCGGCTACTACCTGCGGCACAAAGACGCTGTAGAAGCATATCTAAGTCAGAGAGAGCAGTTGGCTGAATCAGTGCACCAGCGTTTATCTAGTATTCAGCCCGATTTGAGTTTCATTCGTGCTCGCTTAATATCTCAACAAAATCCGTAGCAACAAATATGTTGAGTTTGTTAAGTGATGAAAACTTCAACGGTGACATCGTTCGAGGTTTACTGCTGCGTCAACCCGATCTTGATTTGCTTCGAGTTCAGGATGTTGGGTTGCGAGAAGTAGACGACCCAGCGATCTTAGCCTGGGCAGCAAGTAATGAGCGTATCCTTCTCACTCACGATCGCGCAACGATGCCAGATTTTGCTTATAATCGCCTGATTAGAGGAGAGCCGATGGCAGGGATGTTTGTGGTCAATGATCGAATGCCTATTCGGCAAGCGATCGACGAGTTGTCACTGCTAGTAGATGGTAGTGAGCAAGCAGAATGGAATAATGTCGTTTTGTACTTGCCGCTGTGAAAGCCAAGTTGAATTCGTCGCAGCGAACATAACAAGCCCAGTGAAGCGGACTGAAGAACGCCGCTGGTGCCGATTTCAAGGCTCTGGCAGCCGCTGACTGGGGTCGTTACCTGCAAGATTGAAATACTATGGCAGCAGACGGGTTTGTTAAGACAATCCTCCGGACGGGTGACTAATGTTCAAACTGATAGTCTGCCGCAGTTGTCAACTTCCAACCTTCTTCATTACCTAGCTCTAAAACTCTCTGGTGATAGTCAACTAAGCTGGGGCGGTGTCCCACGCTAATGTAGGTCAAATCCATACTCTGTAAGAGCTGATAGAGCTGACGCTCATTTTTGACATCCAGGGCACTGGTCGCTTCGTCCAGAATGACAAACTTAGGCTGGCTCAGCAAAATCCTTGCAAAGGCAAGGCGCTGTTGCTCCCCCTGGGACAGCACGGCAGCCCAATCTTTCACGGACTCCAAACCCCCCATCCGCTCTGCTAAATTTTCTAGGTTGACCAATACCAGCGCCTCATTGATTTCGCGATCGCTGATATTCTCCCGCAGATTCGGGTAAATAAGCTGCTCCCGCAGGTTACCCAACAGCATGTAGGGCTGCTGCGGCAAAAACAAGAGTTCGCTGTAGTCTGGCCCTTCCACGGTTCCTGAACCATTCGTCCATAGCCCCGCGATCGCCCGCAGCAGGGAACTCTTCCCGCAGCCGCTGGCCCCCACAACCAGGAGCGACTGGGTTGGCTCAAGCTCAAAAGTCAGATCTTGGAACAGGGTTTGCTCATTGTTTGGCGTGCGTAGGGTCAGGTTGTTGATCTTGAAGTGGGGGGCGAGATGTTTCTGGATCCGGGATCCATTCAAGGACTGAGGGCGATCGCCATCTTGGAAGCGTTCGTACAGGGTACCTAAACGCTCAATACTAGCTGCAAAGGAAGAAATATCTTGAATGCGACTAGGAATCAAGGAAAGGGCACTTAAAACCATCTGAAACGCAAAAATTCCTTGGCCGATTGTGCCAAAGTCTACTTGGCCCGCGAAGTATAGTGGCGCCACAATCAGATAGGGAACCAGCCGCGCAAAATAGTTGTAGGCGTACTGAAAAATATCGAGGAGGGCGAACCAGATAATCAATAAGTCATAGTTCCGAATCGCCCGGTCTAGACGACCTTCAACCTGATTTCGCTCCAGTCCCTCACCGCGATAAAAAGCAATGGATTCCGCATTGTCACGGACATGCACCATGCCATACCGAAAGTCTGCTTCCTTTCGGAGCTGCAAAAAATTCAGCTTGATCAGCCGAGTCCCGAGAATAATTGCCAACGCCGTGCCCACGGAAACATAGCCCATCAACCCCAGCGTCAGCTGCCGCGAAATACTGTACAGAATCCCGATAAACGCAATCAGATCCAAGAACGAAGTCAGGATATCTAAAATCAAATCTAGGATAGTCACCGTAAACGAATTAACGTCTTGGGTGATGCGCTGATCCGGATTATCAATGTCGGTATTGGCAGCGTTCGAGTCTAGTTCATAGTAAGTCCGATCTTTAAAGTAGCCATTTAAAAATGTAGTGGTGAGCCATTCCCGCCAAAAGAGCGCCAGCTTGCGGCGAATGTAGTGATAGCCAATCAGAATGGGGATGGCGACGACCAGTGTAATCCCATAGACCGTCAAGAACTCCCAAAAAACCTGAGGGTCTTTGGCATTTAAAGCATTGTCAATGAAGCGAAAGACATAGCTAATCAATACATTGAGGCTACTGACAATAAACGCCAGAAAGAGTAGTACCCCAAGAATAATCCACTGCTTCTCTCGGCCGCGGAGTTTACGACGGTAGGCAAAAAAGATCCCGCTGCTCAACACCATGAGCACGAGAAACACATAAAACATGGGGAAGCCCAGCAGCCCCCGCACAATTTCTCCAGCAGTGTCTCCTAAACCCCCAATAAACTTGAGGTAGATAATTTCGTTGACCAGACCCGCGAAAAACTCAGGGGCAAACTTAAAGCCAATCAAGGCCAAGGCCACCACAAAAAAGAAGGTAAAAGCTACCACAAAGACGAGCTGGGTCGCCACCAAAAAGAAAAACTGCCGTGAGCTTTTTGCCTCTGCGGGGTAGAAATAGGGCTGTGCTACATCTACAAAGCGTTGCCAAAGCTTACGGTCGAAGCGAAACTTAAGGGGGGGTTGGGACGACTCCACTGCGGTCATAGCATCCTAATCTGAACGGGATATTTGCCAGTGTACGGTAGGTAAGCTGCTTTTGCGGCAAAACCATCGATCGCAGCCTTCCTCGTTGGCTCAAACTAGTGCGTCAGATTCAAGCGGTCACTTTAGACGAAAATTTTCAGAAAAAATCATGACTGCGGGTCATTAACATGACTAAACTATTGGCATCAGTGGTCATGGCTTCAACGAATCCCTTTCTGGCGACAGTAATGGCCCCATCGACACAACAGTCCCTGGTTCATTCCGTTAAGCAGTTGGCGAGACGGGTCTTTTACATGGGAGTGAACCGCTATTGCCCTGTTTGTGGTTCTACTTCGCGCATTTTTTCCCCCGCAGGGCTAGACCCTCGACCCGATGCAGCGTGCTACAGATGTGGCACGGTGGAACGCCATCGTCTGGTTTTTCAATTTCTCAAAGACAGCACCAATCTGTGGGACGGACAGGTAAAACGGTTTCTCCATGTTGCCCCAGAGCCTGCATTTGTGCCAATTTTTGCGGATGCTGTTGGTTCGGGCTACTTAACTGCTGATTTAATGTCTCCCCTTGCCATGGAGAAAATGGATATCTCGGATATCCATCATCCAGACAATACCTTCGATGCCATTTACTGTAGTCATGTCCTGGAGCATGTCCCCGATGACCGCAAGGCGATCGCTGAATTCTTTAGAGTGTTGAAACCGGGCGGGTGGGCAATTCTGAATGTACCCATCTGCGGTCAAGTCACGATTGAGGACCTCACCATTACCGACCCCGCCGAGCGACGACGGCGGTTTGGCCAAGAAGACCATGTTCGCTGCTATGGGGCAGACTATATCGAGCGTCTGGCGGAGGTCGGTTTTCTTGTCCAAAAGATAACGCCCGCCGATGTTTTTGGCGCTGATCAGCTGGTACACTATGGCGTTGCGACAGCCGCAGCGAGGGATATTTTTTACTGCACCAAGCCCTAGGAGGGCATTAACTTTAGCGCTCAAATCAAACGCCATATCCATGAGTCATTATTTTGCAACGGTTGCCCGCGGGCTAGAGGCGCTTGCAGCCCAAGAACTAGTGAATTTAGGAGCCCAGTCGGTCACACCGGGTTTTTGCGGGGTGGCCTTTGAAGGCGATCGCCCGTTGCTCTATCGGGTTAACCTCTGGGCCAGAATTCCGTTTCGGGTTTTATGGCAGCTGAAGGTATTTCCCTGTCAGGATGCTGACGATCTCTATCGGGGGATTCAGTCTCTGGACTGGCAACAGTACCTGACCCCAGACTATACGCTGGCCGTCAGTGCGACGGGTAAAACGGCGCAGCTGAACCACACCCATTACACGGCGCTTCAGGTCAAAAATGCGATTGTCGATCAGCAGCAGCAGTCTTTGGGCGATCGCTCTGATGTGGATACCCAACACCCTGATGTGCGGGTGAACGTTCACCTGCACCGCGATTGTTGTACGGTCAGTCTGGATAGCTCAGGGAGTAGCCTCCATCGCCGGGGCTATCGTCCCGCCGTTGGGGCCGCCCCTCTCAAGGAGTCCTTGGCCGCAGCCTTGATTGAACTTTCGGGATGGCAGCCGCACCAGCCTTTCTTAGATCCCCTCTGTGGTTCTGGAACCCTGCCCCTAGAGGCAGGGTTGAAAGCCTTGAATATAGCGCCAGGGCAATTTCGCCAGGAATTTGGGTTTGCATCCTGGCCAGATTTCGACGCAGACCAGTTTGACCAATTGCTACAGGATGCTGAAAGGCGTCAGCAGCAGCGGCTAACTGCCCCAATTCTCGGGAGCGATCGCAATCCAGCCGTCATTGACCAGGCCCGTACCAATGCCAAGCGCTGTGGGCTAGACCCATACCTGGAATTTGAACAGCGCGAACTGGCAGCGGTTGAAGCGCCGGCAGATAACGGTATCTTGCTGTGTAATCCGCCCTACGGCGAACGGTTGGGGGATGAAAAAGCGCTAGGGCCATTCTATAAACTGCTTGGCGATGTCCTCAAGCAGCGATTCAAAGGCTGGACAGCCTTTGTCCTAAGCGGCAACAAGGGCTTAGCCCAATCCATTGGCTTAAAATCTGCCCAGCGGATTCCAATATATAATGGCTCCCTACCCTGCCAACTCATGAAGTATGAGCTGTACTAAGCATCAGCCGTGGTAAAAAAGCCAGTCGCCACAGATCCGGCAAGGTACAGCAGACCAGCCTAATCCAGGGCTAGAAACTGCTCCACAAACCGGACAAAAATCTCGACCCCACTCCCAAGCGCCGTCTCATCGAAATCAAAGCGAGGGTGGTGGTGGGGGAAATCGAGCTGGCGGGCTGGGTTGGCTGACCCCAAGAAAAAATAACAGCCCGGTACTTCTTGCAAAAAGAAGGACATATCTTCGCCGCCCATCGTTTGGCAGTCTGGCACAACCCCCGCAGGGGTCTCAACCATGCGCTCCGCGATCGCACGGACTAAATCAGCGATCCCAGGATCATTGATCACGGGCGGGTACAGTTTCCGGTAATTGAGCCGATAGCTAGCGCCAAAGCTCTGACAAACCCCAGCCACAATTTGCTCCAGTCGCTGGCTGATCAGCGGCTCGAGCGCTGGATTGAAATAACGGACGGTGCCTTCTAGGTGAGCCGAGTCTGCAATCACATTGTGGGCCTTGCCCGCCCTGAATTGACCAATGGTGACCACCGCTGCATCGAGGGGATTCACCGAGCGCGCAACAATGGTCTGCAACGCCGTGACAACCTGTGCACCCACCACAATGGCATCCACCGTTTGCTGCGGGATCGCACCATGCCCACCCCGGCCCTGAATCTCACAGTCAAAGACTTCCACCGCCGCCATTAGCGGCCCACTCCGCACTCCCACGGTACCCAGGGGCAAATTATTCCAAAGGTGTAGCCCAATAATGGCATCCACATCAGGATTCTTGAGGACGCCAGCCTCAATCATGGGGGCCGCTCCCCCCGGCCCTTCTTCGGCAGGCTGGAAAATAAATTTAACGGCGCCCTGAAAAAGCTGCGGATGTTGACTCAGGTAATAGGCAGTCCCCAATGCGATCGCCGTATGGCCGTCATGGCCACAGGCATGCATCTGTCCCGCATGTTTAGAGCAATAGGGAACTTCATTTTCCTCCTGAATAGGCAGCGCATCCATATCGGCTCGGATGGCTAACACCGGGCCAGTCCCTCGCCCTTCGACCAGTGCCACCACCCCGGTGCCTGCCACATTGGCCTGAAACGGAATCCCCCAGGTCGTGAGCTGGCGCTGGATCAGAGCCGCCGTCAAATGCTCCCGAAACCCTAGCTCAGGATACTGATGGAGCTGCCGCCGCCAGTCCACAAGGGCAGACTGAAGCGCGGCAATACCGGGGCGTACCGCGACTGGATGAGCCAGTTGGGGAGTTGTTAAAGGAACCATAGAGGATTAAAAAGATTGCGCCAAAACCAGGGGTGACCCCCATACCCGCTTCGCTTAAATGATAACGTCCCTCAAAGTGACCCGCTATAGCGCAGCGATCCCCGAAAATACTAGCGCTGCGGGGCCAGTCATCCACACCGACTGTCCTAAGCCTTCCCAGGCAACTTGCAGCGGCCCTCCCGGGAGTTCAACGGTGGCCACTGATTCAGCGCGTCCCGTCAAAACCGCAGCCACCAGAGCTGCACAGGCTCCTGTCCCACAGGCTAGCGTGATGCCTGCCCCCCGTTCCCAAACTCGCATCTTGAGATAGTCCCGACGCACCACCTCAATAAACTCCGTGTTGGTGCGCTGGGGAAAAGCAGCATGGTGCTCAAACAGTGGCCCAAGGCGGGATAAATCCAGGGCCGCTACATCCTCAACAAAGGTAATGCAGTGGGGGTTCCCCATACTCACACAGGTGACTGACCAGGGCTGTTCTGCCACGATCAGTTCAGTGCCCACAACCTTATCGTCAGGGGCTGCCAGGGTTGTCGGAATTTCAGCCGCTAGAAGCTTGGGTGCCCCCATGTTGACCTTAACCTGGCCATCGGCCTGGACCTCAGGCCCCATCAGTCCCGCCAAGGTATGGATGGTGTAGCGCACCGTCTGACCTGCTGCACCCGTTAGGGTTTGAATAAATTTTGCTAAGCAGCGAATGCCATTGCCGCACATCTCCGGTTCTGAGCCGTCCGAATTAAAGATGCGCATGGTGTAGTCTGCCCCCGCCTGCCCCGGCAGCAGGAAAATGACACCGTCTGCCCCGATGCCAAAATGGCGATCGCAAAGCTGAACTGCTTGAGATGGACTGAGTTGGGGCTGATCAAATGGACGGGCATCCACCAGGATAAAATCGTTGCCTAGCCCTTGATATTTCTGAAATTCCAGCTTCATTTCCGCAACGATGACAACGACTGCATCTAACCCATTCTGGCTGCTCGAGCGCCAACAATAGCACTGCCGACAAAGGTTAAACTATAGCTGTTAGTGTACTACGCCCGCCCAGATTCTCAGCACAGGGCCATTGATGCTCAACTCAGCAAAATACCTATGACAACTAATCTTCAGACTGGTTCGCCGAGCTTTCGCCAGCTCCAAAATCTGATTCAGGAAAAAACCGAAGTTGAATTAAAGCTCATCACCAACGATCTGTTAGTCGGCAAGATTCGCTGGCAGGACGATGTTTGCCTTTGTCTCATGGATCATTATGACCAGCCCACCATTGTCTGGAAACAGTCCGTGGCTTTCCTGAAACCCAAACCATAGTTTAAGGGGATTAACGTCATGGTGCGGCTGTCTGCCTTAGGCGAGCATCAGGCTCCAAAAAACATGTGGTAGAGTAACTGGAAATTAAGTTGCCGTAGGTGCTGTAAGCGAGAGTTCCTGCAACACTTAAAAACATGAGATGTGATTGTTATGGCTTACCCCTCATATTCCTTGAAGTCAAATCAGCCAAAGCCCATTGGCGAGTATTTGGTTGAAGCTGGGCTTGTCTCTGAGGCGCAAGTTGGCGTTGTTTTGGCGGATCAAACCGTCACCCCCCTCCCCTTTGGTGAAATTTTAGTCACCCGCGGCTGGGTCAAGGAACAAACCATCGAGTATTTGATGGAAAAGGTGATTTTGCCAGAGCGTCAGACTCAAAGTCAAAGTCAAAGTGCATTGCAGCAGGGACTGATTCGTCAGGGGTCGCCCAGTCAGCGGGGCTGGGGAACCCCATCGCCCCGCAAGGCTCCGGTGGCGCCAAAACAGCCTGTTAAAACTGAGCCCAAACAGCCACCAACGGTCAGTGAGCCAATCCGCTGGATTGGATAGGGCTAAGAGCTGGCGAATGGCAGCTGCTTAGGCGTCCAGTCTGGAGGACACAGCTTTGTCTTCTGACTGGGCAAGGGCTGGAACCAGGACAGATGAGTCTTGCTTCCCTTGAATGAGGGCCGAAACGGTCTGAACTTCGCCAGATGGGCCACAGAGGAGTAAACAGTCTCCGGCCACCAGGCTCATATTTTCTTGGGGAAAGCGAATAAACTCTCCTTTATGCCGCAGGGCCTGCACCTGGACTCGGTTGGATTGTTCCTGTTTGAATGCGGCGAGGGGACTGTCAATCATGGGGCTACTTTCTCCGACGACAACCCATTGACAGCAGGCATCTTCCAGGGGAGCCGCAACGTTCCCGTTGGCCAGATCTTTGAAGGCTTGAATCTCTGAAGCACGGCCCACGAGCAACAGGCGATCGCCAGGTTCAAACGTGGTATCAGGGTCGGGGTAGTCAAGTTCTGTTCCTGAGGTGCGCCGGATGGCCATGAGGGTCACGCCAATGAGCCGACGCACATCGGTTTCAGCGATGCTCAGACCGATGAAGGGGGAGCCTGACGGGACTGTAAACCACTGGTTGTTCAAAATTTGAGCCGCATTCCGCACTTCTCGTTTCATCACGAAGGAAGAGCGTTCCGCTCGAAAATCAGTATAGCGACCCTCGCGAATATCCTGGAGCTGGGTCTGGATGACCTCCCGCTCTAGACCCAGGCGTTGCAGTAAGTGGGCAGAAACCTCCAGGCTGGCTTCAAAATCAGGCTGCACAACTTCTGTTGCCCCCAACTGGTAGAGCAGTTCCAGGTCACTGTCTTGGTTGGCAAGGGTGACAATGTCTAGCTCAGGCGCAAATTCTAGGGTGCGCTTGAGACAGAGGCGGGTACTCATGGAATTGGACAGGGCGATCGCCATTCCGGCTGCTTGCCCCACTTGAGCCGTCTCTAACACCTGGGAACTCGCCGCATCGCCATAGACATAGAGGACGTTCGCTTCGCGCAAAGCTTGGATTGCCTGCTCAGACTGCTCAATCACCACCACGGGTAACTGATAGCTTTGGATGAGTTTGACAACGCTGCGGCCCGTCTGGCCATACCCGCAGACAATGATGTGTTTTCGGGGCAGCACTTCCAAGGACTGAAGTTCTGGGTCAACCGGGGTGGATGCGAGCCATGCTTGGAGCCGGGGATAATTTTCGGCCCAGGCAAAAAAGCGGGGCATAAACTTCATCACAAACGGGGTCACAAGCAGCGTCACCGCAGTTGTAGCCAGCACCAGCAAATAAACCTGCCGGGGAATTAACCCCAGCGCCTGCCCCTCACTCACCAGCACAAAGGAAAACTCACCGATTTGGGCGAGCCCTAACCCCACCAGCAAAGCCGTTTTGATGGGATAGCCAAACAGGCGCACGATGGGCGTAATCACCGCAAACTTGACCAGGATGACAATGGTCACCAACCCGAGAATCAGCTGCAAGTGCTCCCACAGGAAACTCGGATCAATGAGCATGCCAATGGCGGCAAAAAATAGCGTTGCGAAAATATCCCGCAGCGGTTCCACATAGGCCAAGGTCTGATCGGCATACTCCACCTCCGAGATCATCAGGCCCGCAATAAACGCACCCATCTCAATGGAAAGGCCCAGGTACTCGGTCAATACCGCAATCCCCAAGCACAGGGAAACCACACCCAGCAAGAACAGCTCTCGGCTCTCCGTCCAGGCCAAAAACCGGAGCAGCGGCGGTAAAATCCAGCGTTCGGCGACAATCGCTCCCAGGGCAATGCCCGCCAGTTTCAAAAGCGCCCAGCCCAGGGCCAAGCCAATTTCGTCTGGGCTATGGTCTAAGGTGGGCAATATCGCCAGCATCAGGCCCACGGCTAAGTCCTGGACGACCAAGATGCCCAGCATCACCTGGGCATGGGGGCTTTCTGCTTCATCAGCTTCCCCCAAGCATTTCAAGACCACTGCGGTTGAGGAGAGGGACAGTACCGCGCCCAAAAACACGCCCTCAACGCTGGAGGTTACCCAGCTTCCGGCCACGGCAATGAGGGTGGTGACGAGAATCGTCAAAAGAATTTGCAGGGTACCGCCGCCTAAGCTAATGCCTTGCACCTTACGCAGTTCACTCAGGGAAAATTTCACCCCGAGGGTGAACAGCAAAAACGCCACCCCAAATTGGGCCAGCGTTTCGACCTGGACCACTTCTTTAATCAAGCCCAGGCCAAAGGGGCCGACAATTACCCCACCGATCAAATAGCCTAGCAAGACAGGCTGGCGGAGCATCGCCGCCAATAATCCACCTGCTGCGGCTACGCTCAAAACAGTAACCAGGTCAATAATTAAACGAAAGTCTTCTTGCACAGGTGGCCTTCAAAGCAATATTCAAAAGAATCTCAAAACCATACATCCCTCAACTGTACTAAGTTTTTCAAGGGGCGGTGAAAGATCTTAGAGCCCTCAGGGATTAATAAAGGAGACGGGCTGTTAACCCCTAGCGTTGCTGGGGAAGTGGCAGCAGCAGGGTGCCATGATGGCAGGGGTGGCTGAGCTTTGCTCAACACGTTCAGCCAATCTGGGGGATGGTACCTCAACAGATGCGTCCCTCAAATTTTTCTAGCTATCCAGAATGTTGCATCTTCAAGATGGGCAAACTAGGGCTAGTCGTGTCTGGAAACAGCAAGGTGACTATGAAGATGACTATTCAAGAAATTGTTGAACTCGCATTAAGCAACGGCTACCTGACACCGACCATGGAAGCTGAAGTTGGTCGCATCTGTGACAATGCTTCAGAGCTGTCGGTGGATGAATACCAGGCCCTCGATAAGTTGATGGGCGCGCTGTTGACGGGGCAGGTTGTTGCTGTGCCACGGAAACAATTTATCAATGTCATGGAAGAACTAGCCCTGACTGAAGCCATTACCCGCGTTTCTGAAATTGAGTCCGCCCGCAATACAACCCTTGATTTAGGCGATATTGCGGCTTACGCGTTAAACCGACTGCCGCCACTCTATGCCACCACAGAAGAAGGGGCCAACTATCAGCGCAAGCGCGCCCAGGCAGAACTCAAAGACTTGATTGCCCAGCAGGTAGACGCTGCGATCGCCCGTAACCTGGATCAGCCGGAGTTTTTCCCAGAGCGTCAGGCCATCAACCCACCAGCGGCGCAAGAGGGTAGCAATGTCCTGTCTCAAGTCAGCTCCCTCCTGCAAGACTACGCCCCCGGTTTCGAAGAACCTGCCCGCGTCAAGTAACGTAACGTGACGGGCCGTTCGGTTATCTGCTGAACTGCTAGGCTGAGAAAGGTCTGCACTACATTGCAGCACTGTTTCTTGACCTTCAGACACTGAATCAATTCTATGGGTACAAGCGATCGCCTAACTGCGCATGCATCCGTCGTGATTTACGACACAACCCTCAGGGATGGTGCACAGCGAGAGGGGCTTGCTTTTTCTCTGGAAGATAAGATCAACATCGCCCATCGACTCGACCAGCTGGGCATTCCCTTCATTGAAGGGGGATGGCCAGGTGCCAATCCGAAAGACAATTTATTTTTTGAGCATTTGAAACAGCAGCCCTTACAGCAGGCCGCGCTAGTTGCCTTTTGCTCAACCCGGCGTCCCCATAAACAGGTTCAGGACGATGCTGTTCTGGCCGCGGTGCTGGCCGCTGAAACCGATTGGATCACCCTATTTGGCAAGTCCTGGGATTTACACGTCACAGAAGGTCTGCATACCAGTCTGGATGAAAATCTGGCCATGATTGCCGATTCCGTGGCGTTTTTGGTCAGTCAGGGTCGGCAGGTGATCTACGATGCTGAGCACTGGTTTGATGGCTACCAGGCCAATCCCCAGTACGCCCTGGAAACACTCCGGGTGGCGCGCGCAGCAGGTGCCCAGTGGCTGGTGCTTTGCGATACCAATGGCGGGACCCTGCCCCTAGAGATTGCGGCCGGGGTACAGGCCGCGCAGCAGTATTTTCAGCTCGAACTCAAGCAACCGGACGTGCCC
>CAZXWR010000088.1:0-12792 GCA_964644325.1 uncultured bacterium
GAGGGACGGTTACACAAGCAAAACAGGTGAATCGGTCATATATATCTAGAGATCTAAGAGTGTCATGATTATTTTTTGGCTTGGAAGTTGATTTTTTATAGAAAATTTACAGGGAATCAAGAAATCTCAGAGTGCAGATCAAGATACTTTTTACAGCTTTAATTAATCTCATCCTATAGAATTTTTTATTTTTGAAGTGCCAGGCCTTAATGCGTGCGCTTCAATCTTAGAACACTCATAAAGAAACTCGAAAAAATAATTTGAACCCCTAATGCCAACGAAGTCACTGAAGGAATGACTACCCGCATTGTTACGACAGGATTAAGATTTCCGAAAAGATTATCTTTCCATATCAGAAGAGAATAAATCGATCCAGAAATCCCCAGAAGTACAAGAATAAATCCTAGAATCAGACCAGTTTCTAAATGGGCATATTTAGAGATGTGCTCAAATTGATGATCATCTGGCACAAGTCCTTCACTGACGGCAAAAAATTTAGTAAATACTCCAAAGCAGACAACTTGAAACCCAATATTAATAGCTATAGAAAAATATAGCAAGCTATGCACCCTCGGCCCCATTAATAGAATTAATGTCCCCAAAAGTCCTATTAACATTAATAAAAGACCTGGATAGAGAAAGAGCCAGCATGGACTATACAATAACAAAAAGCGTAAGTGTCGCCAACCATCCCTCCAAGTCCGCAAATGTGGAGGCCGATTACGGCCATCTGGCGATAGAGTTGTAGGAACTTCAGTAATTTTTAAGCGATAGATAGCTGCTTTTACTATCATTTCGCTTGCAAACTCCATACCAGTAGTACGAAGATCTATCATCTCAATTGCACTTTTGCGAAAGCCTCGCAACCCGCAGTGGAAATCTCCACAGGAACAACGAAAGAATAATCGCCCAATCCACGTCAAAATTGGGTTTCCTATGTAGCGATGTAAGAAAGGCATTGCGCCTGACTTTATCTCGCCCATAAATCGATTACCTATAACTAAGTCATATCCATTTCTGAGTTGCTTCATAAACGGAGCAAGATTTGAGAAATCATAGCTGTTATCTCCGTCACCCATAATTATGTATTCACCATGTGCGGCACGAAAGCCGCCACGCAAGGCGCTACCGTAGCCTTTTTCCTGAATATGTACTACGTATGCACCACTAGCCTGAGCAATAAGTTGCGATCCATCTATACTACCGTTATCGGCCACAATCACCTCCCCTTGGATTTCCCATGTCTGGAGGTAATGCTGTGCGTTTGCGACACATTGAGCAATAGTCGCAGCTTCATTTAGACACGGAATCACAATGGATAACTCTAATGTATTTTTTGGGTGAATATCTTTTGATATGGATGACGAGGATTTCTTCATGAATAATAATTGCAAAAATAAGCTAAAAATTTGTTAATCTAATCCCAATTTATCTATCTATTTTACTCATAATGAATCATGAGTCATACAGTTTGCATCTAGCAAAACAACTTCGTAATTCTCAACTACTGAACAAGTCTTTATCATCGTCATCATTGCCGGAGTCTCTCCTGATTTAAGCGATTGTTGAGCCTGTTCTATCTGAGGCTCATACTGCAGTAGCCAAGTATTACCTTTCTCTGTCAGATATTCTTGAGTAAATGCATCGCGATCGATTAGCCAATAGTCAATGCCGTAAGTCTCAATTACAGATTGAATCACATTAGGATCAGCAGTATATTGACCTGTTATAACTTTGACAATTCGTGTCTTAATTTTCGAATAGATTTCGAGATGAAATGCTATAGCTGTTTCAGGTGAAAATAATACAGAACGCAGCGTAAAAGCAGGAATATTGCTAATTTCGTCCCCCAGTCCAGCAATAAGTATATCTTTGGGTTGCCTTGAAATAAACCGATATAGATCTGGTGAAGTTCCATTTACCCATCCTTGATTACCCAAACTAATTGATGGGACAAAAGGGAGCGTTAATAGAATTGTCATAAGGCCAGTAGATAATATGGCAAGGAATTTCTGGCGTGATGAACCCCACAACCATTGCCTAACCTTGAATATCCAAAGCGTTAAAACAATGCCGGCACTCACCGAAAATATAAAAGGGAAGGTGTGGTATGGATATCGACTCGGCCAGTAGAGCCTAAAAAGCAATAAGTGGGCAGCAAAAAAAAGTAGGAGTGCCGCCACCCCCATCTGCATTAATATCGTGGTTTTTATTAGAGAAGAATCAATCTCTCCTTTGACCTGCTTCTTTGAGAACCTCAGCTTCAAAAAAAATGGCAGACCGTAGGCCAACCAAATTGCGTAGGGCAGGTAAGGAAGGTTTAGGCCACTGGTTCCATCCAACCAAAACGATAAAGGATTATTAACAAAAAAAGGTGTTCTGCCGTTCTCGGCAAACTCCGCCATGGAAGCCATCTGTTGACGCGTGACTAGTGGTCCATAGTTTCCATCACGAGTGAGTATGGGCAAAAGGAGCAAAAAAACCATAACAAAACTGGCAATCGCGAGAAAATAGGGTTGCTTGCGTTTGCTCAATATTAAGGGCCAAGCTGCCCAGTCAAGACAGCGAAGGCTCACTATACATAGATTAATAAGCACTAAGGGCGGATAAAAAAGAGTTTGCAAGGCAGTAAATATTAAGCTCAACCCCAAGCGTTGATGGCTGATACAGTACAAAAATCCCGAAAAAATCGGGAATAAAAAAGCGCGTGGCGATGCAGAACTTAAATCGCTATGCATCCACATATTTTGAGCTAAAATGACTGTCGACAAAAATGCACACAGCTCTGATGGGAAAATCCTGAGACAAAATTTAAAGTAGAACACACTGGTCAGCAGTCCTAAAAAGCCGGGGAGCAACTTAGCCAGCATCAGGGGACGAATACCGATTATAATTCCTAGTTCATACAGCCACTTAGCCCCAGGTGCGTTATTCCACTGTTCTAGGCCATATCTTGCCAAGTAACTATTAGGAAACAAACTCTGATCCACCAATTTCTCAGCCCATACCGACCACTGTCTAACATCATCTTGCACAATATATTCGCTGCTAAAGGCATATAGGCAAGAGGTGAATGCAAAATATAAGGTGATCGCCAGTGTTAGATGAAAAAACACAGAAGACCGAGATAATGCTTGACACTTCGGGATAATAGCCATGCAAGATGAGGGTACTGCAGAAAGCCAAACTCAGTAAATTGCAAACATCATAAATTTACTGATAAACAAAGGAATTATCTCATGCCCAATCTTCGTTGGATCAACCTTCTAAAGATTGCCAGCGGCTATCATGGCGATCGGCCATTCAGTCATACTGCTCACGAACCTTCGCTTCATATATACCCCATACCGACCACGGCGAATCAACGCGCTTTCCCATTCTTGTCTTTGAGGATGCCAGCAAAATATGAAATCAAACTGAGACCAGACCCCTGAGGGTTAATCTGGCAATCGCGATCGCAATTAACCTGGATTAGAGACCTCAGCGCCCCAATCTTGCCGTTAGCACCTTCTTTGACCCAGCACTCCTGAGAAATTCACATTGTTCGAGTTAGATAGAAGTTTGCGATCGCCTGAGTGAGATGCTCCCACCTAAAACATGCTGAGAGTTCAGCATCGTAGTGGCAAAGGGCACCCCTGCCTCATTTCCCAGACTCCAGCCATAATAAAAAGAGAGTTCCTGTCACTCATCACAAAATTAGTCTGAAGCAAAGCATGTGGCACCCAATCAAAACCCAATGATGTCTCCCTCTCCTCATTCCTCTCTCGCGCAGCAATGGGCGAAAAAGTACGTCCGCAATCTGGTGTCAACAGACCAGTCACGCGATGGCGGTGCAGCGCGACGGGGACTCCGGGGACGAGCGGCGGATAAACTACTCGACTCACTGCGGGCGGTGAGCCTACGCGCTTGGGCTCAAACTGAGGAAATTTTAGGCCCGGAAATTCAGCGACATCAGATTGACCGTCGGTTGGTCAACCCGTGGGAAATTTCCCAGGATTCTTTCCAGATCTACGAAAAGGCGCTGGAGTTTTACGCTTCTAACACGGCCTACACTCAGCTTCCTGGCTGGATTGGCCCCGACATCAAAAAAGTTCGCCAGAAGTACACCGAAACAGACCCGCGCATCATGGCATTTGTCAGTATGCAGTTTCACTACACGGGGCAGCTGATGATGGGTCAGCTCTCCGAACTCGAAAGAAAGGTACTGGGCAACTGCTTTAAGGTGATTGACGATCACCTTTACATGCCGCTGCACCGCGCCTATCGGGCTGCCGCAGCCTATGAATTTGATTCGCCAACCTTGCTGGCTGTTCGAAGTCTGATGGCGGAGAGCAGCGATATTGCTGAGGTGATTGTCCGGAAGGTGACGAGCATGTATCCGAACTACCACAGCTACAGCGGTTCTTTCGAAAGCGATGTCGTCAGAACTTCAACCCTGAGAGATGTGGAAATGTTCCAGACTTATCTCTGGGTGTGCGTGCTGGAGCAGAATTTCTCGGCAATTCAGGATGAACTGTTCCCCCTGTGCGTGATGATTTATCCGGCCCTCAAGGTGCACTGGGAACTGATTATGCAGATGGTTCATTTCCTGGGCCAAGAGATTCAGGGACGGTTAGGCGCCGATCAGCTGAAGCTGTTTGTGCCCTATCTCATGGCGCTCCGGGAGATGTTTTCTTCGGAAGTATTTGATATTTGACAGGTTGGCGCGCTGTGGCGTTATTCCCTTTGCCCAGGGTTGGAACGATACCCGTTAGCCTGCCCCAGTAATTTTTTAACCCCTGCGGCTGGGCTGGGCACCTTGAGTTGGGCACCTTGAGCTAGAATGGCTCTTGAGCATTGTTCCTGTGACCCCGGAGCAGCGCGATTTGGAGAGGTGGCAGAGTGGTCGATTGCGTCTGACTTGAAATCAGATGATGCCGCAAGGTATCCGGAGGTTCGAATCCTCTCCTCTCCGTTCCAGGGCAGGCGTTATCGACGTGGAAAAAAGCGCGATCGCCCGCCGCCGAGTTCGCCTTCTAAGGCCAGCAGCCGCTGCACACGATTTTCGGTGCTGGGGTGGGTTGAAAATAGATTCCGCATCAGGTCTTTCGGGATCGGGTTGACAATGAGGAGAGGGGAAAACGCGGGATTGCCTGCCATCGGTCGCTGGGTAGCTCCCTGCTGGAGCCGCTGTAGAGCACTGGCTAAAGCCCGTGGGTTCCCCGTTAATCGGGCCGCACCAGCATCAGCCGCAAATTCCCGCGTCCGCGAAATGCCCAGCTGAATGACGGTGGCGGCCATCGGGGCCACAAAGATGGTCACTAGGAGCGCCAGCGGGTTAGGCCCTTGGTCATCTCCCCGGCTACCCCCCATGAACCACATGCTGTAGCTGGCCATCTGGGCGAGATAGGCGATCGCCCCCGCCACTGTTGCCGCCACCGCTTGGGTGAGGGTATCGCGGTTAGCAATATGGCTGAGTTCGTGGGCCAGAACACCCTCCAGTTCATCCTCCGGCAGCAGCCGCATAATCCCCTCGGTAACGGCAACCGCCGCATGTTTGGGGTCACGGCCTGTCGCAAACGCATTGGGACTCTCGCTGGGCACAATATAGACCTGCGGCATCGGTAACCCGGCACGGGTCGCCAACCGTTCCACCATGCGATAGAGGCCAGGGGCGGCTTCGGGGCCAATCGGCTGGGCACCATAGGCCGAAAGCGCAATTTTGTCCGAGAAAAACCAAGCGCTAAAGTTCATGACCGCTGCGAGTCCCAGGCCGATGATGGCCCCATAGGAGCTGCCAAACAGCAGCGAACTAATCACGATGAGTAAACCACTGAGGAGACCCAACAGGGTCACGGTTTTAACTTGGTTCATATCCTGTAAAATGCCTCAACCGACAGCTGTTCTAATTGTAGAGAGCAACCACGGCGGCTAGATGGGTAAGGAACGAACCTGAGAGTACGGAATTTACCCCAGTTTCTAGACAAGCCGAGGTTCGCAGAGGAGCGCGGGTTAAGCCGAGGGTGTATCAACGTGAGAGCTATCTGTTTCAGTCTCAGCTTTTTGCGGTACGTCATGGGTGACCCGATGGGTCTTGGCGATCGCCGAGCCGTTTTGCTGATTCAGCCAATGCACCAGGCTTTGGGAAAGCTGGGCGATCGCCTGGGTCATTTCCACGGGTAGTTCGAGGGGGAGGCGCCCGGAACGAACATGGAGATCCCGCTGCGGGAATGGAATCGTGATGTTCCGATGGCGCAGAATCGCCTCGATGCGAAAATTCAGATCGCTGGTAATAATGTTTTGTTTTTCCGGCTCACAAATCCACACCAATAGCGTGAAGTTGAGGGCACTGTCCCCAAATTCGGTGAAAAAGACCCGGGGTTTCGGCTCCGCTAGCACATCCGGATGCTCTTTCGCCGCATCCATTAGGGCGGCACGGACAGCACTGGGGTCAGACTCATAGGCGACCCCCACTGGAATTTGCAGGCGGGAAATCGCGCCATTGTGGTGCCAGTTAATCACCTCAGTTTCTAAAAACCGGGAGTTGGGGACAATAATTGAAATTTGATCGAGGGTGCGAATCTCGGTACTGCGGACATTGATACGGGTCACCATGCCCTGGCGTCCAGCCACTTCAATAAAGTCCCCCACCTGAATCGGCTGCTCGAAAATAATAACGAGACCGCTGACAAACTCCTTGGCAATCCCCTGGAGACCCAAGCCCACCCCCACCCCAAGGGCACTTGCCAAAATTGTGAGGGAGCTGAGGTCTAGCCCCCAAAGTTGCAGCAACACCAGGGTGCCAATAAAAATCAGGGCGTAGTTGCTAATGAAGGCGATCGCTTCCTGGGAACCCCGACTAATGCCCGTCAAGGACAGAACACGGGTACGCAGCAGATGCTTCACCAAGTTGGCCAAACTGACCAGGCCCACTAACATCCCCGCTAAAATCGCCAGCTCTAGCACGGAATAGGACTGGTCACCGAAGGTAATCAAAGGCGAAAACAAAGAGGCAATGATCTGGCGTTTCCAGGTGCGAGTCCAGGGAAACAGGGCGCCAATGTAGGTGAGAGTTCCACCCCAGATGCAGAGCTGTACCAGCAGCCGTAGGGCCGTCAACAAAAACTGGAGGCTTTGGGGGCGATCGCCCGTTTGGGGATCCAGCGTTGCCTGAGGCAGGAGCTTGGGAATTTGCACCCGCCAGAGCCACTTCACCAGAAAATGTGCCAGCCCCGCTATGCCCAGTAAGCTCAACGACACCAGGGCCATATCCCGGAGATAAGGCAGCTGTCGCTGTTCTCGACCCCTTTCGAGTGCCTTTGCGATGTCATCCTTCCACGCTTGCGCGCGATCTTCCAGAGACTCCGTGGATGCATCCCGATCGGTCACCGTCAACAGGTACTGATCATTCACTCGCAGAACAGGCAGGTTATTTTGAGTCACCACCTCCACTTCAATGGGATCCTGAGCACTGACAATCTCAGCCAATACCTCATTTGCGGCTTTAGCCCGTCGCTCAGCGGGGATGTCGGCATTCTGTAGCTCAAAAATCGGACGGCCATCGACTTCCACAGAGGCTTGGGGATTGCTCTGGGCCACAATAGGGCTGCTAAAGCCCTGGCTCAGCACCACAAAACTCAGGGTCAACAGCCCAATTAGCCAAGGTCGGAGCCAGCGGTGCCGCCAAGGCCAGCGGCCAAAGCACTGCATTGCGGAAAGGTCAGACATGATAAAACCGTACCCAGAGAACAGTGGCGCTAGATCTGCGACGATACCCCATGCTTAAGGTTCTCGAAACCAGCCAGGTATCCTTAGCCTAGTGCAGTCTACGGACGCACTAAATTGGGTTGAACTGCTGAGGGGCGACCAGAGATGCAGGACACCTGAACAGAAGCATTAGTCTGAATCACAGATCCCAGCCTTATCCTGCCGGATCGGTCTGCGAGAAACTATCTCCCAACGGTTCACAATGCTGCCGGGTCACGCGGTGGCGATAGTCAAACATATCCGAGAGGCGATCGCTGACCCACTGACTCAACGCCTGTTCCATCCAGCTCCCCCCCGGAATTTCATAGTCAATCGCATCCGTGAGCTGCGTCTGGTGACCGTGGGGTTCAAACCGATGTTGATGTTGCCAAGCGGCCATCGGCCCCGTTTCCTGAACATCGACAAACAAGCGTTCGGGTTCACAGACCGTGTGCACCGCAATCCACTGCACTGGAATTGGGCCAATCCACAGCCGAAATTCGGAGACTGCCCCCACTCCCAGACCGCCCTCCCGACGCACAATTTGCACAGGCTGCCAGGGGGGCGTCAGAATATTGAGGATATCTGACCGTTCGTGAAAGCGCCAAACCATTTCAACCGGGGCATTAATCCGGCTCGTTTTTTCAAAATGAAGCACAGTCAATTCCTCTGGGCGGTAAAGTTGGGCGGTAGATCAAGGGGGATACTTGCGGTTCAGCGGGATGCCCTGCTGGAGTAACCCCTAAGACTTTGTTTTGTTTTAACACTCTGCCTGGACTGTAGCCCGTCAAACCCTAGGTGCAGTGGTAATATACGAGCCGAACCGTCACAAACTGCCACCATGCAATGCCGTCCCTTTGTTCTTGCTGCCGCAAGCCTGAGTTTAGCCCTGCTCGCGACCGCACCCGTTTTGGCCCACACCGTGCTCGAAAAGGTTGCCAAAACGGGGGTACTCGTCGGCGGTACCAGCAAAGACGCCTTTCCCTTTGCCTTCCGCAACGAGGAGGAGCAGCTCGTCGGCTATTCCATTGACATGATGCAGCTCGTCAAAGCCCAGCTGGAAAAAGAACTTCAGCGACCCATTACCCTGGAGCTGGTGGCCTTAGACCCTGACGAACGTATTCCCAAGCTGCAAATGGGTGCAGTCGATCTGGTATGTGATGCCAGCAGCTTTACCTGGGAGCGAGACAAAGACGTGGATTTCTCCGTCAGCTATGGGCTAACCGGGACTCGCCTACTCGTCAAAAAAGACTCAAAAATTTGGGATCCGGCCTCCCTAGCAGGCAAACGGGTGGGTGCTCTACCCAAAACGACCAATGAACTAGCCATCCGCAAAGCCCAGCCCAACGCCGAAGTCGTGCTGATGTCCGACCGGGCAGCGGGGTACGCTGCCCTGACGGAAGGTAAAATTGACGCCTTCGCCGACGATGGGGTGCTGCTCACGAGCTGGCAACAGCGATCGCCCAACGCAAAAGACTACCAGGTCGTAGGCTATCCGTACTCTCAAGAGGGTATCGCCTGCATGTTGCCGGAGAATAACTCCACCCTACAAGATGCCGTTGACCTAGCGCTGGTGCGCTACATGCAGGGGTTTCTGGCTAAAAAGCCTGCCTACACCGCCATCTTTGATCGTTGGTTTGGCCCCCAAGGCGCATCCCCCCTCACCCAAGACTTACGCAATCTGGTGACCGAGATCATGCAGCTGGTTCTGGACTTCAAGCAAGAGCTGCCAGAAGATGAAATTTAACGCAGCCAAACAGAACGGCTCAGCGGCTCCCGGAATTAAGCGCGACAGTCAGCTCAAGCCCACTAGCGCGCTACATTCTCAAATCCAGCCTCAAAGGTGAATCCTGCCAAATTCGGCTAATTATTCAAGATCTTCTGCACGATTTGCATCCCAGTTATGGCCTGCCAGCCAAATAAACCGACCAGCAGGGTGTTCAAAGTGATGTGAGCAATCCGCGCCACGTCGTTGCCCTTCTGCATCAGGGGAGTCAAGCTGGCAGAGATTGCCACCATCCCGGTCACACCTAACCCCGCCAGCAAGTGGGGACCCACAAACAGCTTCTGATTGTTGATGTAGGTCGCGGCCATACCGCCAATTGAGCCCAGCACCATCGTCGCCAGTAGCAACGAACCCAGCTGGTGGTGCTTGATGTTGAACTTTTTCTGGATTAACGCCTTCTTCTGGTCACCTTCCGCTGACCGCGTCCGCCGAATCTGAAAACCCAAGTACATGGCGTAAAGGGTCAACCCAAACAAAATCCACATTGTAATGGGATGGGCAAAGGTCACAATTGGCTTTAGGGCGTCAGGCATGGTCATGGCTCAGGCAACAGTAGCAGTTTAAATCTTTATAAAACTTAGCACATCCTTAACATGCTTCTGGGGCAGAAGACTCAAGATCGGTCGCGGCTGTCTGTATTGCCCGAATCTGGGCCAGGGTTTAAGGCACAGTCTGGGCCTAAGGATGACCTAAGCATTGCCATAAACAGGAATCGCTGCGCCCCGAACATCTTGTGCCGCCTCTGAAGCCAGAAAACAAATCACCTCAGCGAGGGATTCCGGCTTAACCCACTGATCTGCTTGTTCAGAACCCATTGCCTGTCGATTGCCAGGGGTATCGATGACACTGGGCAGCACCGTGTTTGCGGTGATCTGGGTGCCTTTGGTTTCTGCCGCGATCGCCTGAGTTAGGGCGACAACGCCTGCCTTCGCCGCACAGTAGGCGGCCAGCTGACCAGCTGGAGCAACTGCGCCCCGCGAACCCACCGTGACGATGCGACCGTACCCATGCTCTAGCATCCGCCGAAGACTGTGCTTACAGAGCAAGAAAGCAGTATTCAGGTTGAGGTTGAGGTCTTGCTGCCAGGCTGCATAGGAATATTCATGGGTTTTGCCCATTGAGAAGCCGCCCACCAGATGAATCAGCACATCAACCCGCTCCATTTCATCCACGAGTGCTGTCACAGCCGACTCATCCATTAAATTCGCCTGCACCAGCCGAATCCCGCTCATTTGGGCCGGAGATAGCCGCTGCTTCAAACGCTCAACTTCTTGGGCATTGATGTAGGGCAACGTGATCTGTGCCCCTGCTGCCAGAACGGCGGGTGTCACCCCCAGCCCTAGTCCGCCCGTTCCCCCCGTCAGCAACACCTGTTTATTTCGCATGGGCTGAATCCTGATTAATGTTTCGTTACAATCAGCTAAGTTTGCTGAATTCCATTGTGAGGTGAAACGATGCCAACCGTCACGGCTCAGGGCAAGGTGATTGCCTGCGAACGCGGTGCCAACCTGCGGGCAGTGCTCTTGCGGGAGGGCGTTGATTTGTATAACGGTCTAGCAAAGGGAATCAACTGCCGGGGCATCGGAACCTGCGGCACCTGTGCCGTCGCCATTGACGGTGAGGTATCGGAACCTAACTGGCGCGATCGGGCAAGGCGATCGCTCCCCCCCCATGACCGAAATCGCCCCCTCCGGCTGGCCTGCCAAACCCAAGTTCTGGGTGATATCACCGTGACCAAATACGATGAGTTTTGGGGCCAAGGTCGTCAGGTCACTTGGTCGCCCCAGTCCTAGTCCGGCCCATTCACGCCAGTCCAGACTGCGGCACCCGATCAACGTTGTCGCACTTGCCGTTTTTTTTCGCCTGATTTCTAGGTCATTTGATATGTCAACTGAATTAATTTGTCTGATGGTGTTAGCGCTGTGGACGCTGCCCCTGAATCACCTGCCCGCGATCGCTCGTGTTTCGGCGGGGGGCGTAAAGTGGGCGATGGGCAACCGCGATACCCAGCCTGACATCGCACCTTGGGTTGGACGCGCCGATCGGGCCCAGCGCAACCACCTGGATAATTTACCGATGATTGCGGCGGTCATTCTCACCACTGCTGTCGCCCAACAAACCGATGCGATCACCGCCTGGGCGGCGCTTGTCCTGGTGGCGGCTCGCTTAGCCCATGGGCTGTTTTACATCGCAGGAATCGGGATCTTGCGCTCTGGCGCTTACTTTGTCTCGGTTTTAGCCTTGGGTGCCATCGTCTATCGGCTGTTTGTTTAAGGCTTCTGGAACGGGGCTGAGCGCTTCCGGAACAGTTCTGGCAAGCGCTGAATGAGGAGGCTGGTGCGCAGCCACAGCTTATTGGGCATGGCCGGGAACCCAGACATCAGTTCTTGGGGGCCAATATCCTGCACCACCCCCGATTTAGCAGTCACAACGGTTCCGGCACCGATGGTCAGCTTTTCGGCCACCCCCACCTGCCCCGCCAGCACCACGCGATCGCCTAAGGTAACGCCCCCCGCCAGCCCCACCTGACTCACCAGAACACAGTGTTGACCGATCTTGCAGCCATGGCCAATCTGTACCAGGTTGTCGATTTTGGTGCCCTGGCCAATGCGAGTTTCGCCGATCGCCGGGCGATCGATGGTGGTATTACAGCCCACGCTCACGTGATCTTCAATCACTACCCGACCCGACTGAGGCATCTGATACCAGCCCTCAGCCGTAGGCACAAAGCCAAACCCCTCAGCTCCAATCACGGCACCGCTATGGATGGTGCAATCACGGCCAATCTGGCTACGCTCATGGATAATGGCCCCCGCATGAATCACGGTGCGATCGCCAATCACGGCCCCCGGATAGATCACGACATGGGCATGCAGGATCACCTCCACACCCAGCACCACATTGTCATGCACAACCACATGGGGGGCGATCGCCCCCCCCGTCCCCCGCTGCACAGAAGCATGCACCACCGCCGCTGCATGAACCGCCGCTTCAGGCTGCCAGGGTTCATAGAACAGCTGGAGCGCCTGAGCAAACAGCAAACGCGGCTGTGCCGTCGCGATCCAAGCCAGCCCCTGTTGATTGAGCTGCTCCCTCAGCCCCAAGCGCTCCGGCACAATGAGCACACTGGCCTGAGTTTGGGCAATTTGCTCAATGCGTCCGGCTCCATCCCAAAAAGAAAGGGTGCCCGACTGCGCCTGATCTAACGCGGCCACGCCATTCAAGACCGGATTGAGCGTGGGATTTTCAGCCAAGCTCGTCTGTTCTGGCGACAGGTGTAG
>CAZXWR010000089.1:0-12695 GCA_964644325.1 uncultured bacterium
ATTTTCTGGGCCACCAAAAACCGGGATGTGGCTTGGGTTAAAGCCAGCTAAATTTCTCGCCTTGCTGCCCGATAGCCAGCTGAGTGACCTGTGCCTCTGGCTATTGGGACGGCGATCGCGGTTGCGAGTGGTGGGAAACTCTATGGTGCCGACGCTGGTACCGGGCACAGAAGTTTTGGTGAATCCCCGGGCCTATCGAGCCGCGTTTCCCCAGGTTGGGGATGTAGTGGTTGCCTGGCACCCGCAACAGCCAGGGCTAAAGATCATTAAGCGGGTGACGGTTGTGCTAGCAGATGATCGCTACTGGCTCAGCGGCGATAACCCCGACGAAAGTACCGATAGCCGCCACTGGGGCGCGGTGGCACGCCCCCAAATTATTGGCAAAGTCATGTGCCGCTTCGGTTGATCAGCGATGAGTTTAAGGCATGTTTAACGATCAAGAGTTGTATAGGGCGCGCTTGGCCAGTATAATTGTTAATCGGCTTTGATATTTGAAGAGAGGAAGTTTTATGTCGCGATACCGAGGCCCACGCCTCAGAGTAGTGCGTCGCTTAGGCGACTTGCCGGGACTGACCCGGAAGTCCGCGCGGCGGGCCTACCCCCCTGGACAGCATGGTCAAGCCCGCAAAAAGCGGTCTGAGTATGCGGTTCGACTGGAAGAAAAGCAAAAGCTACGCTTCAACTATGGGTTGACGGAGCGGCAGCTGCTGCGCTACGTGCGCAAGGCGCGCCGCGCGGGCGGCTCAACAGGTTTGGCATTGCTCCAGCAGCTGGAAATGCGTCTGGACAATACGGTGTTTCGTCTGGGGATGGCCCCCACGATTCCAGCTGCACGGCAGCTTGTGAATCATGGTCATGTAACGGTGAATGGTAAGCCCGTCTCGATTCCGAGCTATCAGTGCCGTCCGGGTGAAGAAATTGGCGTTCGACAGCGCGATCGCTCCCGGAAGCTCGTGGAAGAGAATCTGCAGTTCCCGGGCTTGGCTAACTTGCCGACCCATCTTGAATTTGATAAGGCCAAGATGCTGGGTAAGGTGAATGGTATTGTGGAGCGTGAATGGATTGCGCTCCAGGTCAACGAACTGCTGGTGGTGGAATACTACTCCCGGAAGGGCTAGAAATCCTGATTGCGGTTGGTTGATTGGCCTCACTCACTGCGGCACTTTCTTTTACTTCAACTCCAGACCTGTGGATCCGTCAGTCCGCAGGTCTTTTTGCTGGGCAGGGGGTGCAGGGTCGGTCGTAAACCGCTGCTCTAAGATGAGGGCGGCGATCGCCAGGTCAGTGGGCGTCGTGACCTTGAGGTTGGTTTCTTCCCCGAGCACGATATGCACGGGCAGTCCGGCCCGCTCAAAGAGGGCGGCGTCATCCGTAACATCCCATCCCTGCTGCTTCCCAAGCGCATGGCAGTCCTTGAGTTCTTGGACATTAAATCCCTGGGGGGTCTGTGCGGCCCAGAGCTGGGCTCGATTGGGCGTGCTTTGGATCTGCTGCTGGCTATCGACGACCTTGATGGTGTCTTTGACTGGCACAGCGGCGACAAAGCCCGCATAGCTAGCGCAGGCTGCTGCACAGCGGCTGAATAAATCCGGCGTTGCCAGACAGCGGGCGCCGTCGTGAATGAGAACCTGGGTGGCTTCTGGCGGCAGGGCCTGGAGGCCATTGTAAACCGACTCTTGGCGCGTGGCACCCCCCTGAATGAGTACGACAGGCTTACTCAGCCCTAAATTTTGCAGCAGATCTTCCCAGGCGGGCCAGTCTTCGGGCTGACCAATGAGGCCAATCCAGTCTAGGGCTGGGGTCGCTGCCGCTGCTAGGATTGTCCAGGCCAGGAGGGGTTTACCCCGCAGGTGGAGCCGCAGCTTATTGCGATCGCTGCCCATGCGTTTGCCCATGCCTGCGGCTGGAATCAATAGGTGCATTGTGCTGGTCTGCCATTTTCTCTCCCGTAGCATCCCACTGGAGTGGGGGCACCTGCAAGCTGCTCATGCAAGCTGCTCAGTGGCGGGGATGGCTGAAGCCTAGGTCGCAGGCTTGCCCCAACCGCTGCCTTGGGGGCGGGCGATCGCCATGGAACGGGTCGAGCAGAATGCAGCACGTGAGAGCCATGCGCCCCCGGTATTCCATTACAATAGTGGGCGTCTGCACTGATGGACATCACTCCGCAGCCCTCTTCTTTAGAGAAATCAATGACTCGCTTACTTGCACTCATTCCTGGTGGAATTGGCGACCAGCTCCTTTGCTTTCCGATGTTGGAAAGTCTGCAAGCCCAATATCCCGATGCTCAAATTGATGTCGTTGTTGAACCCCGAGCCAAGGCTGCTTACCGCGTCAGTCGGGTGGTGAAGCAGATTCTCGCCTATAACTTCCAGGGCCGCAACGGCCCAGCGGACTGGGGTAATTTTATTGGCTGGGTGCGAGAACGAGAGTATGCCGCAGTGGTTGCCGTGGGTACCGACCGTTTCACGGGGCTGCTGATTTGGCTGACGGGGATTACGAAGCGCGTCGGCTACGCGGGGACTCCCGCAGCGCTGTTTATGACCGATACGGTGGTGGCGAAGCCGCAGCAGTATGCGGCTGACTTCTACCATGATTTATTGCAGGGGATGGGGCAGTCGTCGCCTTGCCCTGAGCTTGCGATTAATGTGCCCCGCAGCGATATTGAATGGGCTGAGGCCGAACTTCAACGGCTTGAGGTGCAGGGCGATCGCGGTTACTTGGTGGTTCATTGTGGCTCAGTGGCAGACCATGAGGCCACGGGCGATGCAGGTATTTATCCTGTCGCGGCTTGGCAGTCGTTGATTCAGGGCATTCAGGAACGTCAGCCCGATGTGCCGATTGTCCTCATTCAGTCTCCGAGCGAGACCCAGTGGTTTGGGCCGCTGCAAAATGCCTGTCCGGGGCTCAAGGTGGTTTTGCCAGAGGATTTGGGTAAGGTGGCGGCTGTAGTCGCGGGTGCAAACCTGATGATTTGTCCAGACTGTGATGCGATGCACCTCGGGGTTGCCGTTAAAACCTATCTGGTGACCTTGTTTGGCAAAACTGACCCCGCACGGGTGCTCCCCCAGGATGAGCGGTTTGTGACCCTGCGATCGCCCACCGGGAAGGTGGCCGATATTGCACCCATCCAGATCCTGGAAAAGATTTGGGGCAAATAGCCAGGGTTTAATGACTGGCTCTGCTGGGCAGGGTGTGAAAAGAAAAGGATGAGCCGTAACCGTCCCTGGAACTCATATTGAGCTTAGTGTTCAACGAGTTTAATAGGGTTTCAGCTTCTACTTTGAGCGGTCTTTAGACCTGAAATGGCTGAAACAACCAATCTTCGTCAGATGCCAGGGACAGTTACGATGAGCCTAAGTTTTCTGCCGAGCTATCGCGTTAATGTCGAAAATACTCAAAAAGTTCTTCAAGGTGCGATCTTGATGCCATCTGTCTCTTCAAGCATGCAGGGACATTGGGAGTGTAATTGGCCAAATCTCTGGAAAACCGCTGATTTTGACTGTGACGCGATCATCGAAATGTCTTTTCAGGGGCAGGTTGTGGGGTTAATTAAGTTTGGACTGTATCCGTATGCTGGTAAATATCAAGAAGTTGTTGAATATCTCCATATTTTGAACATCGAGACTGTGCAAAGCAGAACTCGGCTGTGTAGACCAGTGGGATTCTGGCTGATCTGGTACGCAGTTCAAGTTGCATTGTTCTTCTGCAGCGGCGATTGTAGAGGTTCAATCGTGACTTTAGACTCGTACGACAGGCAGATGTCTTACTACAGGGATAAGGTTAGGATGGATGTACTGGGAGCTACGACTATCGCACCGGGAGAGGAAGGATATGCTTTTAGGTTTACTGAAGAAGGGGCAGTGGCGTTCTCCACAAGACTTGAGTGTAATCTCGGATTCCCAGTTCGCATCAGCTTGTAACCAACCAGAGATGGAGGTGCTGGGGGAGAAGGTGCTGGGTGGAACTTCTCATGAGATGACGAATGCTGAGCGATATGAGTTTATGAAGAATCGAGAGATTGTGCCAATTTCTCAGAATGATGCTCATCTTTCAGCGATTGACAGCTAGCTAATGATTGTCACCACGACCGATACGCTCCAGAATGTCACGGTCACCCAATACCTGGGGGTGGTGACTGCCGAAGTGGTCTACGGGAGTAATGCGATCCGGGACTTTTTCGCGGGTATCCGCGATATTATTGGGGGCCGCACGGCTAGCTATGAACGCGTGTTTGAGAAGGGCCAGCAGGAGGCGATCGCCGAACTTCAAAGCCGTGCCCAGAAGCTAGGGGCGAATGCCGTCATCGGTGTGCGGGTTGATACCGGCACCATTAACCTGGATGCCACGGGAGTCTTACTCCTGATTACCGCGACGGGTACAGCCGTTCAGATTGCGCCGTAGGTTCAGACCTCAGAGCTGAACCGAATGGTTTGCTGGCCCGATGGCCTTAGAATTCAGGGGAGAGGGATTCAATCCCGAGGTCTTTCTTGAAAAACTGCTTGTACATGCTTTCCTTGATAATCATCTGGCGGTACAGATCGACCAGAAATTCTTGAGACTGCTCTCGAGATAGATCCTTAACCTGTTCGGCGAAGGCGCGCAGGCTGAACTCTTGCTCTAAAGAAAACTGAAAGGGTAAGTCCATGTTTCCCCCTAATGGTGAAGGTCTTAACCTATAGGGTGCCCCCCAACTGAATGGATAGAACATTTTGGCTCGATGTTTTGCAGGGGCTGAAGTAGCCGACTGGCAGTAGCCTCTGCTACAAAATCTTGCAAGATGTCCGTGGGTGGACTGTAATCCATACAGCTAAATGTTCCAGGGTGGCTGGGTTCATTCACTACACTGAAAGAGAATTGCCTGGTGCTGTTGTTATGCCTTCCTTGGTTTCTGCTCCCCTTGCCCATCAAGCTCAAGCCATCATTCGCCTGGAAGCGGTGACCAAAGAGTATCAGATGGGGGACAATTTAGTGCGGGCCTTGCGCGGGGCCAATCTGGTGATCGAGCGGGGGGAATACTGCGCCATCATGGGGGCTTCGGGGTCGGGGAAGTCGACGATGATGAACATTATTGGGTGTTTAGACCGTCCGACGACTGGCCGCTATTACCTGGATGGGGAGGCGGTGGATCAGCTGGAGGATGATCAGCTAGCCCACATCCGCAACCAGAAAATTGGCTTTGTGTTCCAGCAGTTTCATTTGCTGTCTCAGGTGAGTGCGCTTGATAATGTGATGCTGCCAATGGTCTATGGCAATGTCCCTTTCGCGGAGCGCAAAGAACGGGCGATCGCGGCGTTAGAACAGGTGCGCCTGAGCGATCGCATGTTGAATAAGCCCACGCAGCTTTCGGGGGGCCAGCAGCAGCGGGTGGCGATCGCCCGTGCCATTGTGAACAAGCCCGTGCTGCTGCTGGCGGATGAACCGACGGGTGCCCTTGACAGCCAAACGACGCAGGAAATTCTGGAAATTTTTTCGGGCCTGAATGCAGCGGGCATCACGGTGGTGATGGTCACCCATGAAGCAGAGGTGGCTCGCATAACCCGGCGCATTGTCTGGTTCCGAGATGGTCAGGTGATTCACGAAAATCTGAAGCCAGAAGATCTGGCCCAGGCCACATTCTGAAGAAACTCCAAGCCCTGCTGCCCCTCCCCTTTATTGATCGCTACCATAAAGGTGAAGCAAGAACCCTGGCGCGATCGAGCATGGAGGTGAGACTCAAGGCGATCGCTAGGCCACGGCAATGTTCCCTTCCCATTCGCATCGCACAAAGAACCCCCACAGATTGTTGATATGCAAAACCGCACGCGTTCAGGGTGGCAAGTTGGCACAGTCTTTGGCATACCGCTCTATATTGACTCCTCCTGGCTGTTTATTATCGGCCTGTTGACCTTGGCCAATGGGCTGAACTGGCAACAGCTCTACCCCACCTGGCAAACCTGGCAGGTCTGGGGCGTTGGTTTGGCGACTTCGCTGTTGCTGTTTGCTTCAGTGCTGGTTCATGAACTGGGTCATAGTCTGGTGGCGAAATCCCAGGGTACCAAGGTGAATTCCATCACCCTGTTTTTATTTGGCGGTATTGCCTCGATTGACGAAGAAGCCAAGACCCCCGGCAATGCGTTTTGGGTGGCGATCGCGGGGCCACTAGTAAGCTTTGCCCTGTTTGGGGTGCTGAGTGTCGCTGCTGTCTTGACCACGGTCAACAGTCCGGTGCAGGTCCTAAGTCAGGATTTGGCCCAAATGAACCTGGTACTGGGGATCTTTAACCTGATTCCAGGCTTGCCTTTAGATGGCGGTCAGGTGCTGAAGGCTGCGGTCTGGAAGGTGACGGGTAGCCGCTTTAAGGGGGTGCACTGGGCGGCAAAAGTGGGTCAGCTGTTGGGGTGGGCTGCAATTATCTTGGGCCTGTTTTTGGCGCTGTTGGCTGGCAATGTCAGCGGTTTCTGGATTGCATTACTGGGCTGGTTTGGCCTGCGCAATGCTTACTCCTACGATCGCTTTACCGATTTACAAGAGGCGCTGCTCCAGCTTGAAGCCAAGGATGCGATGACGCGAGAATTTCGCGTGGTGGATGCTGAACAAACGGTGCGTGTGTTTGCGGATGACTATGTGCTAGCGACCAGCCACCCCCCGGCATACTTTGCGGCGTCTAACGGGCGCTACCGGGGCCGGGTCGATATTGACGATCTCAATAAGCTAGAGCGTAGCACTTGGGAACATCAGCGCGTTCGGGATATTGTCCATACCCTGGCCGAGATTCCGACGGTCCATGAAAATACGGCCCTCCCTGAGGTGATCCAGCGCCTCGAAGCTGAGCAGCTCCAGTACATTACTGTGCTGTCTCCGGCTGGGGCGATCGCCGGTATTGTGGATCGGGGTGATGTGGTGCGGGCTTTGGGCCAGAAAATGAACCTGAATATCCCCCCGGAGGAAATCCGCCGCATTAAGGAGGAAGGGGCATTCCCGGCAACATTCCAAATCCAGGCGATCGCCAAAGCAGTGTTGCCAGACCTGAAGACTAAATCCTCTGGCTAATCAGTGAGTGTTGAGATCGCAGGGCTGATCACATCTAGGCTGTCTCATTTAAACAGAAATAATCGGCTCCATCCCAGCACTCATCAATACACCCTGCCCTTATCTTTCCCCATATTGGCCCCTAGGCGATCTATCAGTAGCTGTGCCCTGTTTAACCCTGTGTCCCCATCAAAGCAACTGGCACCTCAAACCCTTACACCGCTGTTTAACCTGCCGAAAAATCAGGCCAAAAGTCTGGGCTCAGACCTGCTCTACTGAGTAGGGGCAAACCTCCGGAAACCGATCATCCGGGAGGTCAGTTTCCGCGATCGCCCTATTGCTCACCAGATTGGTGATCACCTTCGCCTTTCATTGTCCCTTCCAGCTCAGAGCGCACCCACTGACGTACCAGTTTAGCCCAGCTCGTCTCTCCCATTTCCTGGGCTTGTTCAAGCAACCCAGCCACTCCCGCAGCCGTCATGATTGGCAACGCCAAAGAGCGATCGCACCTTTCATAGCCCCCTGCCCCTAGACCCAAAATCGTAAATTCCTGGCTAGTAAACCGCCAAAGTTCAGGCACCCCCAACGCAGCATAGATAGAAAGCCGGGGCAATGAAAGACTTGTCACATCAATCTCAATGGCCAGATCCGGAGGTGGATCGACCATCAAATCAAGCTGCATTTTGCCTCTAACCGCAGCTTCATGTTGGATGTAATAGCACTCATCCGCTTCTACCCCTTTCTGCAAATCAGGCCGACTCCAGGTGGAAGCACTTAGGCTGCGAACTTCCAGCGCCATTTCTTCTGTCACAATTTCAACAATGCGTCCTAACCAGCGCTTATAGGTTTCATGGGGTGGTAATGGCATCCAAATCTCCAACACACCCGTGTCGTAGGTCAATCGTCGTGCTGGCTGTACTTCTAAATCCTGAACCAGGGCCAGATAGGTCTGCCAGGTAATACCCTCCAGCACCATAGGAGCGGAAGAGTAAAGCGGTGATTGAAGATGTGCTGTCGTGACCATCGCCATCTCCTAACCTGCATCGAAAAAAAGCTGAAGTGCTTAGGGCCTGATCGCTGTCACCAGGCAATTGCCTATAGTCTAGCGTCTGTGCTAAGGCTAGAAATAAAGTCTAGAGCAAAAACATAGAAGCTGCTTATAGAAAAAATGGCTATCAATATCAAAAACGCTGAAGTTGAGCAATTAATTCAGCGATTGCGTGAATTAACAGGCCAGGGGCCGACTGAAATCGTTAAATCAGCCCTAGAGCGAGAGTATCGTGAATTGCGACGGCAGCAGCGTCAGGCGACCTTGGCGGAACACCTGTCTGCCATTCAAGCTGTCGCCCAGCAGAAAGCCAACAACTTTTCCCCTGAATCGCTTTACGACTCAACGGGTTTGCCAGAGTGATTGTCGATACCTCAGCTATCCTGGCGATCGCCTTACATGAACCAGGACGAGAAATCCTCTGCCAGAGGGCTATGACAGCACCCGAACTGTTCATGTCCTGTGGCACGCTACAGGAACTCATGATTGTTGCTTTTCGCAAAGGACACTGCTCTCTTTTTCCTTGTTGAAGGCACTTTCAATCAAATAAAGTCGGCAAAGCTGCGCTCCACCCAGCGGAAAACGGTCAGCCCCAGCCCAAACAACGCGATCGCCGCCGCTGCTGAAATCCAGAGGCTGTTGAGGGCCAGCGTTCCCTGTCCCGTCACCGCATAGCGCGACAGCTCAATGAGTCCGGCCATCGGGTTCAGAGAATAGAGCGATCGCGCCCCCTCCGGTACAATACTGCTGGAATAGACCACGGGTGACGCATACAGCCACACCTGAATCAAAAACGGAATCGCATACTGGAAGTCGCGGTAACGCACATTCAGCGCCGCCAACATCATGCCGACCCCTGCCGAGAGCAGCATCGTAATGGCCATCGCTACAGGCAGCAGCAATAAACTGGTCGTCGGACGCAGCCCATAAAAGTAGGTCAGCGGTAGCAAAATAAACAGCGACACCGCATAGTCAACCCAGGCCGAACCCACTGCCGAGAGCGGAATCGTCAGCCGAGGGAAGTACACCTTCGTGATTAACTTTTCATCGGCAATTAGACTGGTGCCTGCCCGCGACACCCCCTTCGAAAATAACGTCCACAGCGATTCCTTAAACCCCTGACGCTGGGGACGAATAATAATCGGATTAAAACTCAACGGTCTATATCCCCGATCTCAATCAATACAGGTTTAGGTTCAGCATGCCCGTCTCAGCCAGAAAGGCGATCGCATGGATCTGTGGCAACGGCATCAGCCCTGTTGTTCATCCGAATCAATTTCATCCGGATCAATACCCAGCTCCCGCAGCCGTGCGGTCAGACGATCGGCCTGTTGCTGGGCAGCATCGGCGCGTTGCTTCTCTTGTTCGGCGCGTTCTTTCTCCTGCAACACCAGTCTATGGAGTTCTACAGGGGATAGAAATGGGGTTTCATCGGGGCGATAAATAACCCAGCCTGTTTCCGTTAACTTAAACTGAATGCCAAGGCGAGGGCTGACCCAGTTTTGGAGAGCCTCAATGGGTTCTAAACAGTTTTGCTGCTTGCGGACGAAACCATCGAAGGTCTCTCGGTCTGGGTCGTAGATGTAGTACTCTTCGACGCCGTGGTGCTCATAAAACAGGAGCTTGCGGCTCATTTCAGCGACAGTGTTGCCCGGAGAAAGCACCTCAAACACGACGTGGGGGGAAACATGATCTTCTTCCCACTGTTTGTATGAGCCTCGATCCCCCTTGGGACGACCAAAGACAACCATGGCATCAGGGGCCACTCGGATGTCTGGGCGCCCTTCTACTGGGTACCACAGTAGATCTCCGGCAACAAAGACCTGCGGGTTGTTGGCAAACAGGATCTCTAGATTTTCTTTGATTAACACAATCCAGCGAAATTGCTTGGTGTTGTCGGACATGGGCTGTCCATCGCTGTCTGGATAGGTAATGGTAGAATTGGTGGGCAGTAGAGACGTCATGGTTGCAATGCCCCGGTGATGCGTGATTCTTACTTTATCCTACTGACCTTAAGCCTTTAGGCCTAACCTTTAGCCGAGTTCTTGCTGTTTTGCGGCTCAGACCGTTGGCCTTGCCTAACCCTGGGCACCTAGGGCAGCCTGCATCAATGACTGTACGGCTGATCCTGATTTTCTGTTTTTCAATGGCGTGGAGTTAGAGGGTTGGTAGGACTTGCTGAGCGATCGCTTTTTGTTCCTTGGCCAGACTATTGTTGGAGTCAAAGACTAAGGCTTGCTCAAAAAAGGCGATCGCCTTTTGGGGCTGATTGATACTTCGGTAGAGTCCGCCTAACTCTAGTGCAGGATAGAGGGTTACCAGGGATTTATCGAACGGTTCACCTTGAAAGTACTGCCCTGTTTGGCCTGCGGCTAGGCACTGCTCAAAATAGGGGATGGCTCCTAGCGGAAAGCCCAGCTGTTTCAAGAACAGACCACTGAGATAGGTTAAGGGTGGATAGTCAGAGAACCATTCATTGCCCCGCTGGCAGATAAGGCTGACGGTTTCTAGATCTTCTGCCTGGAGCGATCGCACCCCTAATGAATAGAGCCAAGAGCGAACGGAGCGCTGGTCTGTGGGTTGTTCCCCTGCCAATAAATCAGGGAAGAGCCGCTCCCAGGCTTCTGCGTAGCAGCCCTGGGCATTTTCTTCATCACCAACCGCCTCGTACATTCCAGATAGAGTCCAGAGCAGCATGAGGTTCAGCCCTTCCTGGACTCGAATGGCTTCCAAGATGGGAATGCGTTTGTGGCTTTTCGGCGCTAATAATTCTGCTGCATAGCCATAGTGAATCAGTTCAACGGAATCAAGAACCACAACCTGTGGATGGTTAGTCCCCAGTGCTACATCCTTCCAGGTCAGGTGCTCATGATAGCGATCGCGGTACTGTAGGTCAGGATCATTCCGAAACAGGCGCAGGGCGTGCATGGCAGTCTCTGTGGATGTCGCATCGCGCAACGCAATAGCAAAGGCGAAATGAGAGGATGTCGATTTCTGACGGAGTTGATCCACCCAGTGTATGTCTTGAACCTCTAACACTTCGTCGGCATCCAGGGTCAAAATCCATTCGCCAGTGGCTAGACCAATGGCGGCGTTGCGAGCAGCAGCGAAGTCATCCTGCCATTCAATTTCATGGACTTGGGCACCCAACTCACGGGCGATTTCAATGGTGCGATCGCTGGAGCCCGTGTCTACCACAATGAGTTCATCGACATAAGGTTGCACGCTCTTTAAGCAACGACCCAGACAAGCGGCCTCATTTTTAACAATGGCCACAAAGGATAGAAATGTCATAGTGCTAGAGTGCCAGCAGTAAAATCGCTCTTGTCTGTATAGTGCCCACTTCCATCGTGATAGATGCGACCTTCTCGCTGCTCATGCTCTATGTATCTGGGTATTGACCCGACTATTCAGGTAGAAAGTCTAGGTCAAGGGTTTCTGCGAAGGTAAAAGGGCAGGTTTCAGGAAAGTTCTCTAGCGCCAGACAGTTTCGGCGGCTGCTTTGCGACGGGCTTTGGTGTAACAAGCCTCAAACCTATCGCCGAGGTATGAGTACAGGCTGGGGCTATCCTCCAGCAATACTTCAATGCGATCGCGGTGCTCAAGCAGAGTATAGCGCCAGCTATTGGAACGTTTCTGGGGTTGGAACTGGTATTTAAGTAAATGGATCAGCACAACTTGCAGGTTACTTTGCAGCGCTTGCCGATCTCGTCTACCTATGCTCTCCAATTCTTCGATGATGTGGGGCAGGTCAAGATTATCAAGCTGTCTGGTCTTCAGCTGAGTGACCATCTCCGTCAGCCAGAGGTGAAAATCTGTTTCGTAGAGTTCGGCTAATGTTCCTGCACTTAGGGATGCTTCAGGTGTTGATGGAGTCGTCATCAAGACTACCTCTAGACTCATGATTCTGGCTTAACAGCAGCAGTGTCCAATAACCACTTGGTGCTGCAAATGACGGTGAACTAATGATTTTGGAGCCAGCTTTGCAGATCAGTCTGGGTGTTGAAGTCTAGGAGTGCCTCGCTCAAATGTTCAAGCGCATCTAGCGAAAGTGAAGTAATTTGAGCAACAGTCGCTTCACTCAGTGGCCCCACCTGGCGATTCAGCAACCGCAGTACAATCAGTTGCTCCCCCTCTTGTCTGCCCTCTTGTCTCCCTACTTGGCGACCTTTTAGCTCTCCTTCTCGGAGAATTTCCTGGTAGATGACGGATTCTCTCATGATGCCTTCTCGAAAGATGTGCTGAATCAGAAGTGGGGCGATCGCCTTTTGTCGGTGGTCTATTGCTTTGAGTGGATTTAGGACTGTTGCAGCCAATGCTGTAGGTCGGCTGGGGTTTTGAAGTCGAGGAGTGCTTCGCTTAGGCTCTCTAGCTGTTCTGATGAGAGCGCGTTAATTTGGGTGAGAGTTGCTGTTTCGAGTGGCCCTATTTGTCGGTTGAGCAGGCGCAGCACAATGAGGCGTTCTCCTTCTTGACGGCCTTTTTGCTCTCCTTCTTGAAGAATTTCCTGGTAGATGACGGATTCTCGCATGATGCCCTCCCGAAATGTTTGACGAATCAGGTTTGCTTTGAACCGCAGCCCTGCTAATAAGTAGCTAGGCGGAATTAAATGTAAAACGCTCTAGGTCATAATCACCTT
>CAZXWR010000090.1:0-12608 GCA_964644325.1 uncultured bacterium
TGCCTAAAGTCCAAGCTATAGCTCGTGGGCTATCAGCACTTTTTGAGAAATTGCCAATTTGGTGCCAACATATATACAAGCAACTTTCAGGGTTTAAACCTGATTGGCGTAGCTAAAAAGCATAACTATTCAGAACTAGAATCCTATTTGATTGAAATCTTACGAAACCATTAGTCAGATCCTCTTTCAATCACATTTAGTAATTCAATAACCTCTTGAAGTGTTTTGATTACCTCTAAATATCGCTTATTTACTGGATCTCCAATATCTTCTATCCACTGCTCCAATATGACAGATGCCTTGTCTGGAGAAAAGGTAGGTGTGCGCCTACCTTTTTGTATCGATTTGTTCAATGTCTGACACGACGCTCCTTCTTGTGACATCTCTTGGGTTTTCGATCTACTGAGCTTGCAAAAAAGGCAGCTCCATCTGTCACGATAGGGGATAGCGTTAAGGCAACCCTGAATTGATGGTGTTATTCCAATGGCTGGGTATGGGTTTGGTGCTGAGCGGACTTGGCAGTGTGTCCCTTGCGATCGCTGCACCGCCTTTAGCATCCCTGGCTCAATCCGAATTGACCTCGCCTAATACCAGTCCTCAAGGCATGGTGACTGCGGCTCATCCCCAGGCCAGTCAGGTGGGCTTGGCCATTTTGCAGCAGGGAGGTAATGCGGTAGATGCGGCGGTGGCCACTACCCTGGCAATTTCTGTCGTCGAGCCCTTCTCAGCGGGCATTGGTGGCGGCGGATTTTTGCTGTATGCGCCAGCCCAAAACGGCCCGATCGAGACCCTTGACTTTCGCGAAAAAGCGCCCCGGCAAGCCACAGCCACTCTCTACCAGGATGAACAGGGACAGGTTCAGTCCCGAGCGAGCAGAGATGGCCACGGCGCTGTGGCGGTACCTGGTACCGTTGCAGGGCTGGCTGCGGTGCACCGTCGCTATGGCAAAAAACCTTGGAAACAGCTGGTGCAGCCTGCGATTCGGTTGGCACAACGGGGATTCCCGGTGAGCGATCGCCTTCATGAAGCCATCAAACAACGTCAGCCGATGCTGGCGACTAACCCTGCTGCTGCGGCAATTTTTCTGCCGGATGGTCAGCCTCCCCAGGTGGGTATGCTCCTCAAACAGCCGGATTTAGGCCGCACCCTGAAGGCGATCGCCACCCAGCCCGAATCGTTTTACACGGGGGCCATTGGTCAGGCCATCGTCCGCGATATGACGGCTAATGGTGGCCTCATAGACCGGGTAGATCTGCAAACCTACCGCCCGACCTGGCGCGAGCCGATCTGCGGGCCATTTCGCCAGTATCGAGTCTGCTCCATGCCGCCCCCTTCCTCCGGGGGCGTGCATCTCTTGCAGCTCCTCAATCTCTGGCAGGCCAAGCCCTTTCCAGACCCGCCTCGGTTTGCCCCCAATACCTTGCACTACATGGCAGAGTCCATGAAAATTGCCTATGCAGATCGGGCCGTACATCTGGGCGATCCGGGATTTGTGATTGTCCCGATGACAGAACTCATTAGTCCTGAGTATGGGCGCTGGCGATCGCGCGCCATTTCACGGCAGCAGGCCCGACCCGCTGACCAGGTCAAAGCTGCCCCCCTCAGCCTGTTACGTTGGCTAAACTACCAGTCAGAGTCAACGGAAACCAGCCACTTGAACGTTGTCGATCGCGATCGCAATGCCGTGAGTCTCACGTTTACCGTGAACCTGGGGTTTGGAGCCGGCGTCGTGGCCGAGGGCACAGGCATCGTGCTGAACAACGAAATGGATGACTTTGCCGCCGCGCCAGGGGTGCCCAATGCCTTTGGGTTGGTGGGGAGTAAAGCCAATGCGATCGCACCGGGTAAAATTCCCCTCTCCAGCATGAGTCCGACGATTGTGACGCAGGATGGACAGCTGCGCCTGGTGCTGGGGGCACCTGGCGGGAGCACCATCATTACAACGGTGTATCAGCTCTTGTTGAATACCCTGGTCTATGGGCAGACCGTCAACGAAGCGATCGCCGCCCCGCGTCTGCATCACCAGTGGCAGCCTGACCAGCTAACTTTGGAAAAAGATCGGTTTGCCTCCGCAACCCGGCAAACGCTCCAACGCATGGGCCACAAGGTTACAGAGCGATCGCCCTGGGGCAATGCCAGCCTTATTCAGGTGCTGCCCAATCGCACCTTCACTGGCGCTGCCGATCCGCGCGGGGAGGGCACCGCTCTGGGATATTAGGGAGATTCCGGAGATCCTGACCCTGTCAGCAAAGCCATTGCAACGCTTTTAACCGACGTTGTGGGCCTGAGGTTTGAGCGTTTGGCGCTACACAACAATGCTTAAAACTCATCGATTACTTCAATTCATTGAGAGCCCACTCCTAAAAGAGGATGCTGCACAACTTTGAAAAATCAATGCTAAATTGAGAATGATTATCATTTTCAATTTAGCTAAAAATGATTAGTCTGCCCCAAGCTCTCCCAAAAAACTTGCTCACCCAGAGTGATCCACAAACATTACTGCGGATCCGGCATACCTGTGCCCACATCTTAGCGATGGCAGTGCAGACCTTATTTCCTGAAGCCAAGGTTACGATTGGCCCTTGGACAGACACTGGGTTTTACTACGACTTTGATCGCCCTTTGCCGTTCACCCCCGAAGACTTAGAACAGATCGAGGCAGAAATGCGGCAGATTATCCGTGCCAATCTGCCCATCATTCGAGAAGTTGTAGATCGGCAAGAGATTCAGGCAGAAATTGCAGCGCTCCAGGAGCCCTACAAACAAGAAATTCTAGACAGCATTCCTGATGATGAAACCATTACCCGCTATTTTATTGGCTCTCCCGACGTTGGAGTGGCCTTTCACCCAGCCCCAGACCCGTCTTTAATTGACCCCATCACTCTGCCCCCGACCCAAGTATGGTGGGATCTCTGTGCCGGGCCACACCTGAACTTTACGGGAGATATCCACCCCGATGCGTTTGCGCTGGAAAGTGTAGCGGGAGCCTATTGGCGTGGGGATGAGACCAAACCCCAGTTACAGCGGATTTATGGCACCGCATGGGAAACGCCAGAACAGCTGCAAGCTTACCTGCATCAAAAGGAAGAAGCTCAGCGCCGCGATCATCGAAAGCTAGGCCAAGAACTCGATTTATTCAGCATTCAGGAGGAAGCGGGGGGCGGACTCGTGTTCTGGCATCCCAAAGGCTCAAGGATGCGGCTGCTGATCGAAGATTATTGGCGATCGGCGCATCTAGCCGCAGGCTATGACCTGTTGTACACCCCCCATGTGGCGAATGTTGCCTTGTGGAAGACCTCTGGGCACATAGATTTCTACCGAGAGAATATGTTTGAGCCCATTGCAGTTGAGGCTCAACACTATCAACTTAAACCCATGAATTGCCCGTTTCATGTGTTGACCTATCAAAATCGGTTGCATTCCTATCGTGAGCTACCAATCCGGTGGGCGGAGTTGGGGACGGTTTATCGTCACGAGCGCTCAGGTGTGCTGCACGGGCTGATGCGGGTTCGGGGGTTTACCCAAGACGATGCCCATATCTTCTGTCTCCCAGAACAGGTTTCCCAGGAAATTTTAGGGGTACTGAATCTAACGGAAAAAATACTGTCGGATTTTGGCTTTACGCAGTATGAAGTCAATCTTTCGACGCGCCCCGCCAAGTCAGTGGGAACCGATAGCATCTGGACATTGGCAACGGATGCGCTGGTACAAGCCTTGAATGATAAGGGGTGGGACTACATCACTGATGAAGGAGGGGGTGCATTTTATGGCCCCAAAATTGATATTAAGATTCAGGATGCCATTGGGCGTCTATGGCAATGTTCCACAATCCAGGTGGATTTTAATTTGCCCGAACGCTTTGATATGAACTACGTCGCGGCGGATGGTTCGCGTCAGCGCCCAATTATGATTCATCGGGCAATTTTTGGATCTCTAGAGCGATTTTTTGGCATCTTAGTGGAGAACTATGCGGGCGATTTTCCACTGTGGTTGGCACCTGTGCAGATGCGGTTGCTTCTTGTAAGTGACAAGCAACGTTCCTATGCTGAATCGATTGCCCAGGATTTAAACGCTCAGGGCTTGCGGGTGGAGGTCGATATCAGTGGCGATCGCCTCGGCAAACAAATTCGCACAGCAGAGTTAGACAAGATTCCGGTTGTTGCAGTCATCGGTCAGCGAGAAGTGGCGCAGCAAACCTTGAGTGTGCGATCGCGTCAGTCCCGTGAATTAGGAGCACTTCACCTAGCAGAACTGAAGGAGAAAATGCAGGCTGCTGTCACTCACAAAGAACGCTTCTAAACGTCAATGGACCTTATCCATCAGCCCCTAGTAGTCCGGTCATGGGCACAGTCAACCCTCAACATCTCACAGATACAATGACAACTTCCAAATTCATTGCAGTTGCAGGCCCGTCGGGGAGTGGCAAGACCACCTGGATTAGTCAGTTTCTGCAAGATCCTAGCCAACCTTGTTTTTATCTTGCGCCGGGAAGCAGTCAGACCTCTGTTGATCTCATTTGTATTGGCTATCGCTTTCCTCGGGTGCAGGTCATTGCCGAACATGAGATCCAATCTTTTTTGGAAACCTGGATCAAGGGAAACTTACCCAATGCGGTCATCTACTTAGAACTGGGTTTTCACCTTATTCTCGACCACCCAATTCTGTCGGTGTTGCCCTGGCATCGCGTAGCGGTACTCCCCCCTAAACTGCAAAGGTCTGAATGGCATGCCTGGGCTGATGAAATTATTCCAGGTCAGGATACACCATTCCCAGAGGTGGCAGATCTGCCAAGTTTATGGCTGACACCCTTGAATGGACAGGTATTTGACCCGCCTAGCCTGAATGAGGCTCTGACTGAGTTAACGGAAGGCGCGTACGGCAAGGTGCATCGGGCCAAAGGCATTTTTGAATTGCCCGATGGACGGGCTTTCTACGTGGATTTTTCAAGCAAGCTGTCCGGTATTGAATATCGTGAGCTGAAGCTGCCCCGTTGGCTAGATGGCCGCCCAGATCGGCCCAGTGGTATCGAAGTCGTGGGCTGGGACTTACGACCGGAGGCGATCGCCCAAACCCTGCGCGACAGCTATCTGGCAGATGACCACCTACGCTATGCCCAACAGCAATATAAAGCGACCATCGAGGAGAACATCCCAGTATGAAACTTGCGGTTATTTCCTGCATTCACGGTAATATCGAAGCCCTGAATGCAGTGTTATCGGATATCGACGCACAGCAGGCAGAACAGATCTATTGCCTGGGAGACTTGGTAGGCTATGGGCCGCATCCCAATGAGGTGGTCGATCTCATTCGTTCCCTCGAGATTCCTTCGTGTCAAGGATGTTGGGACGAAGATATCGTTGAGGGGCTGAATGCCTGTGAATGTAGTTATCCTTCCCAATTGGCTGAGAAGCGCGGTAGGGTCGCCCATGAATGGACAAACCATGTCATTCGTCCAGATATCCGAGCATACTTGGCAACCTTGCCTATGACATTGCGACTGGACAATCTTTGTTTTGTACATGGCAGTCCCAATAGCCAGCACGAGTATCTGCTGCCGGGTATGGATGGATTTGCAGCACTAGAACGCGTTTTATCGACGGAGGCAGATGTACTGTTCTGCGGTCATACCCATGTGCCCTATGTCCGCAATTTGGAAGATTGCCACTTGAGCGTAGCGGTTCAACGACCCGATCAAAATGAATTCACCTCTCAGTTGCGTATTCCATTAAGACAAATTGTGAATGCTGGGTCAGTGGGAGAACCTCGACACGGCCGCCCTAACGCAACCTACGTTCTCTATGACACCGATACGGCTCAGATTAGCTTGCGGGAAGTCCCCTACAACTACCAAAAAACCTGCGCCGATATCTTGGAGCAGGGCTTACCCCCAATCTTCGCATGGCGTTTGGCCCGGGGCATGGAGTTTGCGGAACGGGCAGATGATCCAGCTCATGTTTGTCAGCGGTGAGTCGCTAAATAAGAAACTCAGTGGAACATTACGCAACAGTTGAGGAGGCAAGCCGATGCATTGGGCGATTATGAGCGGATTAGAGGGAAATTTGGCGGCCTATGAGGCTGTGTTACGGGATATTCGACGACAGTCTTACCCGATCACAGATTTGTATATTTTGGGAGACGTGATTGGGCTAAAGGGCGACAATGGGGCATTGATTCAGCGGCTGCGATCGCCCCGCCCAGGAGAACCAGACCCCCAGATTTGCATCGGTTGGTGGGAGGAACAGTGCTTTAGCCTGCATGGCCTGAGCGGACTACCGGATGCGCCTGAACTGATGGCGCACTGTAATGGAGATGAAGTGAAGCAACTGTGGGAATCGGTCTCGCGAGACGCTGTGCAATGGCTGAGATCGCTGCACTTTGGCTTTCATGAGCTAGATTGCTTACTGATTCATGGCAGTACGGTGAGCTATGCTGATGAACTGACACCAGATACGCCTGGGATTCAGTTGTGCGATCGCCTCATCCGTGCTGATGCCAATACCTTATTCTGTGGGCGATCGGGGCTAACCTTTGAATGTTGGGTGACTCCCAGTCAACTCCGCTCTACAGTCACAACGCTGCACGGAACACAGGAACCGCAGGAACAAGGAAAAACGCCCCGCCGCATTGTTGGCATTGGCGCAGTTGGACGCATCCCAAAGCAAGCGACCTACACACTCTACAATCCCGCCAATAATCGCGTTACCTTTAGAACCGTTTCCTACAGTAACGCTAAAGGCTTTGGTATTTCTCCCAGGGCACAGTCTTCTAGGGTGTAAAGGCACGAGCGTCATCGTTCAGGCTCGCGTGACATATCAACTTCGCCTGACTTTAGTGAAAAGTCATCTGGAAGATAGGGAGTTCAGCTATGTCAAGTCAGAACTCTTGCTTTCACGGTCGATGTTCATGAAGAGATAAAGAATTGGTGTAATTGACACTTGCATTTACTCATTCTGAATCGCACAGGGTTTACAGAGTCCGAAGAATTCCAGGGTATGGTAGTAGACCGTAAATGAGCTGGAGCATTGCAACTGCCCCTCAATTGCTTCTAAGGGGCAACAATCTAACGGAAAAGATTGACCGCAATGCAAACAGGTCATGTAGTGCTGATCCTGCTCTACGGCGCTGTAGAGCGTTTCCCCCTCCAACGTTGCCCGGTGCTGTACTAGTCCCAATCGCATTAGAGAATCGAGCGAGCGGTAGATGGTTGCCAACCCAATGCGCTGGTGCTGCCGCATCAGGATGTGGAGTGCTTGGGCGGAGATAGGCTGGTCTTGGCGCTGCAAAGCATCGAGCACCGCAGCTTGAGCGCGCGTGCAGTGAGTCGGAATCATAGTATTAGGGCGTTGAAATTTTGGCTGACATCGTGCTTGCCATGTGGGCATTCGCGAATTTTTTGACGAAACCGCCCGGAAATCAGGATCACTTCTTGGATCAAGAACGGGTGTGTTTCAACGAAAGTAATGTATGATTTTTAAAAATGATAATCATTCTCAAAGTATGACATCAATGTCGACTTCATCACTGTCTCCTGGATCTGTATTGGCTACTGCCGAGGTAACATCTCAGTGTGTGTCTTCTGGAGCTGCACCAGTCTGTCGTCCGCGTCGGCTGCGTCGGACGGAAGCGCTGCGGCGCATGGTGCGCGAAACGGTTCTAACGGTGAATGACCTGATTTATCCGCTATTTGTAATCGAGGGCGATGCACAGCGGCAGGCCGTGCCCTCGATGCCGGGGTGTTTTCGCTATTCCCTGGATCTGTTGTTGGATGAGGTGAAGGTGGCCCATGACCTAGGGCTGAGAGCAATCGCTCTCTTTCCACTCATTCCCCATCATCAGAAAGACAATGCTGGAACCGAAAGCTATAACCCCGATGGATTGATTCCCCGTGCCGTACGAGCGATCAAGCAAGCCATGCCCCAAATGCTGGTGATTACTGATGTGGCCCTCGATCCGTATAGCAGCGAGGGGCACGACGGCATTGTCAAAGATGGGCAAATTCTGAATGATGAAACCGTGACCGTGCTGGTGAAGCAAGCTTTGGTGCAGGCGGAAGCAGGAGCCGACTTTGTAGCACCATCAGACATGATGGATGGTCGAGTCGGAGCCATTCGTCGAGCGCTGGATGCAGAAGGGTGGATCAACGTGGGCATTCTCGCCTACTCCGCGAAATATGCCTCGGCCTACTACGGGCCATTTCGGGATGCCCTGGATTCGGCTCCTAAGTTTGGCGATAAGAGAACTTATCAGATGGATGCAGCAAATTCAAGAGAAGCCCTGAAGGAAGTGGCACTGGATATAGCCGAAGGCGCAGATATTGTGATGGTGAAACCAGCACTGGCGTATCTGGATGTGATTTGCCGTCTAAAGCAACACACGAACTTGCCGGTTGCGGCTTACAACGTCAGCGGGGAGTACGCGATGGTCAAAGCAGCGGCTCAGCAGGGGTGGATTGATGAACAAACTGTGATGCTGGAAACTCTGATCAGCATGAAACGGGCAGGAGCTGATGTGATTTTGACTTATTTCGCGAAACAGGCGGCCCTAGCGCTGCGGGAGCAGACACTTCTCTGAAAACCCCAGCACCTTAGCCGCAGAGCTTGCCAGAACCTTCAGGTTTTTATCTCAACACCGGGAAGTGTTTTTTTTATGCAGTCAGGAGTAGGCATGTGAATCATCCTGTCTTAGCGATCAGTGGTCTAACGGTTCGTCGTGGGACGCATCTGGCGGTACAGAATGTCACCTTCTCGATAGAGGCAGGCACGGACACTGCCATCGTTGGTCCGAACGGAGCCGGAAAAAGCACCTTGATTCAAGCGATGCTGGGCATTTTGCCGCTCCAGTCTGGGGAGGTGGTTGTGCTAGGGCATTCCCTGTCTAACAAAGGCTACTTACCCACTGAGGTGCGGCAACACATCGCTTATTTACCGCAACACTTTTTGTTTGATCGTCGCATTCCGATCACGGTATCTGAGCTAGTGGAGCTGGGTTGGGATCGGCTAGGACCACAATTGCCCTGGGTGGGAAGTCGATCGCGCTGTTGTGCAGTGCGGGATGTGTTAATGCAGGTGGAAGCGCATCATCTTCGCAACCATCGGGTGAGTGGTCTATCAGGCGGAGAAACCAAACGGGTACTGCTGGCCTATTGTTTGGTGCGGCCCCGTCGCCTACTCATTCTTGACGAAGCTCCGGCAGGCTTAGATGCGCGAGGTGAAGCTGATTTTTATCGCTTACTCTATCAACTCAAACGAGACCAAGGCTGGGCGATTTTGCAGATTTCCCACGACCTGGATATGGTGCGTCGCAATTGTGATCGCGTCCTTTGCCTGAATCGAACTCTCCTCTGTCAGGGTATTCCCGACCATGCCCTCAGCCCCGAAAATCTATCGCTGGCCTATGGTTCTGAGTTTGTCCGCTATCGCCATTCCTGTTAAGTTCTCTACGGGTTACCTTCAATGACCATTCAAGCTGAGTTCACCCGCGTCACTGAACTATTTCAACTGCCATTTATGCAGCGAGCCCTTATGGGTGGCATTTTAACGGGACTGATGGGGGGCTTATTGGGCAGCTTTACTATTCTCCGTCAGCTTTCTTTCTTCAGCGATGCCCTGGGACATTCCACCCTGCTGGGCATTAGTATTGGTCTGCTACTGGGCTTCAATCCCTCTTGGGCGCTGCTGCCCTTTTCGGTGGTGTTTGCCCTGGGTGTGACCTATTTCATAGAACGCACGCACCTTTGGACTGATGCCCTGTTGAATATTATCTACTCGTCTTCCCTGGCCGTGGGCATCATTTTACTCAGCTTTCGGGACGAGTATCAGGGCGGCATCAACAATTTTTTATTTGGTGATATTCTCGCTGTGCAAACTGCCGATCTGATTTTCAGTACCTTGTTGTTGGGAGTGTGTGTAGGGTTCATTGGCTTGACGCTGCGATCCCAAATTCTCATGACCCTGCATGAACCGATGGCGATCGCCCGTGGTGTATCTGTTTCGACCCAACGCACCGTCTTTATTGTGTTGCTGTCCTTGATGGTGGGTATTTCCATCAAAGCAGTCGGCGTCTTACTAATCAGCGCCTTTGTCGTAATTCCCGCCTGCGCTGCCCGCTTGCTGAGCCAGGCATTCACCCACTACATCATGATTTCTGCTGGATTGGGTGCGGTGAGCGCCGTGGTAGGCATGATAGTATCTGCCCTGTTTAATTTGCCTTCAGGGCCTACTATTGTCACCGTCCAACTTGCAATTTTTCTACTGACTATTCTTATCCCCCAAAAGCACACTTTATCCGCCTAGTTCATGACTCAAATCCTAGACGCTATACCGACTCATCTCCCTGACGGTATTCTATGCGGTTACCACAATCCTTCACCCAAACTCCAAGTTGCCCGAATTACTAACATTCCCCACTGGTATTTTGAATGAGTCATATTTCCTGGCGACTTACTTCTTTTTGAAGCCTGGGCAGAAGCAATACTTGAAATTTACCGTGGAGATGGTAAGGCAGCTTTACCATACAGATGTATTCCATGTAAAAATTCACAGATTGTATCGCCAATTTATTCTATTGATTAGGTGTATCTAAATGACAGCATCACTCTCAGAACTATCTTTTAGCTCAGAGCTATCTTTTAAGCGAGGAATGCCTGTGACTGTTATCACAGGATTTCTGGGTAGCGGAAAGACAACGCTTTTAAACCATATCCTGAGCAATAACAAAGATTTAAAAGTTGCCGTTTTAGTTAATGAGTTTGGTGATATTAATATCGACGGACAGCTTTTAATATCCATGGATGAAGACATGGTAGAACTCAGTAATGGCTGTATCTGCTGCACCATTAATGATGGCCTAGTCGATGCAGTATACCGCGTCCTCGAACGAGCAGATCGGGTTGATTATATGGTTATTGAGACGACAGGTGTTGCCGATCCGCTGCCTATTATCCTGACATTTCTCGGCACAGAATTAAGGGATCTAACTCGACTCGACTCTATCATTACGATGGTGGATGCTGAAGTATTTACCCCAGAGCATTTTGAAAGTGAGGCGGCTCTTAAGCAAATTACCTATGCCGATGTCGCGATTCTAAATAAAACGGATCTGGCATCTCCGATGCAGTTAGAGACTCTAGAGTCCTACATCAGCACGATAAAAGCAGGCGCTAGGATTCTCCATAGCCAGCACGGTCAAGTGCCCCTGCCATTGATTCTAGATGTAGGATACAACGACCCCAAAGCCTACGCTGATCTGGTACAGGAAGAAATTCAGCAAACCCAACATGATCAACGGCACGGATATCATCCTGATCAGCATCACGAGCATGGGCATCATGAGCATGAGCATCACGAGCATGAGCATGAGCATGAGCATGAGCATGAGCATGAGCATCACCATCACCATTCAGCGCATCTCGATAATGATGGATTTATTTCCGTTTCGTTTCAGAGCGATCGCCCCTTTGAAGTCCGAAAGTTTGAGTCGTTTTTGCAAGAAAAACTCCCGCAAAATGTGTTTCGTGCCAAAGGAATTCTCTGGTTTCAGGAAAGCGACCTTCGCAACGTTTTCCAGCTGAGTGGGCCTCGCTTCGATATCCAGGGGGAACATTGGCCTACACCACCGCGTAACCAACTTGTGTTCATCGGGCGACATCTCAATGCAGATGAGATTCGGCAACACCTCACCAATTGCCTTGCCTGATAATCAATCTTTCAGCTCTTTCAGCATGCTTGTCATGTGCTGAAGGGAGACGGTTGCTATGCGATCGCTCCATTCAAAACCACCGATAGTTCTCTTTTATAACTTTACCTATGACCTTACCTATTTCAGCCGACGATATCCGCAATCAGCCTATCCGTACCGAGCTCAAGGCTCGCGTTTCAGACGAAGAAATGCAGCAAGCAGTCCGAACCTTACTTCTGGGTTTAGGCGAAGACCCCGATCGCGAAGGACTCTGCGACACGCCCAAACGTGTGGTCAAAGCGCTCAAATTCTTAACCTCCGGCTATCACCAATCTCTTGACGAGTTGCTGAATGGAGCTGTGTTCCACGAGGATGCTAACGAGATGGTACTGGTGCGTGATATTGACTTGTTTAGTTCCTGCGAGCATCATAATTTTGCCCATTCTAGGTCGTGCTCATGTAGCCTATCTTCCCGATGGTAAGGTGATTGGCCTGTCTAAGATTGCCCGCATCTGCGAAATGTATGGTCGCCGTTTACAGGTGCAGGAACGCTTGACTGCCCAGATTGCCGATGCCCTGCAAGGGTTACTGAAGCCCAAGGGAGTTGCTGTAGTGGTAGAAGCCACCCACATGTGCATGGTCATGCGGGGTGTTCAGAAGCCTGGTTCTTGGACAGCTACCAGCGCAATGCGGGGTGTCTTTGCAGAAGATGCCCGTACCCGCCAGGAATTTATGAGCCTAATTCAGCGGTCCTCTCAACTCCGCTAATGTTTGAGCAACCCCCTACTCCTGAGTCAAAACTGCCCGTTACCATCATTACGGGCTTTTTAGGCAGCGGCAAAACCACTCTTCTCAATTCGATTCTGAAGCAGTTCCCTGATCCCGGATTTCTCACCAGGGCAGACAGAGAGGGTCAGAATTGCGCCAGCTTG
>CAZXWR010000091.1:0-12557 GCA_964644325.1 uncultured bacterium
AGGCCCAACAACACGGCAAAATTTTGCTTCCAGGCGGGCAATGGGGGTTTGAGAGCGGGCGATCGCCTCACGGTCGTGAACCATCGTTCCAGTCCGGTGCCAATGCGATACCGATAGGATCCAAAGCTGCTTTTCCCTTCACGAATCAAGCCATGACGAATATCGGAATCTAGCCAGTTCGAAAGGTGGGCCGGGGTATCAAAATGCACGGCAATGTGCCACTTATCTTGAATTCCGGTGATGGCCGGAAAAATGTCGGTTCTGAGATAGCCCGGAAAGTTCTGAACCCCAGCTCTGATCTCCTGCTGCCACTCGCGAAACTGCGTCTCGCGATCGCGCGAAACGCCATCATACTCAATGACAATGCTGGCAGTTGTGGTTGCGCAAGGGTCGGCGGTCATTTCGGGTACAAGGGTGTATTGTAATCGCCATGGCAAATAGGCCGAAGTCAAACGCTATTTGTCCCTACACCATTGCATAAAATATCCTAAAACTTTTGTCTGCCGCTACAGTTGCCCGAGACAAATAGATATAGGGGATACTGGGAAACTCAGTTCAATGAATGATCGGTATAATTTTGGACAAGTTATATGGATCGGGATCGATGCATGAAATTATTTTCCTTGTGGAAGCAGATGATATTGACGGTGGATATACTGCCAAAGCCATTGGGGAATCAATTTTTACCCAAGGTGATTCATTGGAGGAACTCAAAGAAATGATTCGTGACGCAGTCCGGTGCCACTTTGACGAAAGCAATCGCCCCGATCTGATCCGAATGCATATTACTCGTGATGAAGTTTTTGCTGCATGAAACTACCGCGAGACTTGACTGGCCCAGATCTCACCAGCAGTCTAAAGAAATTGGGTTACACCGTTGAGCGACAAACGGGAAGTCATATCCGTTTAACAACCCAGCAAAATGGGGAACATCACATTACTATCCCGAACCATAGTCCTACAAAGTAGGTAACTGTCCCTGGCATCTGACGAAGATTGGTTGTTTCAGCCATTTCAGGTCTAAAGACCGCTCAAAGTAGAAGCTGAAACCCTATTAAACTCGTTGAACACTAAGCTCAATATGAGTTCCAGGGACGGTTACCAAAGTAGGAACCTTAAATGCCATTTTGAAGGATATTTCGGCACATTTTGGGTACAGCCGAGATCAGTTACTCAACATTCTTTTTGAATGATTTCGATCGTGACGAAAGTCAATCGCGATCGCCAGCACTTTCCTCGACCGTCTCGAATTTGGGCGAGTTGCGGATTTTCAGGGGTAAACTCTTGCCACTGACTGTTGCCAACGGCATGCTTCCTGAAGCAGAGCATGTCACATTTTTAAGCGATTTGCTTCAAGCTATCTGCTGCTCCTTGCTGAGCACCGAGCTGTGGGGGGCTGGGGTGTTCATCTCCTCAATAGGATGGTTCTTGGAGCATTGTTGGGACATTCCCAAAGCAAACCGATACCAGTTCTAACACCGTTATTTGTCAGGTCAGCGCGGTTCCTTCATGGATCATGACTGTTCGGTAAGCCGACGGGTTTGTGACGAATGTTTGCGGAACCCCTGTTACATCCACCCGAGCCATTGACACTGCTCCCCCCAGCCCAGTGCTGAATTTAACGGCGGATTGAACCCCATTTGCCTGCCCAAAACCAGGGCGATCGCCTAAGGAAATGCCCTAACACTCTCCGGTTTCACCCTTTGCGATTTAGCGGGGAATCGACTATTCTCGGTGAAAATGCCCCTTGCTTAGGGTGTGGGTCAACACCTTGAGTGAGTTGTGCTATCACTGTGTTCTGGCTGTCAAAACAGCGACAGATTAACCTCAATCAGCCTCGGTGAACATTCACGCACTTCTATTGATCATTTATCGAAGGAAGCAGATTCTGTGGCAAACGATGCCCATCTCAAACAGTTAAGGCTTGGCGTTTCCCATTGGAATACCTGGCGCAAGCAGCATTTCACTGAACCGCCAGACTTAAGTGGTGCTGACCTCAGCGGCCTACGCCTGGAGGGTGTAAACCTGATTGGGGCCAACCTCAGTAAAACCAACTTGAGCTGCGCCCAATTGACCGGGGCATTTTTAAGCTGTGCCAACCTGAGTCAGGCTTATCTAAGTGAAGCGAACCTGAGTGGCGCCAATTTAAGCAAGGCTAACCTGAGTAAAGCTGATTTAAGCTTTGCGAACCTGACCAAAGCCACACTGATTGAAGCCGACCTGAATCGCGCCACGCTGATTGAAGCAACCCTCGAATCGGCCAATTTAAGCTTCGCTGACCTAAATCGCGCCAACCTCAGTAAAGCGAACCTCCAAGATGGCAACTTGACCAAAACAATCTTGATTGAAGCCACCCTCAACCAGGCAAATCTCCGCAGCTGCAACCTTAACCAGGCGATCGCCAGTGAAGCCAGCCTTCGCGAAGCTACTCTGATCGGTGCCCGCCTCAATAAAGCCGACTTTAGCTTTGCCAACCTCATTGAAGCGAACTGTCGGCGGGCGAATCTGAGCCGCATTATTTTGATTGAAGCGAACCTGCGGGGTGCGAACCTGCGAGAAGCAATCCTCCGCAAAGGAAACCTGGGACGGGCTAATTTAGGTAACGCCGACTTCGAAGGGGCGGATGGCACCGAAGCCAACTTTTCTGGCGCTGACCTGATTAAAGCGAATCTCAACCGCACAATGCTCGTCGGAGCGAAAGGTAACGAAGCCCTGCTCAGTGGCGCTACTCTCCAAAAAGCAGTGTTGACGGGTGCCAGCCTAGTCGAGGCAGATTTGCGAGGTGCCGATCTCACGAAAACAGATTTTCGTCAGGCTAACCTAAATCAAGCAGAGTTAACCCAGGCTAAGGTTGCGGCGACTAATTTTATCGGTGCAGAATTGACGGGCATTTGTCTAGAAGATGCCCAGTTGAGCAGCACCACCAAGCTCGAAGGCGTAACCTGCGGCTTTATTTACCTGAAACGCAATAATCAGGATCGCCGCCCTAGTCAAGGCCAGTTTTTGCCGGGTGAATTTGCCCAACTGTTCCACAGCGCCTTAGAAACGATTAATTTGACGCTCCACAGCGGCGTTAACTGGACGGCCTTTGCCGCCACAGTCAATCAGCTCAATCAGCACTACCAGAACGCACAGCTTGGTATTCAGAGCATTGAGAATAAAGGAGATGGTGTGCTGATGTTGAAGTTGAGCACAGCCCCCGGCATGGATACCGTCGCCATTCAACGCGACTTCATGCAGCGTTACGAAGAAACCCTTCAGGCTCTGAATGCTCGCCGCCGCCTCAGTACCAAAGAAACGCTACTGGCCCATCACGAAACGGAAGAGATGCACCCTCGGGATTCCATTTCGCGATTATTTGAACTGCTGAGTCCCCAATCCCACACGGAGCAAAACAATACTCCTTCCCAGACCCGCATGGCGCAGCTATTGCAGCCTGCTTCACTGACCACCACGGATGTCGCTACCATTATTCGTGCCGTCATGGACGACCTCGCTCAACGCTATCCAGATGCGACGCTGATCCAGCGGCAGGTCGTCACTGGACTAGAATTTCAGCAGCTTGCCAAACGTGAGCCGAAGCTACAGGCTAAATTGTTGGATGCAACGCAGTCAGGCAGCCTACTGATCAATCAGGTTCTCCAGGACAATGCTTTCGTGAGCGTTTCTTTTGATGAGCTGAAAGAATGGTTGCAGCAGCTCAATGAAGCAACACCCCCGTCTCTGACGGTGAGCGCTGTATCTACGTCTCCGTGAAATGCCCTAATCGTCGCCTGTAGAAGTTGACGGTCAGGGCATTCAGGATGGTGGGGTTCTGGGCTTAAACCCTATGGAACCGCCGCATAACTGTGAATGTTATCCTCCCACTTCCGTGGGGCACTGGCCCGCCGGATATTGCGCCAGATCTGCGTAGCCGCTAAAGTCCCGTCGGCAACGGCGATGGACACTTGATTTAGCCCTTGCTTCAGGTCGCCCAAGGCAAAAATGCGCTCATGGGTCGTTTGAGCCATCGTGTTGGTGACTAAGTTTTCACCGTCCCAGGTGAGTCCTGCAATATTTTTGAGATAGCGGTTGTGGTAGATCGAACCCATACTAACCAGACCCGTTGTGGCATCAACCACGGTGCCATCAGCCAATTCAACCCCACTCAGCTGATGCTTCTCGCCCAGAAAGCGGGTAATGGGTGCTTCGTACAGCGGGTAGCCATGCTCGGCTAGCTTCTGCTTCATCTGATCGCTCACGGGAAACAGGCCGTGGGTGAGCACGGAAATATAGGGCGTAAACCAGTTCAGCACAAAAGCCGCATTGATCTGTCCCTCTGACCCTGCAATTAAGACCGCTTTTTGATCCCACATGTCGTATCCGTCACAAATCATGCAGACATGGAGCGTGTACCCTGCGTAGTCGTAGACGTTCTGCATGTTGGCGAGCTGGGGCAAAACATCAATGACCCCAGAAGCCGCGACCAAATACTTGCTGCGAAAGGTGGGATGGATACTGTCCTGCTTTCCAACTTTGACATGTACGGCAAAGGTATCGCCTTCGTCCACCACGTCTTCGACATAGCCCCGCAGATAATCTGCACCCCACTCAACCACCTGCTTGGTACCGTGGGTCAGAAGGTCTCGACCCGGTGTGTCCGGGTCAAACCCGACATAGTTCCGCAGGTCCTGCATCCAGAGCGATCGCCCCCGACCCTTCTCAATGACCAGGCATTTCAGGCCATAGCGGGCCAAGTAAATGGCTGCCGATAGACCGCCCATACCCCCACCAACGACAATGGCGTCATAGAGCGTATCCAGACGCGAATCTAAATTCTTACTTGTTAGTTTCATGGCGAGCCTACTCTAGCAACGGCTGCGAAATATAACCTGGGCATGAGTCCAGATAAGGGACTGGATAGGTCTGGACAGACGCAGGTTTCAGACTGAACTGAATCAACTGAGCTGAATGCTGAAGGGAAACACAGAAGGCAGAGTCCTTTACCCTCTGTGTTTTAGCGATGTCTCTGTTTCAGAGATGTGTCTTGGGCAGGTGTCTTAGCCAACAAACGCTAGACGAGGTTCAGAAACCCCTGCCGACTCAGCCCCCTTGAGGTAGGCCAGCATTGTATCAGCATCGGAGACTTCAAACGGATCGGTGGGGCAGTTGTCGCCAAAATCAGGCTCTACAAAGATCTTCTCGATGTGGCCGTCATTTACCAACATCGAATAGCGCCAGGATCTCATGCCAAAGCCCAGATTGGACTTATCGACGAGCATCCCCATCTTGCGGGTGAACTCACCGTTGCCGTCGGGCAGCAAAGATACGTTCTTGGCACCCACTTGCTTGCCCCACTGGAACATGACAAAGGCATCATTCACAGATAGGCAAATAATCTCATCGACCCCTTGGGCCTTGAACTCGTCGTAGAGCTCTTCGTAACGGGGCAGGTGGTTGGATGAGCAGGTCGGTGTGAAGGCTCCTGGCAGAGAGAATACAACCACCTTCTTACCCCCAAAGATTTCCTGGGTAGTCTTATCTTGCCAACGATAGGGGTTTGGCCCTGGCACGGATTCGTCCCGCACACGAGTCTTAAATATAACCTCTGGAACACGTTCGATAGCAGCCATACTGAACCTCTCTTGTGTCGTTGTGCAAATTACTCAGACGGCATTGATACTGATCAAGTGCTGCCGTCTCAGGTCAGAATAATTCTAACATAAGAATTATTCAATAAGAATAATTGCTTGTTTATGAACTTGTTTACTAAGTCTATGTCATTCTCTGGTCAGAGTGTTATCGTGAATAAAGAATCTGAGTAAAATACTCACGAATCTGAAGACTTGGGCTGGGGTAGGTTTGTCAGTCTGGGTCAAAGTTGTGAGGACGCATCCATGCAGCAGCAAGCCGATACGATTGTTCAAGTTTTGAGGGCCAAGCACTTGCGGGTAACGCCCCAGCGTTTCGCGGTGTATGCCAATTTGCTCAGCCGGACGGATCACCCCACTGCGGAGCAAATTCTGGTTGATTTAAATCAGCATGCCCCCACTTCATCCCAGGCCACCGTGTACAGTTCTCTGCAAGCGTTGCGGGATGTGGGATTGGTGCGCGAGGTGCTTTTAGAGGAAGGGGTCTGTCGCTACGATGCCAATGTGGAGGCGCACCACCATTTTCGCTGTAAGTCCTGTGGTGCGATTGAAGATATTGCTTGGCAGCAGTTTCAGGGCATGAGTTTCCAGCAGCTGCGTCCTGGCCTCACCGTGGATGAGTATGAGGTGACGGTGCATGGGTTGTGCGATCGCTGCTCGGGGACGGCAAGTTAAGGCGGTTTTTCGGCGAAAGAAGGACGATCGCGTTCTGCTTCAGTTTTATTGGAATGTAGTCGCTGTCTTGATGCTTGCCTCTGTAGATTTTTGCTGAGGGGGTTTGGCGATCGCCCTTTGTCTGTGCTAAGGTCGGTGGCTGGAAAGACTGCGTGTTGGGACGCAGCGGTTCAGGTTCTGTATGCCTGACTGGCGCACTTTGGCTGAGAATTGCCAGGGTGTGTACCGCCGAACGCACCAGGTTAATCCACCTTTTCTTGATTAGCTCGGGGGAAGAGCGCCGGGACATTTCTCGGGGGACGCTGGTTCGAATCCAGCATCAAGAGCCACGGGTTGATCATCCATCAGCTCAAAAGTTAGCTCAATGGGTAGAGCATCAGACTCATACTCTGACTGTAATAGGTTCGAATCCTATACTTTTACCACCCCGCCCCGGGTAGGGGCACCTCGTTAGGGACGAGTTTCACTTGTTTCAATACTGCGGGCGCAATCTCGTAGCGGTGCAAGTCCGTATTTTGCTCTGCTGGGCTGGTATCCTGCGGGCTTTTTCACTGGGTGGAAAGGCCGGCAGCAGCCAAAGGCCAGTGCGATCGTCGGCGGTGACCTTCGGGCAGCGTCGTGCAGGGTGGCTTGAGTATGCCCTTCTGGCTTGTCAGCTGGGGGTTGGCCTGCGGGCTAGCCGACCAGAGGGTTCGTCGGAACGGTATATGTATCAGGGGTTGAGCCGGGTAGGGTCTGCGGACTTTACCAGGCCGCTCTGGTTTAATCCAGCCCATCCGCAGCGATCGCCCGCACTGTAACTGCGGATGCCCGCCATAGCGGGGCATTGACCCAATACCGGGAACAATTAAATATTTTTTGCACTGCACCTGAAGCGTCGTGACCGTTGTCGTGCCGCGTTGGTGCAGCTTCCTATAGGAATGCTTCTGGCATGATCAAAACCTTCTACATTAAGCCCCACGAACGAGGGCTACTGTTCTACCGCAGCCATTTTCAGCGGGTACTACTCCCAGGCACCCATCGTCGTATCGGTTGGCACTGGAACGTAAAAACCTATGACTTAAATCAGCCGGAAGCAAGCTTAGAAAACCTGGAGCTGCTCTGGCAGACCCATGCTCATGTGTTGCGCGAACATTTGCAGATCCTCCGCACGGCCCATAATGAAGCGGCTCTGGTGCAATTAGGGCAGCGCTGGCAGGTGGTACCCTCGAATCAACTGCGGGCGTTTTGGCGCGGTTTTGTTCCGGTTGAAGTGTTGCTCTTTAACTTAGATGAAACCATTGAACTGCCCCCCGCAGTGATGCTGCGTCTGCGGGAGCAGGCACAGGGGTTGTCCGGCCTCAAGAGGGTGCAGGTGCGGGACTTTGAGCTGGGGATGCTCTACGAACGGGATAATTTTGTCCGAGCCCTAGAGCCTGGTCTGTACGGGTTTTGGACGGTCGATCGGGCGATCGCGGTTCATCTACTCGACCGCACCCAGCCCGACCCGCAGTTTCCGTTCCCGGAACTCCTGCTGGAGCAACACCCGGACTTTATGGCCCGCTACTGTCAGGCGGTCGAGCTGGGGGGCCAGGAAGTGGCGATCGCCCGCTACAACGGCAAGGTGATTGCAGTGCTGCCCCCCTGTAGTCGGCGGATTTTCTGGCAGGGAGTGGCGGTGCAGATCATTGATATTGGCACGGATGCCAAACTGGAACCAGCGCTGGTGGCAGAGTTGGTCTCGGGGTTACCCGAAGTTTTGCAGCTGGCCTATGAATCCCTGCATATCCAGGAAGTGCCTGCTCAGCACCTGGGGTTGCTCTATGCCGAAGGCGCTTTCCAGGGAACGCTAGCGCCGGGTTGGCATGTTTGGTGGGTGTTTGGGCGATCGCTCAAAACCGAGGTGGTCGATCTGCGGCTGCAAACCCTGGAGGTGTCCGGTCAGGAAATTCTATCGAAGGATAAAGTGCCCCTGCGGCTTAACCTAACGGCTGGGTTTCGGCTGGTGGATGCCGAACGGGCAAAAGCTGAGCTAGCGGATATTGAGGGGTTCTTGTACAAAGAACTCCAGTTTGCCCTGCGCGGCGCAGTCGGCACCCGTACCCTGGATGAGCTGCTCGAAGATAAAGGGGCCATCGACACTGCCGTCTCGGACTACATTCGCCCCAAAACCTTAGATTACGGGATTCAGGTGGAGTCAGTGGGGGTCAAAGATATTATCCTGCCCGGTGAAATCAAAACGATTTTGTCCCAGGTGGTTGCAGCGGAAAAACTGGCCCAGGCCAACAGCATTCGGCGGCGCGAAGAAACGGCAGCTACCCGCAGCATGCTGAACACGGCTCGCGTCATGGAAAATAACCCCATTGCGCTCCGCTTGAAAGAGCTAGAAATTCTCGAGCGCATTGCCGAGAAGATCGAAAAAATCAATGTCAACGGCAGCCTGGACAGCATCCTGACCGAAATTATTCAGATTGGTCAGCGATAACCCCATGGGTTCACAGGCAACATGCACCGCTGAGATATCTGGCCCCTGTCCAATCCAACTCTGTTCAACCTAACAACGAGGATGCCGAGAGCACTGACAGCCTAACGACGGTCGCGCAACTGACCTGTTCGACTTTGAGTGACAAGAATCAAGTGTCTTGTTTGGAGTTGACCGCTTCTCCGGGAGCTTCTACAGTTCTGGAAGGGCAATTTGCTTCCAGAATAGGCAAGGGAGCCAGCACCTCAACGAAGAGCGGCGATCGTTGACCCGCTCCAGTTGGCCAAAGTCCAAAAAATAGCGGCGTTCTGTGACAAAAAAAGGGATGTGGTATGGCAGGAGATGCGATCGCAAACGGTCAGAGACCCTTGACCGAAGTCCGGATTTCAGAACAAGTTTTGCCCCGTCCCAGGAGTGCCTCCCGCACCCTAGCCGCCATTGATATTGGCACCAACTCCATCCACATGGTAATCGTCAATGTGCAGCCCGACCTGCCCGCCTTCGATATCATCGATACCGAAAAAAGTACCGTGCGGCTGGGAGAGCGCTGCCCCAAAACCGGAAACCTATCCGTAGAAGCCATGGCACGTTCCATGGAAGCCCTGCGTCGCTGCCTGGAAATTGCCCGTGCCCGCCACGTTGAGCAGGTCATTGCCGTGGCCACCAGCGCCACTCGCGAAGCCCCCAACGGCAAGGACTTTATTCAAGAAGTAGAAGATCATCTCGGACTCAAAATCAACCTCATTTCCGGGGTCGAGGAAGCCCGCCGAATTTACCTGGGCGTTTTATCTGGACTCGAACTCAACCATCAGCCCCACATCATCATTGATATTGGCGGGGGCTCCACCGAGCTGATTCTTGGGGACGGCCACGACCCGCGCTTTCTGAGCAGCACCAAAGTCGGTGCCGTCCGCCTGAGCGCCGAGTTTATTAGCACCGATCCCATTAGCGATCGCGAATTTGTGCGGCTCCAGGCCTACATTCGGGGCATGTTTGAGTGGCCCATTGAAGACCTAAAAGCTCAGATTCAGCCCCAGGAACAGGTGCAGATGGTGGGCACGTCCGGCACCATCGAAAGCCTCGTGCGGATGGATGCTGCTGTCCATACGGGAGCGGTTCCCAATTCCCTACAGGGCTATGTGTTAACCGCCGAAAACCTGAATCACCTGATTCAAAAACTCCGCCAGCTTCCCTTCAGCGATCGCTGTAAGCTGCCTGGTCTGTCGGAACGGCGGGCTGAAATCATACTGCCGGGAGCCATGATCCTCCAGGTTGCCATGACTGCCCTGGGAGTCAAATCCTTGACCCCCTGCTCACGGGCGTTGCGCGAGGGTATGGTCGTGGACTGGATGCTCAACCACGGCCTCATTGAAGACCGACTCCGCTACCAGGGATCTGTGCGGGAGCGCAGCGTTCTGAACCTGGCCCAGAAGTACCATGTCAACCTGCCCCATGCTCAGCAAGCCGCTCAGTTTGCCGTGGACTTATTTGATCAGTCCCAAGGGGTTCTGCACCAGTGGGGCACAGAGGAACGGGAGCTGCTCTGGGCGGCGGGGGTGCTCCATAACTGCGGTCATTACATCAGTCACTCTGCCCACCACAAACACTCTTACTATCTGATTCGTCATGGCGGACTCCTCGGCTACACCGACATCGAAGTAGAGCTGATTGCCAACCTAGCTCGCTACCATCGCAAAGGTGCCCCTAAAAAGAAGCACGACCACTATCAAACCCTCACGAAACCCCAGCGTCAGCTCATTGACCAACTCAGCGCCATTCTCAAGCTGGCCGCCGCCATCGATCGCCGTCAGATTCGCGCCATTCAAACCGTCACCCTTGATGTTTCAGCGGTGCAGTCTGGTCGAGTAATTTTGTCCTTGCAGCCTTCTGCGACAGGAGGAGACTGTAGCCTAGAACTATGGAGTCTGGAGTACAAAAAAGCCTGCTTCGAGACCGAGTTTAACGTGCGCTTGATTCCGCAACTGCAAGATCAGGGCACGGGTTTAGATTCATCCCAGACGCTTCCGACGTCCTAGTGGGGGCACTCAACTCGATCGACGGGAGAGAACCTGGCCCTGATCCATTCACGGGGCACCATCAACCCTTAAGATAAACTAAACCTTGGCCAAGCCCAGAACGGCTGTTTTCTCGATAGGGATCGCGGCAGTTTTCTCGGTCGCCTTGGTCTGGCCGCCCTTCAGACGCAGAAAAATCGTGAAAGCAATTACCCTCCTTGGTTCAACTGGCTCAATCGGCACCCAAACCCTGGATATTGTCACCCACCATCCCGATGAATTTCGGATTGTCGGATTGGCTGCGGGCCGGAATATTGCCCTCCTGGCAGCGCAGGTGCGACAGTTCCAGCCCGAAATTGTGGCGATCGCTGATCCCAGTCAACGGACTGAACTCGAAGGGGCGATTGCTGACCTACCGCGGCCCCCTCAAATTGTTTGCGGGGCGGCAGGCCTCGTTGAAGTGGCGGCCTATGGGGATGCCCAATCCGTCGTGACGGGTATTGTCGGCTGTGCCGGACTCCTGCCAACCATCGCGGCCATCAAAGCTGGGAAAGATATTGCCCTCGCCAATAAAGAAACCCTGATTGCGGGTGGCCCGGTTGTCCTGCCCCTCGTCGAGGCTCACGGCGTAAAACTGCTGCCCGCAGACTCGGAGCACTCAGCTATTTTTCAGTGTTTGCAGGGGCTACCGCCTGGGGGGCTACGCCGGATTATCTTGACGGCTTCTGGGGGGGCATTCCGAGATTGGCCCGTCGAGAAACTTCCCCAGGTCACCGTGGCCGACGCCCTGAAACACCCCAACTGGTCGATGGGCCGCAAAATCACCGTAGACTCCGCCACCCTGATGAACAAAGGGCTAGAGGTCATTGAAGCTCACTATCTCTTTGGCGTAGACTACGACGCCATCGATATTGTGATTCATCCCCAAAGCATTATTCATTCCTTGATTGAAACCCAAGATACCTCCGTGCTAGCGCAGCTGGGCTGGCCCGATATGCGTCTGCCCTTGCTCTATGCCCTTTCCTGGCCTGAGCGCATCGCCACCGACTGGGAACCTTTGGATTTAGTCAAGGCGGGTGACCTCACCTTCCGCCAGCCTGATCATGCCAAGTATCCCTGTATGCAGCTAGCCTATGCAGCGGGTCGGGCCGGGGGCTGTATGCCAGCGGTGCTCAATGCCGCCAATGAACAAGCTGTGGCCCTCTTCCTGGACGAGGCAATTTCCTTCCTCGATATTCCGCGCGTGATCGAAAAAACCTGCGATCGCTTTCAGTCCCAAAACCAGGTACAGCCCACCCTAGAGGATATTCTGGCGGCTGACGACTGGGCCAGACAGACCGTCCTGGAAGTGAGTCAGACCGCCGCTGCCCAAGTCATACCCGTTGGCCCTGCCTAAAGCTATCCCCAACTCAACCTTAGAACGCTGAGCAGACCCTAATATTAGGGTAAGGTAAGCGAAGTGGCGCATCCGATCCATCTGGATCCAATTTTTTGTGTTCCGCGCCCACGCGGCTGTGCGACTTTTCGCACGGTGCGGTCTTCCCAATTCTTGAGTTCGAACCAGTATCTGGAGAGGGTTAGGGGGTTAGGGGTGACAGAGGATAACCAGTTAAAAATTCAATCTATCACCCGTGAAGATTTGCGGGCCCTGATTAAAACCCAGCTTCAGGCACTGCTGGAACAGGGCAACTTCTCGGGGGTCAAAACCCTGCTCGTTCATGTGCAGCCCGCTGACATCGCCGATGCCATTGAGGGACTGCCCGAAATGATGCAGGC
>CAZXWR010000092.1:0-12490 GCA_964644325.1 uncultured bacterium
AGTTGAAAGTCAATCGTTGCAATACTTCCAGGACTTATGGGTAAGGCATAGATCGTCTAGGACATCGATAGCAGTGCCCTGTTCTGAAATGGCAGTTCCCGAAACGCTTCCCCCTAGTTCTAAAGAACCGCTATCTAAAATGTCGTTGACCGAACGTTGATTGGGCAGCACCAACACGAGGTCGCTGGAGCGGTATCCAGCCTGCAATCCGAAGCTGCCGCCCGTGACGTTCACAAAGGCCGGATTACTCCAGGTGCCATCTGCCTCACGCACCATCATCACGCCATTGCCACGACGCCCCCCAAAAATAAAGCCACCTTGGCTAACATCGGGAAGAATGGCGATCGCCTGACTGGTTTGCAAGACATTCGCGGGAATCCGGGTCTCGGCATTCCCCATCATCTCTTGAAACACTTCGACGGATTCTTGCAGGGTTTTATCAGTATCTGGTGCCGCAATAACCTGCGTTTGCTGCACCGTTATGGTCAAGATTGCAGCGCTTGAAAGTGCTGTAATTTTCTGCCATCTCATCATGAGGCTCGTCTCCAAGTATTCTTTTCGCAATGTTGTCGCAATGTTGTCGCACCCAGCCTTGCGGTCTGACTTAACGGTCGCTCCGTAGACTATCCAAGCTTTTTAAGCGGAATCTTTGACAGCTCAAATCCAATGCCGACTTTCGAAGACCGCTGATCTCAGTGTGCTAATAAAACCCTAACGGGTTGAGCAGGCAAATCATTCTGTCATTGGGATTAATCTCGCCCAAAAATGACTCTGTCAATTGATTGAATTGATTGATGGGGTGCAGTCTTTCACTGTGATCTTCGATCCCCGGTCATCAGTCCCAAAATTGAATGTCAGGGATGGCACGGGTCTGCAAGCGCGGGTGCTGGCTGCATCTCCTGCCAGATCTTGGAGGGCACGCTCAATTGGGGGGACTTAATGGATGATTTTTGGGCGGTTGATTCCCTGAGAATGTCACAATAGGGGCTGTAGACACGGTAGGACAGAGCTGTGGGTTTCAACGTTGGCTTACTCGGGCTGGGAACGGTTGGCGCTGGCGTCGGCCATATCTTCGCAGATCGTGCAGGGCGACATCCCTTGCTCCAGGCGATCGCCCTCCATCGGGTGGGGGTTCGCTCCCTCGACAAGTCGCGCCCGCTGGAAATTCCCAGCGATCGCCTGACCACCGACCTGTACACCATTGTCCGGGATCCTGACATTGACATTGTGGTCGAGGTGATTGGTGGACTCGAGCCCGCCCGCTCCCTAATTTTGGAGGCGATCGCCCAGGGCAAGCATGTGGTGACCGCCAATAAAGCCGTTATTTCCCGCTATGGCGAAGAAATTTTTACCGCTGCCAATGCTGCGGGCGTCTACGTGATGATTGAGGCCGCTGTGGCCGGGGGCATTCCCGTGATTCAGGCGATGAAGCAGTCCTTGGGGGCCAACCACATCCAGTCCGTGATGGGCATTTTGAACGGCACCACCAACTACATCCTGACGCGCATGCAGCAGTCTGGCGACCCCTTTGAGCCAATTTTGGCTGATGCCCAGCGTCTCGGCTATGCCGAAGCCGACCCCACCGCTGATATTGATGGCCTAGATGCAGGCGATAAAATTGCCATTCTGGCGTCTTTGGCCTTTGGCAGCCGTCTGAAGCTCGAGCAGGTACACCGCGAAGGCATTCGCAACATTTCAGCCTCCGATATCTCCTACGCCGATAAGCTGGGCTTTGTGATTAAGCTGCTGGCGATCGCCAAACGACCGGATCCCGCCTCGACGGGCATCCCGGATGAACTCGACGTGCGGGTTCATCCCACCCTGGTACCCAAGGCGCATCCCCTCGCCAGCGTGAACGATGTGTACAACGCTATTTTGCTCGAAGCCGACCCCCTGGGGCAGGTGATGTTTTTTGGGCCGGGGGCCGGGGCTGGCCCCACCGCCAGTGCAGTGGTCTCAGATATCATCAATATTGCAGCGCTTTTGAAAACGGGCGTAACCGTTGATAGCCCTGAAGCACCGACCACCCACCCTCTCCTGTCCTGTTCGCACCACTCCTACAGTCAGGTGGCTCCCATCGCCGATTTGGTGACGCGCTTTTACGTGCGCTTTCTCACCCAAGATCATCCGGGGGTCATCGGTAAAATTGGCACCTGCTTTGGAAACCACGGCGTCAGTTTAGAGTCGGTGGTGCAGATTGGCTTCCAGGACAAACAAGCAGAAATTGTCGTGGTTACCCATGAAGTGCGAGAAGGGGAATTTCGGCGGGCACTGGCAGAAATTGAGAGCCTAGGGACGATCGCCAGTATTCCAAGCATTCTTCGTGCCATCTAGCCTGGTTCGCTTTACTCCGAGGGACTCACGACTGACTGTCGGGAATGGCGATCGCGTCCCATGACAGTCGTTATCCTGGAAGTAGCATTTCCCCTCAACTCACAAAGTTCCTATGCAGTCCGTGCCGCCCATCGTGAAGGATCTGGTCTTGGTGGGGGGTGGGCACACCCACGCTATCGTGCTGCGTAAGTTTGGCATGCAGCCCCTGCTCGGTGTGCGTCTCACGCTGATCAGCGATGTAGTCCATACCCCCTACTCCGGCATGTTACCCGGTCACATCGCGGGGCAATATACCTTTGATGAATCTCACATCGACCTAGAGCCTCTGACCCACTTTGCCCAAGCGCAGCTCGTCCGAGACCGGGCCGTCGGGATTGATCCGATAGGGCAACAGGTTCTCTGTGCACAGCACCCCCCCATTGCCTACGATGTCCTGTCCCTAGATATTGGCAGTACCCCCGCCAGGTTAAATGTACCGGGTGCAGCCAAGCATGTTATCCCGGCCAAACCCGTTCCGGCACTGCTGCGGGCCTGGGCAGAGTGGCTAGAAGCTGTGCAAGCAGCGGCCCCAAGTCAGACAATGGCGATCGCCGTTGTGGGCGGTGGCGTGGGGGGCGTGGAGCTGATTTTGAACATGCAGCGCAAGCTCTGGGACTTGCTCGACGCCCTGGGGCGACCTCGGGGGCAGGTGGCGCTGCATTTGTTTCACCGGGGGTCGATGGTGGCCAAGGGACGGAATCGCTGCACGCGGCGATGGCTCCAGCAGCATCTCATGGCGCGAGGAATTCACCTGCACTTGTCAGAATCGGTCTGTGCCGTTGAAGCGATCGCCCCTGAGCGCCATCGACTGCGCTGTGAATCGGGGCTGACCGTTGAGTGCGATCGCATTTTTTGGGTGACGCAAGCAGCAGCACCGGACTGGCTGCGAGCCTCGGGTTTGGCGACAGACGAGCGGGGGTTTGTGCTGGTGGAAAATACCTTGCAGAGCTGCTCCCATCATCAAGTTTTTGCGGCGGGGGATGTGGCGACGATGCAGCACCAGCCGCGCCCCAAGGCCGGGGTCTTTGCCGTGCGCCAGGGCAACCCCCTGTTCCACAATCTCCGGGCGGCATTGCAGAGCCAGCCCCTGCGGCCTTTCCGCCCTCAAACGCAATACCTGAGCTTGATCAGCACTGGAGACGGCAGTGCGGTTGCTGCCCGTGGCCCCTGGATGTTCGCAGCCCCCCTGATGCAAACCTGGAAAGATCGGATCGATCGCCAGTTCATGGCCCAGTTTGCCCAGCTGCCCCCCATGTCGTCGAGCCACGATCCGCAGACCCCACCCGCTGCGTTCGGTCAACTGACCGATCCGCCCGCCCCATACTGTGCTGGCTGTGGCTCAAAAGTGGGCCGCGATGTCCTCACCCGTGCCCTGGAGCGCGTCCGGGTTGCGTACCCCACCGCTATTGATTGGCCCCATGCCGACACCATCGTAGTGGGGCTAGAGGCGCCGGACGATGCCGCCATTGTCCGGGTACCCCAGGGTTTTCTGGCGGCCCAAACCGTCGATTTTTTCCGGGCGCTGGTTAGTGACCCCTTTGTATTTGGTCAGATCTGCGTGAAGCATTGCCTGAGCGACCTTTATGCCATGGGAGCTGACCCCCAAAGCGTTTTGGCGATCGCCACGGTGCCCTATGCCGTCCCAGCGAAACAAGAGGAAACCCTGTTTCAGCTCTTGGCGGGGGTGCAAGCCGCGCTGACCCTGGCGAAAACCCCCCTGGTGGGTGGGCATACCACAACGGGGCCTGAGCTAGCCCTGGGTTTGGCCTGTAATGGCCTGGTGGCTGCGGCCCAGCTGCTGCGAAAAGGGGGCATGCAGCCCGGGCAAACCTTAATTCTGACCCAGCCCCTCGGCACCGGAACCCTCTTTGCTGCCCAGATGCAGCGTCAGGCCAAGGGTCGTTGGATTGAAACGGCGATCGCCGCCATGATCCAGCCCAGTGCCGCTGCGGCCCATTGCTTACAGCAGCATGGCGCTACGGCCTGTACGGATGTCACCGGGTTTGGCTTGATTGGACATTTGCTCGAGATGGCAGTAGCCTCGAAGGTGGCCGTGAACCTAAACTTACAGTCCTTGCCGATTTTGCCCGGTGCGCGGGAAACCCTGGCACAGGGATGGGTCAGCTCGCTCCAGGCCCAAAACCTTCAGGCAGCGGCAGCAATTGGCAATGGCGATCGCTATGGCAGCCGTCCTGACTATGGAATACTGTTTGACCCCCAAACGGCGGGGGGACTGTTAGCCAGTCTGCCCACGAACCGGGCGCGGACTTGCCTGGAGGCGCTCCATGCACTGGGCTATACCGCTGCCGTAGCACTTGGCACGGTAGAACCCCTGACGGGAACCGGGCCACCCCTTACAATCAAGCAATGGTGAACGCGGTAGATATCGATACATTTTTGAACCAGAGCGGCCCGATCTTAGATGTGCGGAGTCCCGGTGAGTATGAGCAGGGGCATATTCCAGGCGCTATCTCCTTCCCTCTCTTGAGCGATGCCGAGCGGGCCCAGGTGGGAACTTGTTATAAAGCGCAGGGGCGGAATGCCGCCGTTGAACTGGGGTTTGATCTAGCGGGGAGTAAATTTGGCCATTTCCTGCGACAGGCCGCGATCCTGGCCCCTGCCAGACAGGTACGGGTTCACTGTTGGCGCGGCGGTATGCGGAGTGGTGCCGTGGCTTGGGTGTTGGATCTCGGTGGGTTTCAGGTTTCTGTGTTGGCAGGGGGCTACAAAGCCTTTCGTCGCTGGGGTCGCAGCCTCTTGGCAACCCCGCGGCCCATGGTTGTGGTGGGCGGGATGACAGGCACCGCCAAAACCAAGATCTTGACGGCACTCGCTCACCAGGGCGAAGCGGTCATTGATCTCGAAGGGTTGGCCCACCATCGCGGCAGTAGCTATGGCGGTCTAGATATGCCGCCTCAACCCAGTACAGAGCACTTCGAGAATCAAATCATCATGGCATGGGCGCAGTTGCCGCCGACCCGTCCCGTTTGGCTGGAGGCCGAAAGCCGCCGCATTGGGCATTGTCGGATTCCAGATGAGCTATTTCTGCAAATGGAAGCTGCCCCCACCCTAGAAATTACCCGTCCCCTGCCCGAACGTCTGGCGGTACTGGTGGAGATGTATGGGGCCACAGACCCCGAGGCCCTGGTCACGGCAACCGAACGGATCTGCAAGCGACTCGGGGGACAGCGCACCCAAGCGGCGATCGCCCTCCTGCGCGCGGGTCAGCTCAAGGAGGCGTTTACCATCCTGCTGGACTACTATGACCGTGCCTATCGTTACGACCTAGAACGCCGCCAGAAAAGGATTCCCCAGGTGGATGTTACGGGCCTAACGCCCACAGAAGCCGCGGATCGTCTCCGGGACTGGATGGCCGCCACCCTTCCGCAATAGATGTTTCTGACTGATGCTCAATAAATTCAGCAACCGTACCATGCTGCACAGCTGCGGGTAACCGAACAATCTTAGAATGAGGTCAAGCTCTCACATCAAACCCACCTGGGTCACCCGTTGTAAATGTCTACGCCGCTTCAGCCACTACCCCCACAGGCAGGACTCACCCTGGTCGAAACAATGGTGAGTACAGTATTGCTCTCGCTGATGCTGGGTATTTCCCTCGAAGGCTACGCGATCGCCACCCTTTGGCGGCAGCGAACCCAAGTTGCTCAAGATGCGCTAGCCATTGTCCGCGATGATGTCGAGCAGGTGCGACAGCTGGCCCAGGACCTAGGAACCAGCCCTAGCGGCTGTGCCACCCCACCCCCCTCAAAACCCTACACACAGGGGTTCATCGCGCAGATTAGAGCCCAGGATATAAACAATCAAAGTGCCGTACAGTCACACCCTGCCCAACTGGGACAGGATGCTTCTGCCTCGGTGAGCCCTATCGCAACAGATATTGCCAGCCAGCGCATGGTGCAGACGTCGAGCTTTCCGATTATGGCATCTGTCCAACCCAGCATTACCCTGTCCCGTACTCTGTCAGCCCCCTTACCATCGGCCTTGCCTGCCCCCACAGATGTGGTCACCGTTCAGTACAAGGTTCAGCAAGCCCAACGCTCAGAACCTTTAACCACGTTTCAGTTCAAGGTGATGCCCAATGCTGCCCTGGTTTGCCCGTAGTCGAGCTCGGAGTCGAGTCAGTTATGCTGCCAGGGGGTTTACCCAACTGGAAATGATGGTGACGCTGTTGGTGTTGGGGGTACTGGTGGCGATCGCCTCTCCCAGCTTGTTGAGCTGGTTGCGCCAGCGCGAAGTAGATGTGGCCCTAGCTCAGGTTGAAACCGCCCTCCAAGAAACCCAGCGGGAAGCCATGAAGCGCGGCACTCCCTGCGATCTCCGCATTGAATCCACCACCAAAGGCATCAAGCCCGGAACCCAGCCAGTTCTGACCGGGAACTGTTTACTCGGCGATCGCACCCTCAGTCATGTGGCCTTGCACCACAGTCGCCCCGACCCGAGCTGGCTGATCACCTTTAATGCCAAGGGTGAAAATCGCAGCCCGAACAACGACCCTGGCACCCTCTGGATTACTGCCACCGATACTCAAGTGCAGCCAAAGTGCCTGGTCATTTCTGTGGGCATCGGACTACATCGGGTGGGGCGCTATGAGAACGCAAAATGCATCACGTCCTAACGCCATGAAGCTGCTCGCGACACAAGACATTGCCCAGAAATCGCATCTCCTTTACCCGAGGCAGCTTAAGGGCTTTACCCTGGTCGAACTTATGATCACCGCAGCGGCCAGCCTAATTATTGGCGGCGTGGCCCTGACGGGACTGGTACAGATGCAGCAGGCAAGCCGTAGTTTAGATGCCCGTCTACGCCAAGAAGCTGAGCTGGGGCGTGCCTTACAGGTGATCGCCGCTGATATTCAAGAAGGGAGCACCATTGCAGCCAATGCACCACTCCTGAGCGGGTACCGCTCCCTGTTTCATATTAAGCGCCCCGGACGACCGGATATTGGGTACTACCTCATCTCGGCCAAAAATCGGGTCTGGAGTGGCCCTTACATTCTGTATCGTCGAGACTTTGGCGAAGACATGACCTACGCCCTCATTGATCGCATTGCGACGACTGCCCCAACTCAATGTCCCAGCTTGGGTGGAGCGTCCTTACAGAAAGAGGGGGTGCAAATTAACCTGTCGTCAACTACTCAGGCGACCCGCGCGGTCATTTGTCTGGCTGCGGTCGGGCCAACCCCCACCTCAGCACCCATCGAGCAGAGTATTCAGGCTGCTACGCGTGCCCGACCCTAGGGGTTCCCATAGTCACCGAGGGGAGAGGTCGCTTAGAATAGGGCTTGTGCATGATCTTTGGGGCTGTAGCTCAGCTGGATAGAGCGAGCGCCTCCTAAGCGCTAGGTCGCGCGTTCGAATCGCGCCAGTCCCGTTCCTGAGAGCAAAAAACTGGCAAGCAGCTGCCAGAGACTCTCAGATCTTGGCTACCTCGGGTACTGCTAATGCAGCTTAACTGGGATTAATTCCAGCTTTAAATCTGAGACCTGTCAGCCAAACTTTTGCTTGGCATGCTGGTAAACCTCGACCGTAATCTCTGCTGCCCCTGATTCCTGGGCAAATTTCTCAATCTTTTTACGCGCTGCCGGACGAACGAAGAAGGGAATCTCCTTCAGGCAGGCTTCGGCTTCAGATGTCCAGTTCATAACCGACTTACTGCACTCTGTAATCAGCAAACCGAACTTAAAATGTGCTTTTGTAACGAAATTGAGGGCGGGAAACGTTTAAGACCGCTGGTCTTCCAGAACCAAGAAGCAGCCAAAAATGCAGGCAATTAACCAAACGCTAAGGAGCTGAGTAAATAACGATTCCCACATGAGTTCAAAGCCATTGTGAATTTATGTGACTTTTTAATAATACACCCGAAACCCTAAAGCAATTCTTAAGATTTTGTCTGAGTCTCGATTGGCCCATAAATGTCCTTCAAAATGCCCGGACCTCTAAAACTTGCGATAGGATCAGCAAAGTGCCTTTTCTTGGATCCAATCACTGCCCTATGTCTGACTCTCCCACTATTGCGGTTGCCCACTTGGGCTGTGAAAAAAATCGAATTGATACCGAGCATATGCTGGGTTTGCTGGTGCAGGCAGGCTACAGCGTCGATAGTGATGAGGCCTTGGCAGACTATGTGCTGGTCAACACCTGTAGCTTTATCCAAGCCGCTCGAGAAGAGTCGGTGCGTACCCTCGTCGAACTGGCTGAGGCTAACAAAAAGATTGTCATTACTGGCTGCATGGCCCAGCATTTTCAGGAACAGCTTTTAGAGGAACTGCCGGAGGCAGTCGCCTTGGTTGGGACTGGGGACTATCACAAGATTGTGAATGTGATTCAGCGGGTGGAATCTGGCGAGCGCGTCACGGAAGTTTCTGCCGAACCCACCTATATCGCAGACGAAACCGTGCCGCGCTATCGCACCACTACGGAAGGGGTGGCCTACCTCAGGATTGCCGAAGGCTGTGACTATCGCTGCGCGTTCTGCATTATTCCTCACCTGCGCGGCAATCAGCGATCGCGCTCCATTGAGTCCATCGTGGCCGAGGCTGAACAGCTAGCAGCGGAAGGGGTGCAGGAGCTGATCTTAATCTCACAGATCACCACCAATTACGGCAAAGATCTCTACGGAGAGCCGCGGCTGGTTGAGCTGTTACAGGCGCTGGGTAAAGTGGATATTCCCTGGATTCGGATTCACTATGCCTACCCCACAGGACTCACCCCTGAGGTGATTGCGGCGATTCAGGACAGCCCCAACGTGCTGCCCTATCTTGACCTACCGCTGCAGCACTCGCACCCTGATGTCTTGAAGGCCATGAACCGTCCCTGGCAGGGGCAGGTCAATGACAAAATCATTGAAACCCTCAAGAAATCTCTGCCCCAGGCCGTACTACGCACCACCTTTATCGTGGGCTTCCCAGGCGAAACCGAAGCCCAGTTCCAGCATCTGTGCGATTTTGTTGAACGTCATGAATTTGATCATGTGGGCGTCTTCACCTTCTCGCCAGAAGAGGAAACCCCCGCATTTCAGATGCCCAATCAGCTCCCACAAGAGGTTATGGATGCCCGCCGCGATCGCCTGATGGCCCTCCAACAGCCCATTTCCCTCCGTAAAAATCAACGAGAAATTGGCAAAATTGTGCAGGTGCTCATCGAGCAGGAGCACCCCAGTTCCGGGCAGCTCATCGGTCGCTCAGCGCGCTTCTCCCCCGATGTTGACGGGCTGGTCTACATTCAACCCCCAGCGCATGATCAGCTTCAGCCCCGGCTAGGCAGTATGACACTGGTGCAAATTACAGATGCAGATCCCTATGATCTCTATGGCACAACAGTGACAGCGCAAAGTTTATTACGTGCTCCCTCTGGGATTGCCGGGTAGCCAGATAGCGCGATCGCAGTGCCCACGAACATTTGCAGACCAGCATTTCAGACTTTCCCGCACGGACTTTAGTCCCGACCGAACGGAGCAAGTCGCGAAAACCCTACCGTAAACATTCGCTTTTTGTAACGGTTTGTTGCAATATAGATAGAGCTGGGTAAAGTAAATCAAAAAAATATCCACTAACGTTGCCTTTCGTGACGCTGCTCTTTCCCTCTCAATTGTCTGACTGACACAAAGGATGCAAGGGCATTGTCCTCCATGGGCCTAGCGCCAGTCTTCTATCATGCCTTCGTGCAGATAGATGGGTTAGACCGATGGTTCAGATCATGAGCGGCGACACTTCGCTAACCGCTATAGGAGATTGCATGACCTCATCGTTTCATCAGCTCGGGCTGTCACAGAGTCGGGTAGAGTGCCTCGAAAAGCTAGGATTTACAGCACCGACCCCCATTCAGTCTGAAGCGATTCCTATTTTTCTTGAGGGCAAAGATATTGTTGCCCAGGCTCAGACAGGTACTGGTAAAACAGCCGCTTTCGGCCTACCCATCCTAGAACAGGTAGATGCCGAGCAGAAGGTTGTCCAAGCCCTGATTTTAACCCCGACGCGTGAGCTGGCGTTGCAGGTGAGTCAGGCCATGAAAAGTTTCAAGGTTAGCTCAGCAGTGCAAGTCGTGGCCATTTATGGTGGCCAGTCCATTGAGCGCCAAATCTCGCAGATTCGCCGGGGTGCACAGGTGCTAGTCGGCACGCCTGGGCGAGTGCTTGATCTGATCAATCGCGGGGCGCTGGTTTTAGATCAGCTGCGGGTTTTCGTCCTCGATGAAGCCGATGAAATGCTCAACATGGGTTTCATCCCAGATGTGCAGCGGATTCTCAGTAAAACCTCCGAGAATCGGCAAACCGCCTTTTTCTCCGCCACAATGCCCCCAGCCATCTACAAGCTCACCAAGCAGTTTTTGAAGGATCCCGTGACGGTTCGGGTGCAGCAACCTCAAGCCGCACCGAAGCGCATTCGGCAAGTTGCGTACAAAGTGCCCAGAGCCTCGGCACGAGCTGCGGTGCTGCAAGCGGTGCTGGAGCTAGAAGAGCCGGACTCAGCGATCGTGTTTGTGGAAACGCGGCGCGAAGCTGCGGACTTGACCAGCCGCTTACAGGCTGCGGGCTACAGTGTCGATGAGTATCATGGCGACTTAAGTCAAGGACAGCGCGAGCGACTGCTGAATCGGTTCCGTCAGGGACAGATTCGCTGGGTGGTGGCCACGGATATTGCGGCTCGTGGGATTCATGTCGATGACCTGACCCACGTGATCAATTTCCGCTTGCCGGACAATCTGGAAAGCTACGTGCACCGGATTGGACGGACAGGTCGAGCTGGCAATGAAGGGACGGCTATTTCCCTGGTTCATACGCTGGAGAAGGTTCAGCTCCGGCGGGTTGAACGCCATGTGAAGCAAGAAATCCCGATATTGCCGACGCCCACGCGGGCTCAAATAGAAGCACAGCGAATTGAGCGGCTGCACAATGAGATGCATGAGGCATTGTCGGGTGAGCGACTGGCTTCCTTCCTGCCGATTGTCTCGCAGCTCGGTGAAGAGTACGACACTCAGGCGATCGCCGCTGCAGCCTTGCAGATGGCCTTTGATCGCTATCCCTCAGTCTCTGAGGAGCTAGAGTCGGTTGCGAAACCCATTTTGGCCGGGAAAAACGGTGCCGCTCGGAATTCATCAAGTCGTCCCCAAGTGTCGGCGCGTTCCTCCAAGAACTAACGCGAGGCGATCGCTCAGTCAGGCCTAGGGTTAACCTCGGCTTGACTAAGCTTCTTGAGAAAATCCCCTCCAGCTCCGTTAGAGTCATGGGGTCTGTTCGGGTCAAGCAGGCATTGTCCTTAAGCGTTGGGGCGTGCCTGCTTTGCTATGGATTGATTTCTATAGATTGAAAGTCTTTTTTCATGGGGTCATTTTTTACTCGGCAGGGTTGTCCGCATCCTGATCGCGATTCTCTTCAACCTCGATGTTGTACATACTGGCGGGTCGCACGGGTTTTGCCTTGATGCTGCCTTTGCGCCCCTCTAGGATCGGAAGTTTCGGAAAATCTTGGGCCGGAAGATCTTGAACTACCTGCGACATTAATTGCCGCCAGGTACTGGCAGCCGTTGAGCTATTGCCGTAGGTCTTATAGTTATCGTCATTTCCCAGCCAGACCCCTGTCACTAACTGAGGGACAAAGCCCACAAACCAGAGATCGCGGGAATCCTCTGAGGTTCCTGTTTTCCCAGCAGCGGGCTGATTCAGTCGCGCGGCAGTTCCCGTACCGCCCTCAATGACCTGACGTAACATCCAGGTCATAATTGCGGCGCTGGTCGGGTCTAAAGCCTGTTTCTTCGTCACCTTAGATTCATACAGCACCTCACCATTGCGATCCATCACCTTCCGGATACTGCGAGGGGCCGTATAAACGCCCTGGGCAGCGATCGTGCCATAGCCACTGGTTAATTCCAACAGCGTGACTTCATTCCCCCCCAACGCGGTTGAATAATAAGGATGTAGTTTCGATTGGATACCCATGTTGTGGGCTAAGCTCAGGGTCGGCTGGAAGCCAACATCAATGATTGCCCGCACGGCTGGGATATTGAGGGAGTGGGTGAGGGCCGTATCCATGGAAACCCAGCCTCGGTATTGACGGCTGTAGTTTTTGGGTTTGTACCCATCCACGGCGAAAGGCTGATCTA
>CAZXWR010000093.1:0-12470 GCA_964644325.1 uncultured bacterium
CCTCGCTTCACGAGATTTCAAGCCTTTTACCCACTTCTGTCAGGCAGTCAGGTCTCTTGCTTCGGCGTTCTCCTGGAAAAGCGCAAAAGATTACAGCCCTGCCGCTCGCTACCGCAGAACTGGATTCACATCAGCAGTGCTAGCGGGGGGTGTAACTGTATCTGTGAGCCCCTTAAGCACGATGCCGCGCACCTGTGGCCGTTTCCCTAGCCACCGGGTGGCCGACTGGGCAAACTGTTTGGCGCAACCACTCACAAAAAACTGGGTGGTGGGATGGCGCTGCTGGCTTTTGATGTGCAGTAGCTCCAGCTCTTGCTCAACGGCGATCGCCATGTAATGAGCCGGATCCACCAGGGTCACGGTATCCGGCATCAGGTCTGCAATCACTGGCGCTAAATGCGGGTAATGGGTGCAGCCATACACTAAGGTGTCAATCTCAGCGCTCAAGAGGGGTTCTAAACGATGTCTAACGATGGCGCGAGTTCGGGGCAAATGGATTTCGTTGCGTTCAATCAGAGGAACAAATTCAGGACAGGCCACCTGAAAAACAGCGGTTTCAGCATCAATTTCTTGAATGGCCCGCCGATAGCAGTCACTGGCTACGGTCGCAGGGGTCGCAATAACGCCCACTCGTTGGCCCTGGTGTACAGCTGCTTTCGCACCCGGCAGAATAATACCGAGAATTGGAATATTGAACTCTTGGCGAACGATATCAAGGGCGAGGGCTGAGCTGGTGTTGCAGGCCATAACGGCCATTTTGACAGGATGATGAGCCATCCAGGTCAGAATTTGCCGCACGAGTTCCTGGATGTCACTAGGCTGGCGAGTGCCATAGGGAACATGGGCTGTATCGCCAAAATAGACAAAAGATTCACAGGGGAGCTGCTGTCGCAGGGCTGTTAAGACGGTTAGGCCCCCTACACCACTGTCGAAAACCCCGATGGGCAAATTTTGAGTGGATGAACCAAACGCCGTCTTCCTCCGCAATGAACCCGGCCCATACATCGGGCTCCCGACATGACTCACCAAAGCGCTACTCCACACACTCTCACCTTGACCAAGTATTATTACTGATTCTTTCCCAAAAATCTTGCGATCCTCAGAGAAGTTTTAATTTTTTGGCGGTTCAGGATAAATTCTGCACCAATATCGCTGGACTGTGCCTCCAGTGATCTCCTTTCCCAAAGCGCCCCAGGTTAGTTGTGCTGAACTGGGGTGCTCTTTCTCTAGGGATAACTTCCCCGAGCAGTTGAGAAGCTCCCGTTCAGTTGTGGGGTGAACAGGTTTGGTCAGACTCCGATCTGTTAGTCGTTGGTCAAATTCAGCGGGATTCCGTTAGCTGGCGGTTTCCAATTTAGCTAAAACCTGTTCGGCAATTTTGTCTGGTACCGCTGCCATATGGTCATCTTGCCATTGGAAAAAACTGACCCCCTGACTGGCAGAACGGAGTTCCGTGATTAAGCCGTGCATTTCGGCCATGGGCAGGTAGGCAGAGACTTCGTCCCAGCCAGTCCAGTCTGGTTTGTGGTCATAGCCGAGAATTTGCCCGCGCCGATTGGTAATCAGCCGCAAAATATTAGCGGTGAACTCAGTGGGCACCGAAATTGTGACCCGTTCAATGGGTTCTAGCAAGAGGGGCTGACAGTGGGGTAAGCCGCTCTGCATGGCTTGTCGGGCTGCTAACTTAAACGCCTGTTCAGAGCTATCGACAGAGTGGTAAGACCCATCGGTGAGGGTGACGCTCACATCGACGACTGGGAAACCGTAGACCCCCTGTTCTAAGGACTCGCGCACCCCCATCTCAACGCCAGGAATATACTGTTTGGGGACGGCACCGCCCACAATCGTTTCTGTGAACCGCACCCCCTCTCCCCGAGGCTGGGGCTGGATATCTAAGTGAACATCCCCGAACTGTCCATGCCCACCCGTTTGATGTTTATAGCGACCGTGACTACTGGTCGATTGGCGGATGGTCTCTAGGTAGGCAATGTGGGGGGGATGAAATTCAACGGGCAAGCTGTACTTATTGCGGAGGCGATCGCCTGCAATTTGGAGATGAATGTCTCCCTGGCCCCAGAGCAACACATCATGGGTGCTCGTCTCCTGTCTCCAAGAGAGCGACGGATCTTCTTCTGTGAGCTTGTTGAGTACCGTAGTGAGCTTTACTTCGTCTTTCCGGTTCTGGGGCTGCACGGCCCAAGCGAAAACTGCTGGCAGGACGGGGGCGCGGGGTAAATCAAGAGGATCAGACTGGGTGCTCAGTCCATCCCCAGTTTGCACGGTTTCCAGGCGACCAAGGGCCACAATCTCTCCGGCAACGGCCTCTGCTAAACTTTCCTGTTGTTGGCCCAGCAGGCGGTAGATGCCGCTGATTCGTCCTTGGCTCAGCTGCATGCCGTCGGTGAGGGTTCCCTGCCAGATGCGCACGAGGGAGAGTTTCCCTTGGGCCGAAATATAGGTTTTTAAGACCTGGGCGATCGGGGCTGTTCCCACCTGAAGGCCACGGTTCTTCAAGGTTTCGGCAGCATCTGGGGCTTCCTTGGCCAGGATATCCAGGAGTGGGCGCACGCCAAATGCCTGTTCGGCGACCCCGATCAAAACCGGTACAATTAAATCCGCCCCCAGATCGAGCTTCAAGTCCTGCCGCACCTCGGCTTCAGAGGGCTGGATATCTTCAAGTAACGCCTCGAGTAAATGATCGTCAAAATCAGCGAGGGTTTCTAGCATCTCGGCCCGAGCCTGCTGTTCTTGATCCTTGAGAGTATCGGGTAAGGCAATGGGGTCGGCGGGTGCTTCAACGTGATACTGGTACGCCTGTTCGGTAATCAGGTCAATAAAGCCGATCAGATCCTCCCCCTGCCCAATAGGGTACTGCTGGAGCACTAGCGGTCTGGCCGACACACTTTTGAGGGCAATAAGTGTGTCCTGAAAGGGGGTAACGGTTCGATCCATCTTGTTGAGAAACACCAGATGCGGAATTTGCCAGTCATCCAGCATGTGAAACAGCGGGGCTAGCGTCTGTACCTTCTTGGGATCTGCTTCACAAACCACAACTGCGGCATCCACGCCGACCAGCGCATTGAGGCTTTCCTGGAGAAGTTCTACTGAACCAGGGCAGTCTAAAAAATTAAAACGAAGGCCGCCATCTTCAAGACTGGCAGCCGTAACTTCTGTACTCATTTGGCGGGCGCGAGCTTCTGCAGATGCATCTCCCACGGTATTGGCGGCTCGGATTGACCCCCGGCGGGAAGTGACTCCTGTAACATGGAGCAAACTTTCTAAGAGGGTCGTTTTGCCACTGGAGTAGGGACCCACAATTGCAATATTACGGAAGCCTGTCATGGCTACCTCCTATGACCTTAGTTGACTCGTGCGGTGGAACATCTGTTTCCCCTGCTGAGTGGGAAACTAGAATGGGGCAGGATGAGTCCTATACCCTGTTATCCCAAAGGTGTTATCCGACAGGTGCTTTTTCGGAATAATGGGGGTATTGCTCTATGGCGAGAGCCAGAAGACGAAGTATCCTATTCTTGATTAAACGCGGTGTTGGCCCAGTTGCGACCGGATTGCGATGACTCTTAATAGTGTCGTTACCCCCCCTAGCTAACCTGTCGATTGTTTTGTAACTCAGGAGCAATTTGTGCGTATTCAGCCCCTCGATTTGCTGTCTTTTTGGCCCCGACTTGTTTTGGTCGCGAGTCTTGGGATTCTGATGCCTATGCCGTTGGCGGTGGCTCCGTCTCAGGCTCAAACCAGTTTGAATCCATCGCAAAGTTTGGAACTGTACGAGCTATTCAAGCGGGGGCGCAGTTTCATCGAGGCTCAAAAATATTCCGAAGCCCTAGGTGTCTACCAGCTGGCAGCTAAGAAGGACAGTAAGAATCCCCGGATTTATTCGGCCATTGGCTATATCTATGCCCAAACGGGCTCTTTTCGGGAAGCGGCTCAGTACTATCAGCGGGCGATCGCCCTAGACGGCAAAAACCCTAATTTTCACTATGCCCTGGCCTACTGTCTGGCTAACCTGAACGATAATGGCGCGGCGATCGCGTCCTATCAGCAAGCCATTCTACTCAACCCGAAATACTTAGAAGCTTATGAAGGCTTAGCTGTGGTGCAGAGTCGCCGCCGTAATTTTCCAGAAGCCCTCAAGGCCTACCAGCAAATTGTGGCTATTGATCCCAATCAGGCCAATGCCTACCGTTCCATTGGGATTTTGGCGCTCCAGCAGCAACAGGTACCGGCAGCGGTTGATGCCCTCCAGAAAGCGGCTGCCCTTGCACCGCGCAATGGGGAGGTGCAGGTTGGGTTGGCGCTGGCTTATTTGGCGCAGGGCGATGTCGCCCGTGCGCTAGAGGCAGCGGATGCGGCCACAAAGCTAGAGCCGGGAAATGCCAAGGTGAGTCTGCGGGTGGGGAATATTTTGCAGTCTCAAGGTCAGCTGGATGCAGCGCTGACCGCCTATCGTCGGGCGACCAATGCCAATTCCAGACTGCCAGAGGGGTATGTTGGCATTGGGGATGTGCTCCGCAGCCAGCAAGATTCCTTAGGCGCGGTGGTGGCATACCGACAGGCGCTCCAGATTCAGCCCCAAAACCCAGAGGCCCATTTTAAGCTGGGGTTAGCTTTGCAAGATCGGGGTCGCACGAACGAAGCGGCCCAATCCTTTAGAACGGCAATCAACCTCTATCAGCAGCAAGGCCAGTACGAAGAGGTGCGTAAAGTCAATGTGGCGCTGAAGCAAATCGGCCAGTAGTACTGCCAGTAGCACCGCCAATCTTCACGCCTCAACCCCTGAGCAGGTGCTCCCTGTGCCCTGGGTATGCTTTGGGCCTGTGTTTTGGGCCAATGCTTTGGGCCTGTGTTTTGGGTACATGTCGCCTTGGCGGGTGGCCTTTGGTTAATGCGGCGGCTTACCGCGCTTTGATCCAGGCAATCGGGAGGGACAAAAACTTCTCCCCGCCGGGTACGTAGGCGCGCTTGTTAAAGACGTCGTAGCGATTCCGCTCAATGACATCCAAGATGCGACGGTACAAAATGAGCGCGGACCAAACCGGCCAGCGAGCATCCCGCTCTAGGGCACAAATGCCGCTCTCGGACTGGATGAAGAACTTGCGCGCCCGCTCGATCTGGAACTTCATCAGCGATCGCCATCGATCGTCCATAACACCGTTGAACAGATCCGCTTCCGAGTAGTCAAACAGGCGTAGGTCTTCTTGGGGGAGATAGATCCGACCGCGCTGAGCATCTTCCCCCACATCCCGCAGAATATTGGTGAGCTGGTTCGCAATGCCAAGGGCGACGGCCTGCTCAATCGGATCTTGCGGCACAAAGTAGGGGTTGGCCCAGGGTGCCTGGAGCCGATCGGAAAATGCTTCTAGACCCATCACCTGGGCTGACATCAGACCCACCGTGCCTGCAACCCGGTAGCAGTAAAGCTTCAGTTCCTCAAAGGTTTCGTAGCGGGTGCGATAGAGATCCATGCGCTGCCCCTCGATCATGTCCCGGAAGGGCTGAATGTCGAGACTGTAGCGCTCAATCGTATCGACCAACGCCACATCATAGTCATGCACAGGATAGCCCGCAAAAACCGACTCTAGCTGAGCTTCCCACTCATCTAGGGTGGCGGTGGTGGTGGAGGCAGACTGTGGCCCATCCACTAGCTCATCGGTACGCCGACACCAAACATAGATGGCCCAGATGCCGCGTCGTTTCTCCTCGGTCATGAGCAGGGTGCCAAGGTAAAAAGTTTTGGCATAGCTGGCGGTTATCTGCCGACAGCGTTCGTAGGACTCTTCCAGGGAAACTTGCGGGGTCGGAGGGCGTGAGGTCTTGGGCAGTTGAAGCATGCGTCGTCAACTAGACAGGAACGGCGGAGTGGGACGATGAGGAAGCAGCAGGCGCTAGGGAGGCAGAACGTTCGGCGATCGCCTGCGCTGCCAGCTTACCAGAAAGCACGGCGCCCTCCATACTGCCCAGCTTATTTTGCGAGGTATAGCTGCCCGCCAAGAAGAAGTTGGCAATGGGCGTGGCTTGAGTCGGCTTGATGGCCTGACATCCCGGCACAGAGGTGTAGACTGAGCGCGGGGTTTTGACCACTTTATATTTGCGGAGCTGAGCCGGATGATCTCCCGTGAGGTGCTGCGGGAACAGACGCTCTAGTTCCTGTAGGGTGACGGCAATAATCTCTTCGTCTGATTTATCGATCCAGTCTTTGGCAGGGGCGAGTACCAGCTCTAGCATGGAGCGGTTAGGATCTTCGTAAGCTTTACAGGTGACGCTCATATCGGCGTAAACGCTGAGGATATCGGAGCGTGAAAATAACAGCTGATCAATGTCGGTGAGCTTGCGGTCAAACCAGAGGTGCAGGTTAATGACGGGCACGCCTTCCAGCTTCTCCATTTTCTGGAAGAAGGAAATCGCTTTCCAGGGCTTGGGCATCAGCACCTTCATCACATCTACCGAGACAGCCGAGACATAGGCATCAGCTTCGATGATCTCATCCGGCTGACCGTTGATGCCCCGGAGCTTAAAGTGTTTAACGGTGTTGTCGTCGTTGAGGACAATTTCCTTGAGGGGTTTTTCTAGGAGTACCTGGCCACCGCGCTCGGTGATGTAGTCCACCATCGGCTGGCACAGCCGCTCCGTGGGGGAGCCGTCCAAGAAGGCAATTTTTGACCCGTAGCGCTCCTGTAGGAAGCGGTTCATGGCGATCAGAATAATGGTGGCGGATACCTCATCGGGATTGATGAAGGTAAGAGCTTTGGACGCGGCAATAAAAATGTCGGAGTTGACTTTCTCGTCAATACCTTGCTTCTCTAGCCATTCCAGCAGGGTATATTGATCCATCTCTTCGGCATATTTCTCGCCAAACACCGCAGCGGGCCACAGCCCGAGGGCAAACCGGAGCTTTTGCGTCCAGGTCAGCATGTCGTTGTTGGTCAAGATTGAGGCGATGACGTTAAAGGGGGCCGGAATATTTGGCACGTTGAAGTAGGAGTAGGTGCCAGGTTTCTCGGGCTGGTTAAAAATCAGGGCGTGCTTTTTCCACTGCAGGCGATCTTCAATGCCCAATTCTTTGAACAGCTGAATCATATTGGGGTAGGCCCCAAAGAAGGCGTGCAGCCCGGTCTCGTACCAGTCGCCCTCTTCGTCTTTCCAGGCCGCCACCAGGCCACCCAGCACATCCCGACTCTCAAAGACTATCGGCTGATGACCCGCATCCACTAAGTATTTGGCACAGGCTAACCCTGCTAACCCACCACCGGCGATCGCAACCCGCATGAACTCTTTCCCTAGCGTCTGTACTGCTGTTGGGTGTCCGGCCTGAACCACCAGACCGTTGCACGCCCTTAATTATACTTTGCAATCCGTTACATTTGCCTGAAGGGCCAGATTTCTGGATTTTGGGTTGGGTTTGACGAGAGCTGAGGCAATAGGGAGGCACTTAAAACGGCACGGCTAAAAATCCCCCTAGCAGCAAAACAGCGGTGGTATCGACGAAGCCGTGTACCAGAATCGGTCCCAGTAAGCGATTGGTTTCGCCAAAGGTGAGGGAATAGAACCCCGAGGCCAGGGTGGCGAGCCCAATGTACACCAGGCGATAGGTGGCGGTTGATAAAAGGCTACCTGTGCTGGGTTCGTTGCCAATGTGAACCAGGCCAAACACTATCGATGCGCCCAGGGCACAAATCAAGCTGTAGTATTGGGGCGACCAATGGCGATCGCGGGCCGTAGTTTGCAGCTGATCGCGCAGGAACACCATCAATCCCGAGCGGAAAAATAGCTCCTCAAAGACCCCCACCCGCAGGGTAAACAGGGCAAAGTAGCTGGCCATTCGGGGGGCGCTTATCGTGTCCTGAGCTAATTCTGGTCGCACAAACCCTAGGGCGATGGCTAGAGGCACAAGCACCACCACCGCGAGCACCACCATTTTCAGGGTGGTGACGACATCCTGGTATCGGGGGGCGAAGCTATAGCCAAAGTGGGGTCTTCCGAGCCCTGTACCGTAGACCAGTGCCACGATAAACAGGTCGGCGGCAACGAAGACACCAAAGTTAAAGGAGGGCACCGACAGCCAGTAAATGATGGCCACGCACAGCAAAATAACAAAGAAATCAAAGGGATAGAGTCGTTGACCGTTAGGCGCTCCGGCGTTGAGGGGTTCTGGGGGGGATGGTCTGGGCTTTTGCCAACCCGGCGCGTTCATCCCGACACAGACGAGCAGGTAGAGACTGCTGGTGAGAAAACCCTCCGAGGTACTGCGTCCAGGATGCTCGGCAATCAGGGACGTGTGGACTGCCCACAGGTAGAGGGTATTTAACCCCAGCAAGATTAGGAGCTGTCTATGACGTTTAGTCCACTCCCAAGTGGGGCGCGATCGCCGCTGCCGCTGATCCACGGTTGCCCGATCGCGGAGGGTCAGCATCACAAACGGGATGCGAGCTGCCACAGCCACCCCTGCGATAAATATCAGCGCATTCAGTCCGTAGCGCTGCGGCCAGATTAAGTCATTCAGTTGACGGATCCAGGGGAAGTGGTCGGGGTTGAGGCGCAGCCAGGGTGCCAGACCAATCAAAGTGGCCAGCCCCCCGCACAGCCACACCTGAACACCGAGACCGTGATGGGGGAGCAATCGCGTTTTGACGAGGCGGGCTCCCGGTACCGTTGCCAGAAAAAAAATGGGCAGCGCCGCAAAGTAGACAAAGGAACTCGCTTCCACGATTGCTTCTACAGGTCGCCAGTCTCCGGTTTCTCCCAAGCTCAAGCGCAGCAGAATGGCACCAAACCAGACGACACAGCCCAGGACGGCGATCGCCACTTCGCCCTGGCTGCGATTAGGCTGGGGCTGCAAAAATTCACAGCGCGGCAGTAGCGCGGACAACAGCTTCACGATCCAGAATCACAGGGGCAGATTTTGCTCCGCAATTGTAGTGCATCCCTGCCGCTTCCGGGGATGAACCTCCGGCAATTAGCCGCCAATCTGAGACATGGTGCGTCCGTAGGTGCGACCCTGGGTGCCCGATTCTCGCTCTTTGAAGGTGATCTCGGATTTCAGCGCCAGCAAAGCCTGCACGCGATCGCGCAGGTTTGTCAGCGGATACCCCTGGCGCAGCAGTTCCTTCAGGTTGAGCTGCCCTGTTTCATTGAGCAAACAAGGGCGTAGCCAGCCATCTGCTGACAGCCGCATCCGATTGCAGCGATCGCAAAAACACTCTGACATTTGACTAATAAAGCCGAGTGTCCCCCGTGCCCCTGGAATCTGGAAGACATCTGCTGGCCCGTTCCCCCGGACAGAACCAGATTCCAGCCCCCAGCGATCGCGAATGCGCTGCCGCAGCTCTGCCGATGGAATCCACTGTCGCTCACTAAATAGAGCATCGTTGCCGATGGGCATAAACTCAATGAAGCGCACATGCCAATTTCGCTCCAGGGTCAGCGCCGCCAGGTCTAGCACCTCATGGTCATTGATGCCGGGAATCACCACTACGTTCAGCTTCAGAGGATCAAAGCCCACAGCATGGGCGGTTTGAATGCCGGCCCAGACCTGTTCCCAGCGGCGGCGACTCTGGCCTTGCTGGCCGCTGATCCGCTCAAAGGTTTCTGGCACTAAGGAATCCAGGCTAATGTTAATGCGCCGCAGTCCAGCCTCATAGAGGGGTTGGGCTAGCTCTGCCAATAGGAAGCCATTGGTCGTCATCGCGAGGTCTTGGGTTGCCGGGAGAGCGGCGATCGCCGCCACTATCTCCACCACATCCGCCCGGAGCAGCGGTTCTCCCCCCGTCAGCCGAAACCGGGTGAACCCCACGGGTATCAACACCTCCTGCAGCAGGGTGAGTAATTCTTGGGGGCTCAGCATTTCTGCCGTTGCCAGCACTGACAGCGGCATATCCTCTGGCATACAGTAAACGCAGCGGAAATTACAGCGGTCAATCAGACTGATCCGCAGATAGTCGATGGCGTTTTTGGAAGGCTCGAAAACTTTTTCCATGCAGCCCACCTTACCTAATATCAGCCTGCCAGAAAGCAATGGAATCGGCGTCACCCAAGGACACTACCACCAGCTTAATGATCTTTGAGGAAGACGGGGGGCTTATTGCACCCGCAATATAAAACGGGAGCACTCATCACAGTACTCCCGTTTTACCACTCAAAAGCTGAGTTAAAGCGTCTACCTAAACCTAGTAGAGCGCTTCCTCTTGGTGGGTCATGATCGTGCAATCAGAGGTGGGGTAAGCCACACAGGTCAGCACAAACCCAGCCTCGATTTGATCATCATCTAGGAACGACTGGTCAGACTGATCCACAGACCCTTCGGTGATTTTGCCAGCACAGGTTGAACAAGCACCAGCACGGCAGGAAAAAGGCAAATCGATGCCTTGCTCTTCGGCAACGTCGAGAATGTATTCGTCATCGGGGCACTCAATTGTAGTATTGAGGCCTTCGGCTTCATTGACTAAAGTAACCTTAAAGGTTGCCATGCACTAATCCTCTCATTCACGGAAACGGCTGTTTTCAGGTGAGACTGTCCATTGACTGTAATCTGCGCTTGGCAGAGAACAAAGAATCATCATGATCCAGGACTATCATTTTTGATACTACGTGAAAAAATCTATATTAGGACGACCCTGGGGCAGATTTACCCAATGGGATTTGTAATACAACCTGTGATTAACCCCCCAATTAACTTATCAAAGGGAGCGTTTTGCGCGACTGGATTCGCCTGCCTGTCCTGGCTTAAATGCTTGGCAGTCGGTGTTCCTGAGCTGATGCAGCGAAAATAATTGCGCGCCGGAGCTAGAGGTGACTGTGCCGGGGACAGTACAGCAGTGTCTTGGCCTAAGCCAGCGCATCGCCACTCACGACCACATTTTGAATGCGTAGACTGGGACCCCCACAGCCGACCGGGAGCCCCTCTTGCTGTGCTTTGCCGCAGCCCCCAGATTCATCCCAGAGAAAGTCGTTCCCGATCGCCTCTATCTGACTGAGGGTTCTAAAGGCATTGCCAGAGAGCGTCACATCTCTGATGGGTTCAGCTAGGCGTCCGTTGCGAATCATCCAAGCTTCCCCAGCCGCGAAGGTAAACATTTCCCCATTGGTCATCCCGCTTAACCAGTTGCGGGCGTAGATCCCTTCCCGGATATCGTTCAACAGGTCTTCTGGAGCCGTTTCACCCCGCTCAATCCAGGTATTGGTCATGCGCACCAGGGGCGGGTATTGATAATTTAAGCAGCGGGCATTGCCCGTGGGGGCCTCTTGTAACTTGCCAGAGGTTTCGCGGGAGTGGAGGCGACCGACCAAGACCCCTGCTTGAATCAGTGGTGTAATGGACGCTGATACGCCTTCATCATCGAATTGATAGCTGCCTCGGTGTTCCGGTAGCGCGGCTCCATCATAGATATTGAGGATCGGTGGCCCCAGCTTACGACCGAGGGTCATGACGTCTAGGAGTTCTGGATTGTCTGAGGCAATGTCTGCTTCTGATAGATGTCCAAAGGCTTCATGGACAAATAACCCGGTCAAAATCGGATCGATGACCACTGGGTAGGTTCCGCCTCTAATGGACGGTAACGAGAGTGCCTTCACGGCGCGGTCGGCCACGGCTCTGACTTTCGGTTCTAAGTTGAGTAAATCTTCATAGGCCCGCCGTGAACCAGTGGTTTCCTGTCCGGTTTGCACCCTGGCGTCATCGCGAGCGGTAGCGGCAAAGCGCATCTCCATATCGACCCAGGACTGTTCGATGTCAGTTCCTTCAGAGGTGATCAGCCATACTTGCTGTAGCCGATCCAAATACCGCACGGAGGTGGCTTTGATTTTCGGTGAGACTCCACGCAATACTTCGGCATAGTGACTGCACAGGCTCATCTTCTCGGCAATGGGAACAGCCCGCGGGTTGGTTCCTGGCATCTGGAGGGAAATAGTGGCTTGAATGGGCGGCACTTCAGCCATGATGGTTTTGCCGGAACCGACCCACTGTGCAGCGGCGATCGCCTCCTTCAGAGCGGTAGAGAGCTGGTCTAAGCAATTAAAACTGGCAAACCCCCAGCCGCCGCGGTGGCAAACGCGCACTTGGCCCCCTACGGTTAACTCTTCACTGAGGGTTTCGATTTTAAGGCCCCGCAGCAAAATACTTGTGGCTTCGGCCTTTTCAATGCGAACGGCTAGAAAGTCTACCGGGTTGGTCTGGGACTGCACCAGTTCTCTGATGCCGTCTTTTAAACGCCTTAAGGACTGCTGCATTGTCAGTAACTTGAGTTAACCCAAAACTTAATCTTATGAATATTTAAGAAGCAACTTAACGTCTCAGCCATTATTCCACTGACTCAAATTCTCTGCTCAAAAAGTATCGTCAATCCCCTGATTTTAAGATTCATTTAATCTATGAAATCAGAGTGATAGTCCCCCTCAACCCCTCAACGGGCGCATCCCAACTTTGCGTTAAGTATTAATACTCAGGGCGAAAACGGGGC
>CAZXWR010000094.1:0-12384 GCA_964644325.1 uncultured bacterium
GTGATGTCGAACTTCAACAGGTTGCAGCCCGTTGTGGTATCTCGCATCAATGGGCTACCTGGGATGGCAATGACTAAGGTTTCTTAGGATGAACTTTACACCTTATTCAGCTGTAAACTTGACCGATTGGCTTGAAATGCTTCAACGTCACAAGCAGCTTGGAAACCTCTTGTAAACTGTTTCTGAGCTGTTTGGGATGAACAGGGGGCATCATCATCTTGAGTTTATGAAATTCTGCTGGCTCGGCCCCACCTTAGCGAGTGTAATGAAGCAACGTAAAATCAAACCACCGTTTCTATTATCACTGCTTGCAATGCCTCATTTTCCCGTTCTAGAAGCAGGTATTTTGAGTGTGGTGAAGCGAGAGTCTGTCATTTATGTCACTGCCGTTTGATGCTACTGCCACCCAAAAGCGAATCGACCATTTTTGGCAGCTCTCCGCGAGTTTTGGGATGGAACGGAATGCTTACCATAACTACCTCAACGAAATTGTCAGCGATCGCTATGCCCTAGTCAAAGGGCTCCAAATTCTCCGGGACGAACTTCAGTTTGCAGCGGCTAGCCCCACTGACATGAAAGCCTGTGGTGCAGACCTGACATTACCCAGTGTTGTCACAACATTGGCCTATACCAACTGTGGCGATCGCATTCACCAGGGCGAGGCCACGAAGCGGTATCGAGACGTCGTGGCATCTCGATTCGCCACCCTTTCAGAAATTGGAGAATTAAAGCTAGAAGCCTTTTTCCCTGCTGGCGGTGGCACAGACAACGGCGCCACCTTAGCCCATGTAACTGTAGCCCATGAACTTGATGAGCAGCTTAAGTGGCAGCTATATGCGGGCAACCCCCAATCTATCTCCTTGGTGGCAATTGACCTCAAAACCCATGTTGGGCGGCTCCGCGAGGGCGACCACGTTGTCTATGGCAAAACTCGCGAATCACCCTGGCGCGAACCTCGGGCAGCCTGTGGCGCAATTGTAGGCGCACTCACGCATTACCACCCTCAAAACTTGATTCATCGTCGGATTCGCGATGATCTAGGGGAACATAACTTTGAATATCTGGCGAACCAGAAAATTTTGACCGATGACGGTGTTGATATCACAATGGCAGTCGCTGCCATCCTTGTTGCAGTTCGCGGCATCCGCAATACAGCACTGGCCTTAGCACAGGAAATCGATGAGCGTGGTGTTGGTCACCTAACGGCCAGCACAACCGTCAATCGACCCTCACGAGATGACCTCGTCATTTATCTTGCGCGCGCCACAGTATTTAACGGCAAGATCCGGATTCAAAGTTTAGGCAGCGAAGCTGAGCGTTACGGTGGCAAGCTAGTGGAATATGCAGGCGAAAAACGGCTGCAATTACGCTATGACGATTGGAACAGCGAGCAGCTTCCAGTTGAAGAGATCACTTATCAGGTTCGGGACTCAGGATTGTGAAGCAAAGGTGTTTTGCTGCCGTCTTCGCGCCGTCAAATCCTCGCAGCTGCACTCAATCTAAATCAAGCGCACTATCCATAGGAAATCCGCAAGGATTCCCCAATCGTTGCCAAAACAGGCTCAACTACTAACTATGGAGCTAAGCGGATTCGAACCGCTGACCCCCTCAATGCCATTGAGGGTTCATTGACTGCTGAAGTATTGAACCAGTAAAGCATTCAGGCTTTCTCAATAAATGACCGGGGTAAGAACCGGGGTCATTCCTCTCTAAACAGATGGTCAAGGATGCGCCTGTTTTCAGTTTGTAGACCCCTGACTTCCTGCTGCATTTCTTCAATTACGCGTAGGGTCTGAATCTGAACATCAGTCATGCGCTCCACTGCTAGGGCAATGGTTTCAGTTCTCTGGTTGAGTTGTCCCATTCCAGTTACCAACTGGTTCACGGTGCCCGTCAGCCCATTCACGGTGCCCGTCAACCCATTCACCGTATCGGCCAGCTTGTCCAAGCGCTCATCTGTCCATCGCTCAGTCACAACTCATCACCTCCCATCAGCTCACGTTGGGCTGCTTCGGTAATGACCCGCCGCAGCCATGCGGTTTTGAGGGGGAGCGCCCTCACGACTAGATCCACCTCCACTGGCACCCTTGCCGACAGGGGAGATTTCGCCAGCTCCCCCTCGAACCCGTCCTGTGGCTTCTTCTGTCGAGCAATGAACTCTGGGGTTTGAACGGGGTTGGGATTGCCCCCTTTGTCCCCCTTTTTCTTAGGCATATCTAAAATTCATGTAGACACTTCCCAAGATACGGGGTAATATGGATTTGTGCAAGTGAGTGCCCTCCTGGTGGCCTAATAATCAGGCGGTTTACGCCCTAGGCGGTGCTCCGTTAACAACGCGCCCTGGCTCCCGCCCCGGAGGAAATCGGGGTTCTGAAGCAACCGATGCTCTACAGATTCCGGTTGCAGTCCCTAATACAACAAAGGCTTTTACCCATGTCGAATACTTCCCGCTACGCTCTGATTGCGCTCGGTGCTGCTGCTCTGCTGATTGCTGGCACGATCGCCCTAGCCTACTGCTGTGGTTGCCGCTATTGGACAATGATGGCCCGTCACGCCGATACCTGGCTCACTTTGTCCATGCCGTCATGCCCCATTGTTGAGTGGGTACCCCTGGCGATCGCCCCTAGTCATATTGCGGGTCTACTGGCAGCGGGTGCCACAGCCTCAAAGTCCACAGCGTTTGTGGACATGACCATCCGGGAACTGAAGGCGATCGCCCGTGAAAGGGGATTGAAGGGGTACAGTAGCCTCAGAAAATCTGAATTAATGGCGGCTTTGGTGGGGGTTGTTGCTAGATCACAGCCCACATTGGTTCAGAGTGCATCAGGTTATCTGGTCAGCATTGACTAGCCCCGTGCCCTGGTCATGGCGTGAAACTGACCACTATTAACGCACTCATTCAACAGGTGAAAATATGAACAGAGAAGAACTTGATACCCTTGGGCGTATCGTTCCACTAATTACGACTCTTGGCTTTGCCATTGAGACGATGGAACGGGATTACGGTAGCCCTCAGATGTCCATTTCAGTCACAGCTAGCCACATAGCTGAGCACCTGCAATCTCTTGTGGATAAATGGGAAGCAGAATTTCAATCCTCTAGGCAATCTCAGTAGTTTGGATGGCCTCACCAAACATTAACTATGACCGTGCCGCCGCTGCTCTTGTTGATGCCCTGGTGTTGGGCGATCGCAAGGCTGCGGCGGCTCATCGTCTATCGGTTAAGACCATTGGCAGATACCGCGCTCGGCTTCAAGTTGACGCTCAGCTGTCCGAAGCTGTCCGGGTTTTGCGCGACCGTGTCCTGACGCCGAAGAAACCCGCTATCGAAGATGCGATAGAAACTTGTTTAGCTTGGCTACGTGAGGCCGTCCCCACCCTGGAACCCACCGCAGCAAATATTAGGGCCGTGACAAACTCATTTCAAACCCTGGCAGAAATCCAGCTAGCGAACCAGATGATTGAGGTCAAACTGCAACGGCTGGGCAAAACTCCCTGATGCCAAACTGCAATAGACACAGTGCATCAGCGACCCCATCATGAGGCTTCCTACATCCCGGCATAATGAGCGGAACATCTGGAAATACTCTGCGACAGTAGGCGATCGCTGCTGCCTTATCCTTAGTCGTCCCGGCTAGGATTGTTCGTTTCCAGCGCTGGGTGGCGTGACCTCTAAATAAAGGCCGCGCTCATCCCAAAAACGCTTAGCCCTCAGACCCTCTCCCTTGGCCTGACGCACTTGTAAATCTGTCAACATGGGGGCACCGTTTTTTGAGTCTCCGAGGTACCTCCAAAGCATGCCCCCAGCAGACACTGGATGGCAATGGACAGACTCGGACTAAACAGGACACTAAAAACGCTAAAACCCTCTACCAGAGAGGGCCACACGGTCTTTATTGGACTGTATTGGATTATCTAATAATGGAGCTAAGCGGATTCGAACCGCTGACCCCCTCAATGCCATTGAGGTGCTCTACCAACTGAGCTATAACCCCGAGTAAATTAATATTGCCCTGAATAACGTCTTCCCGTCAAGGGTCTCCCGTGATTAATCTACTAAGCCAGAATTCCCGATCCAGATAGATTAATTTGAAGTTCTATCAAGCTAGGTGAATTTTATGAACGTAGGGAGATCGACCCAATGCCTCTTCGCTAAGATCTAAGGGGTAAGGGCAGTGATTATAAGCTGCTTAAAGTTCTGAATCTTCCCTTAGGAGGGCTGCGTCATGAAAGTCTTTTCTTCATTGGTTGAGGGTTTTAAATCTATTATTGAAGGCGTTGGCCGAATTTTTCGACCCACTGATGATCAATACCCTGCAACAGGCGTAGTGCCCTACAGCGGAGAACCCGATCATTCTTCGTGACCCCCCGGTGCCAGCCTAAGGTCTTTTGACGAGGCTTAGATTTGAGAACGGTTCGTGCCCTGAGAAGGATAGTCTAAGCTCAATATGCCCAACCCCTTTCCGGCATATTAAGGATCCATGAAACCTTAGTTCCTCGGCATTTATCATTGGAAAGCCTCAGTAGATAACGACCGCTTGACATGGCTCAAGCGGTCGTTATTGCCTAGACAGAGAGGTGCCGAAAAATCACGCCTTAGTAATCAGCTTTCTCAATTTCAGGCCGAATATCATTTAGATCGATATAGCGATCTGTTGCATTGCGCAATTCTCTGGCGATCATACCTTCTGTAGAGACAACCGTAATATGCGTGTTTTTTGACCGGAGTAGCTCAATAGCACGCTCAAAATCTCCGTCGCCGCTAAATAAAATAACACGGTTATATTGTTCAGCGGTATTGAACATATCGATGACAATCTCAATATCTAGATTCGCTTTTTGAGTAAAGCGCCCTGAAGAATCGTCATGATATTCTTTTAAGATTTTAGTTCTGACTGTATACCCTAAACTAATCAGCGCGTCGCGGAAACCACGCTGATCCTGTGCGTCCTTGAGGCCAGTGTACCAAAACGCGTTAACAAGACTTACACCACTATCCTTGCTAGCAAATAGCTGCAAAATTCGCTTAGGGTCAAAAAACCAGCGGTTTTTTTGCTGCGCATAAAACATATTGTTCCCATCCACAAAAATGGAAACACGATCAATTAAATGATGCATAAAATAGATTTTTATTTATGATTAATGAATACAGATATAACGAGTCGATACTTATATCTATAGAGTTGATTAGCAGCTTAGCGCAAAAACATAGAATATTTAGCTTAATCTTAGCAAGAAATCAGGAATTGATCTGAGACCACCGCGATCGCCTCAGCATCAGTGCCGCACTGTCCAACTGTATACTAAGCCTTGAAAGCCTCTGCCAGAAAGCGGTTCGAAACTAGCGACTGGCCCTGCATGCGTCTAAAATCCAAAATTCCGTGGAAGCAATACACGACTTCCCTCAGATTAAGATCAGAGTCGCTTTTTGCGGTAGCCTGTGGTCGCCATCCGATGCAATCAACCGTCAGCGCAGGTGACAAATTTCTCTGCACAGCCCTGTACAGGTAAAGCCAGCCTCGTATTTAGTAGGGACCTTCATAAACCTGAGTACTCTCTGCAGCAGTTCTCTGCAATAGGCGGGCAGCTTGCCGCATCAGTAAATCCGAGCCCTTTGCAACAACAAGGGATCTCCCTTTTTTGAGGCGATTTCGGAGCAACATTTTCTCTTTGTCAAATATGAACTGCAGCCCTCCGCCAAACGTAAATCCCCCCATTGCCCCCGAAATGCCACCTAGGATGCCGCCCAGTAAATGATCGAGCAGTGGATTCCCCAGGTGCCATAGTGAGTATTGCGTGATGCTGTTAAACGAGAATCCAGCCAAAAAGCCAAAGGGAATCACCCAAATTAACATCCGCAGAGACTGAGTCCACGCAATCTGATTCGGATCAAAGATAGAAAGTTGTTGTAATGAATCATCACCAGGATGGATCAAGTGGAGTTCAGGCTCACCGAGTTCATCTGCCGTTTGCAGTCCTTGATAAGCAGCCTCTGCTTGGGCAGCATTGGGATAGGTTGCAATGAGGTAGTACACCATAAACATGCCTTGATCAGGGGAAATCGCGGGGTGGAATTGAGAAATTGTGCTGCTCAGCAACGAAGCACTGACCCAGCATCCATGGGCCACACTGACATCGGGCTTTAGTTGCTATGGTACGACACTGTGTAATGGGTGTGAGAAAACAATGACAAAGGACAATAAACCACAAAAATCAGCCCAGGTCAGTCCGGATCACTTCGCCAACGGCTTCATCACGTTAATTGCCAGTATTGTCATTACCCTGTTAATTGGAGGCGTACGCTTTCAGGGGGGACTGGAATGGCTGGAACTGGTAGCCTATGACTGGATGATGCGTCTCCGCTCAGCACCAGCCCTCGACTCACGCATTCTCGTGGTGGGTATTACAGAACAGGATATCCAGGACCAGGGTGGGCAACTTCAGTTTCCGGATCAAGTTTATGCCCAACTCTTAGCAAAACTCCAGGCAGCTAAACCCCGTGCCATTGGCTTAGACGTTTGGCGAGATCTACCCGTAGAACCTGGACATACAGCCTTTGTGGCACAGCTTCAGAAATCTGATCGGATCGTTGGCATTACTTTCCCAGGAACAGAGAACTCCCCCACAATTGGGCCTCCCCCAGCGCTGCCACCCACTCAGGTTGGATTTAATGATGTCCTAGTGGACTTTGATGGCATCATTCGTCGGTCACTGCTGTTTCAGGCCGGAGATGATGGCGAAACGCTCACTTCATTTTCGTTGCTGTTGGCAGAGCGCTATCTTCAGGACAATGGCATTGAACCGGAGCCAGGTCGCAATCGCCCTGAGTACCTACAGCTCGGAGCGGCAGAATTTCGGCCCATCACTTCTCGAACCGGAGGCTATGCCAGTGTGGATGCGCGCGGCTACCAAGTGTTGTTAAATTATCGCGGCGGGGTTTCTGCCTTCGACAGAGTAAGCTTGGGCGATGTCCTCCAGGGTAAGATTGCGCCGGATCGAATTCGCGATCGCATTGTGCTCATTGGCAATGTTGCCGAGAGTGGCAAGGACTTATTTAACACGCCCTTTAGTGCTGGGGAAAGCGATGATCAGCGAATGCCGGGGGTTGTGGTTCACGGGCAGATGGTCAGCCAGTTTTTAGATGCGGCCCTGGGGATCCGACCACTGCTCTGGAGCTGGTCGAACCGAGGAGAAGGGGCCTGGATCTGGGCTTGGTCGATGTTTGGGGGAATCTTGGCTTGGCGATTGCAGAATTTATTCCGATTTAGCATCGCGATCGTACTCAGTGTGACGGTGCTATGGGGGATTTGTTTTGGGATCTTTCAGCGGTCTGGGTGGATCCCTTTGATTCCACCGGGTATTGGGTTGCTGGTGTCGGGAGGCACAATTGTGACCTATCGGGCGCAACGGGCGCAGCTCCAGCAGCAAATGGTCATGAAGCTGTTAGGTCAGAATACCTCACCTGAAATCGCCCAAACCCTCTGGCGACGACGGAATGAACTGCTGGAGAATGGCAAGCTTCCGGGCCAAAAGTTGACGGCGACCCTCTTATTTACTGACCTAAAAGGGTTTAGCAGCATTTCCGAACGCTACGCTCCCGAGGAACTGCTGACTTGGCTCAATGACTATCTTGAGCTGCTGGCCCAGCTCGTGCAGGAGTACCAGGGGGTGATCAATAAGTTTACCGGGGATGGCATTATGGCGGCATTTGGTGTGCCTTTGGCCCATGAACGACCGGAAGAGATTCAGCAGGATGCCCGCAACGCAGTCGATTGTGCGATCGCCATTGGGAAGGCCATTGAAGTTTTGAACGAGCAATGTCATGCCAAAGGACGGCCCGCTGTTTGTATGCGGGTCGGCATTTTCACAGGCCCGGTGGTGGTGGGCAGTCTGGGCAGTCGGATTCGGTCGGAGTATGGCATCATTGGCGACAGCGTGAATACGGCTTCACGGCTCGAAAGCCTGGACAAAGAGCGGCAGCTTTCACCTTGTCGCATTTTAATTGCCCGCCAAACTCAGAAACTATTGCCCGACCACTATCTCTTAGAGTCTTGGGGCACGATGGTCGTGAAAGGCAAGGCGGAGCCGATTGTGGTTTATCGCGTGGTGGGTAAGCGTGAAACCAATTCCTGACGTAGAATCGCTTTCTTCTACAGGGCAGGTATCCTCCGCGCAAGCCTCGCTTAGCCTCGCTCAAGGCTGCTCATGCTGAATCCACTCCAGGGATGGCTCTAAACTTTAGGGGCGGACAATCATTTCTTCTAGGAGTCGGGTTTGGGTTTGGGGATTATAGCCAATGAGCTTGATATAACGACCGGGGTTTGTCCGAATGCAGTCAGTGATTTGCTGGACGGCATGGGCAGCATTTACGGGCTGTTCTGCCCATGGCCAACTGCGCCAGAGGTTACCAGCTTTTTCCCGAGGGTTGGCAATTTCTAAACTGAGTCGTCCGCCCTGCAGAAATGCTTGCTCTAGGGTTCGTTCTACCTGAGGCAACGAAACATTCTCAGGCCACCCGGCGGGGGTTGGGGCCGCTCCAGTCCCTCGATAGGTCAACGGTTTTTCTGCAGATGGTGCTGCAACTTCAGGGTGAACGACTGGCTGGGGACTGTCAGCGGGTGGCGACTGTGGGGGAACAACGCGATGAACTGGAGCAGTCACATCCGGGGAACTCTCTCGGCCCGTGGTGTAGGCTTCGGCTAAGCGCGATCGCGAGAGGTGCCCTTGCTCCGCGACCATCTGCTGACCCAGTTCCAGCAGGCGTGCTAGGGTGACAGCGGCCCGGGTGCTGTTCAAGGTAGCCTGGGGGCTATTTACCAGATGCTGCGAGACATGTTCAATGCCAACTTGACGGATAAACTGGCGCACCTGCTCATCGTAGACACGCGATCGCAAAGCCCCGAAGAAGTCAATGGATTGGTTGTCAAACGCAGCCAGCAGCTGCTCAACGGCCGACAGCGATAGGCCATCCTCTTCAAAGATACCCGCAACAATCCCCACTCGATCGTCCCAAGTCGGCTGCCAGTAGAACTTATCCATGCGTCCATCTCGCACCAGCGGCGCATAGAGGGTCGAAAAATCATTCCCCGTCACAATAATTGGTACCCGATGGATGGGCTCTGTTTCATAACTACCGGGCAGTTGAACATCGGTTGGGTTATCGGCAATGTTCATTAAGGTGCCATTCACCAGCTGGGTATTGACCGTGTACTGGGTAGATTGGTTGACACGCCCGGCCCCAGCATCCAGATCATTGATCAGCAGCACGCACATTTTGCCCCGCACCTTAATCAGTTCAGCGGCTTCTCGGTAACGCATCCGAATCAGACGGACGGGGTCGCCTGCATCTGGGCTTTCGAGTTCCCCGGCTGACATTCGCACAGGCTCTATCCCCATCAGCTGAAAAATCAGCTCGCACTGGAAAGACTTGCCCTCGCCTTTACGCCCGTGAATCCCTAAAATGAGCGGCACCCGCACCCCCGGCAGGGTCATGAAGTTCTTGGTGATGTGAATGGCAATTTTGTCGAGAAATTGAGGTGAGATGTAATAGCCCATTGCCAACCATCCAAAGGAGCACCTTTTATTCTGCACTGTGGCTGTCACCTTCGGAAATATTAACGTCCCCGCTTCCCCACCCTCCAAACCCAATGGGGCGATCGCCCTCATCGTGCGCACCCACAATCGGTATATTCACGGAGGTCAAACGTCCATGAACTGTTCTAGTTCGGTGTTTCTGCGATTTATTTTCCCCGCCCCGTCCCGTACAGTAACAATAAGCATTTGGCACATTGAGCACAGGGCCATGAAAATTGCAAAATATATCCATCAACTGCTGACCCAGGATGCCAAAGCTGCATCCCTGCCGACCTTCTATCTCTCCGGTACCCAGTGCGATCCAGAGCATACGGTGCGCCGGATGCAGCAGCGCGCTATTTCCAAAGAAATGATTGAATTGGCCCTCCTTTACGGTAAACGAGAGTATCGCCGCAAAGCTCAGACCTACACCATCCTGGATAAAACCCTGAAAAATACACCCTATAGTAAGCTGATTGACCATCTGCGAGGCTTACGGGTGATCGCGCTAGAAACGGCCCATGGACTGCGAGTCACCAGTGTTTACTGGGCCTGGGACTTAAAGTAGCCTAGAACCTCCGGCTGTTTTAGATTAAATGAAGGAGGAAATAAGGGCTTTACCAGTCTCGATGAAGTGTTCTATGACTGGTTGCAGCTTGATCAGTGGCCGGATGTATGGCGATCGCTTTCTGGAAAGGCGCAGATGTCGATTCTGGAGGCGTTGAGTCTCACGCTGCCCGAGAAGTCTTGGCGGGATTGTGATGTGGCGTAGGGGGCGATCGCCGTTGCTTGCTGCCCGAAGGGCATAGGCAGGTCTTTGACCAACGCATTTCCATCGGGCACAGGCATCCAAGGAACTTTGCACCGCTTTCCCTCCTTTCTGTAATACATGGGTGTAAATCATTGTCGTTTTGAGATCTTTGTAACCCAACAATTCTTGGACAGTGCGAATGTCGTAGCCATTCTGCAAGACATGGGTGGCAAAACTATGCCGAAATGTATGGCAACTGCCATGCTTGGTCACGCCACCTGCTTTGATTGCGATCTTCAAGTCAATATCTCGGCAGCCGTTGAGCTGTGCCGTTAGCTGGCAAGGCAGGCTATCTTGGTTCCCTACTACAGCGACAAAACTCATGGATTCTCACGTCAAGAAAATCCGTCTAAGGGTTCTTAACGCAATGCCAGACGCTGTATTCAATCCACCAGTAACCCAAGCTCAAATAGATGTCACTCAAGAAGCTGTAGGCGTACAATTTCCTGAATGGTTATGCGACATATACCAAGCAACAAATGGGTTTACTGGATCCACGGGAATTTCGTATTTATATCCAATTGATGCTCCAAACGGTCTTGTCTCATTTACATCTTTTATTCGCTCAGAATGGAACCTTCCTTGGCTCAATAATTGCATAATCTTCTCTAACAACGGTCTTGGTGGAAGCTGCACTATGCATTGGGCTGTACATGACGGGCAGTTAATCAAATAGTGTTACGGTGACGAGCATGAATACCAGCAGATTGATGTTAATTTCATTGCCGTCCTCAGACATGGACAGGCAACTTGGAATTCATTAAATGAAGGCAAAATCTGAATCAACTACTTTTACCGTTGAAGCAAGTACGATTTGCTGGAGTTGATTAAGCTAGTCCTTAGAGTAAATCGTGATTTTACCCAGTAAACTCAATCGATGGTTGCTCTAAGCTTCGAGTTAAAATTAGTACAGAATAACTTGTGTAGATTAAACTATGGTTCAACTAACAGAGCATTGCCACATTGTCAGAGACGACGAGATACTGAGCAGTGAACCTATTATCAAAGGAACTCGTACACCCGTTAGGGCTATCGTAGAAATGTGGCGTATTGGAGTGTCCCCAGAGGAAATACCTCAAAGGCTACCACACCTAGGTTTATCCCAGATTTTTGATGCACTTAGCTATTATTTGGATCATCAAACAGAAATCAATGAATACATTGAGCGCAATCGTATTCCAGATGGGCTGATTGATCCACGATTGCGGAACCTATGAGTGGTATTTTTATTCATGTTTATTTGGACGAAGATGTTGACGTTCTCGTAGCTAGCCTTTTACGCTTTCGTGGGTTTGATGCAACAACAGCACAACAAGCTAGACAGCTCGGGAAAACAGATGCTGAACAGCTAGAATACGCGACCAGTCAAGGGGCTGCTATCCTAACGCATAATCGTACTGACTTTGAAGCTCTTGCGAGAGAGTACTTTGATACGGGCAAATCACATTCTGGAATTATCGTTGCGGTCAGGAAACCCTATACAGAAATTGTACGCAGATTGCTTATAATTTTGGACAGTACTACGACAGACGAAATGGCAAACCAAATTCTTTACATCTGAATGTTCAGCTAACTTTGCGCGGGAGCGGACGGAATGAGCGCTCTCGGGTTTGATGCAAAAATAGTAACTGTCCCTGGCATCTGACGAAGATTGGTTGTTTCAGCCATTTCAGGTCTAAAGACCGCTCAAAGTAGAAGCTGAAACCCTATTAAACTCGTTGAACACTAAGCTCAATATGAGTTCCAGGGACGGTTACCAAAAATATTGGTCGCCGCTCAGCTCCACGTTAAACCTACTCATTCATTTCGTCTTCCCAAAAACGATCGTCCCTTTCCACAAAAAGCGATCGCCCGTCCAAAAGCGATCGGCGGATTGTGTGAGTTTGTCGTGTGGTTATTTCATCGTGACAGGTAAGAGTTAAGAGACAGTAAAGGCGAGGATTAAGTTCTAAGTAGGTAGGCGCAATTAAATGTAAGATAGAAAAGGATCCCTCTAGCCCA
>CAZXWR010000095.1:0-12317 GCA_964644325.1 uncultured bacterium
TGCAGGGGCTGAGCCAATTTGCGTTTTAGTTTCCGCCCAAGGTGCATACTATATTCTGCTCACTAAACAACCCAGTCAAAAAGTCAATTCATTGATGAAAAACATTGAAGATAAACTCGTCAATTTATGCCATTTTCTGCGTGAGATCTTGCTCAACTAATTTAATGATGTCAGTCAGTTCATCTAGACTTGGCTTGCGACTGAGTCGGTCAATAGGGATAGACTGCACCATCTTGGCACATTGTTGAAAATGAGTTTTTTGGGCTTTAGCATCTAGTAATGTGTTGAGGGTTCGCGAGTTACTAATCAAGGAGAACAGCGCTTGGGTTGAGGATAGCGCCATGATTTCATGGCGATCGCCCACCGCCAAAATATAGACCTTGGCCAGGGGATAGGCAGTCGCCCCAGGGAAATCAGCCACGGTTTGCAGCCGTTTAGCGGAAGTTTTGTTGAGTAAGGGGAGCTGAAATGGCTGATGGCCTAGGGCATCGACAGCATCCGGCAACAGCTTAATGCCTGGGTAACTAGGGGTTACCCAGGGTTGGGCATCCTGGAAACGAATTGCCAGTACATCGTCTGTCACCAGTGGGCAGCCGTATTTGACAAAGGCAGATGCCGTGGTTGACTTGCCAGCCCCAGATTGTCCAATAAACGCGATCGCCTGTTCTTGAAACAGTACAGCGCTCGCATGGAGAACCAGAAAGCCCCTTTGCTGCAATAGCGCAGACATCAGCGGCCCTAAAACAGAGGGCCGCAGCAGCCCCTCATCTCCCTGATGTTCTGGAGCAACATCAATCACAATCTCGCGACCGTTACGTATCAAAACCTGGCCAACACCGGATAGGGTTCCTAAGATACAGTCGCTGGTTAAAGGGCAATCTAGCTGAGCAAGGGATTTTAACTCAACCGTGACTTCTAGCTCTTCGCCATGGATAAAGGGTGCAGACGAACTCAAGAGGGGAAAATCAGTACCAACGGTTAAACCGTAGATGTGAGACACATAGCGCACAATAATCGAAAACTCAGCCTTCTAAACGAACCGTTAGCTAACTCGCCTATCAATAAGCCTGGCAGATTAGGCCGTAACTCAGCATGGGTATACGGCCCAAAAACAAAAGATACCCTAAACCAGAGTATCTTTACACAAAACCTAAATTGTTTAATCTTAGCCGTAACTAGCGTCAAATAATTTACGCTTGCATAAAAAGTAACTAGCTGCGTAAAAAAACGCCCACAGCCAGACGAATGCTGAAAGTCCTAGGCTACTAGGGCTTCTCAATCACAATTGAACCAGATCCATCAACGTCTGAAGGAACACCGTTGAAGATAAAGGTATCTTTGGTCGGGGAGGCACCGAAAACCTCGGTAACGCGACTGACTGATCCATAGACTTTGAGCTGAGGTGAAGTATATTGGTGCTTCATCGGAAGTTTCTCCTTACAAATTGGTTGATACAGGGATTAAAGCTGAAATATACCTCAAAAACGCAGTCATTCAGGTATCCTGCGATTCAATACTTATGTCTGAAGGCTAAAGTTTAAGCTTTTACGATCTGCACTACCCTAGAGACCTATCCCCCGCAGATAGGGTTCTCTATACTATCGACAGTGCAATCAACCGCACATGCTCGATTCCGCTTAGGCTACGGTATGATCACTGAGCCAGACCCATCAACGTCTTCGGCTTTACCATTGATGATCAAAACATCAGCCGTAGGATTGGCACCAAACACTTCAGTCAGGTTGCTGACGCCACCATAGACCTGGAGCTTGGGTGCTACATACTGATTTTTCATTGGAAGAGTTCCTCACAAGCGAAAGGTTGATTCCCGCTAATATACTCGAATTAACTTGATATCGTCAATCACTGGCAAGATTAATTTCGGCACTGCTCTAAGAAGCAGAGATGTTCAATCTTATTCAAAAGAGCCATGACGTTTAATGTCAGGTTTTGTTCACCTGGTTCATGTTCGCAGCTACCCGTTTTCTGGATGAATTGTGATCACTCAGCTGCTACTGTGCGATGGCCCTTGCTTGCTGCCGAAGGACATAGGCCACGGTCAGAGACCATCGCACCGGGTTGACCGACAAAAGTTATGCCCCTCAACCCCAACTCCTCTCCCAGAGGGTGAGGGGAGCCAGTTCATTCTTCGAGATACAAGTCAATCAGCCATCGAACTCAAAGCTTGGCCTGCCGTAGCCAGAGCGCTGCTGTAATCACAAACCACAATTCGCCAATGTCTTCAGTTTCTCCCTGCATAAACTTCTCGTAGTGCTGTTTGACGTAGGGCCAATTAATGTACGGTTCAAGTCTTTGGCAGTCTTCATACACCAGTTCATCCAGCAGTGTGCGGTCATGTTGATGTACGCCGTGGGCGAAGACTGCGGTCGCGTCCCCTTTGGTGCCCCGCCACTGAATTTCAGGGGGTAAAATTCCGGTCATGGCCTGACGCATAATGAGTCTGGACCAGCCTTGATTGAGTTTTTGCTGGGGGGGAACCGCTAGACAATACTCAACCAGGCGTTTGTCCATAAAAGGATGCCGAGTTTCGACACCGTGGGCCGCGGAAAGGATATCCACCACCTCGACAGGCAGGATCATGAGTGCCGATGTAAACGCCCGCCACTGACTTTCTTGGACGGTTTGTGGGGGGTGGTGATGCATCTTTAGCGATCGCGCCCGGTCGTGGAACCCGATCTGATTCAGCCAGGTGGGATTCAGGTAAGGATAGGGGTTGGCACCCTTCACAGCACGCCGATGTGATCGCCACTGACGGAGTTGCCGCACCCCATCCATTTCTTTGAGGCCGCATTCGTACCACAGCCTTTTGCGACTCACTCGACAAGCAGGGCTAAGCTGATCAACCCCTTTGGCAAACGCAACCCATCGCCGCGATCGCGCCAGTTGCTGAAGTGTGGAGAGCGTGTAGCGCTGGATTAGCTGATGCGCTGAGGCATTAGACCCCTGACTCCGCTGAATGAACTGGGTCGCCTCAGAAATTGCTGCCTGCCACTGCTGCTGCTGTGCCAATTCCTTGAGGTAATTGAGGCCGTGGCCTACCGTAGTATCCCCATCAAAGCCACTCAGGACAACGCGAACCTGATGCTCACCCGCTAGACGATTGATGTTCCAGTTTAAGTAGCCGTTGCCAATGAGGGCCTCATCCAAATACTGAAACAGCTCCTGCCATTCCGTTAAGGGACCCGTTGCATCCCCCCGACAGATGTGGGGAATAAATCCCTCCTGCTGGAGCACAACTTTGATAAAGTCACTCTCGTCACTCTCGGGCACATCATCATATACATGGGACAGGGTATGAATGGGGCCATGCTGTTCAGTGTGACTGATCTGTCTGGCCATACAGGCCACCGAAGAAGAATCTAAGCCCCCACTGAGGTGAGAACCAATGGGGAACGCACTCCGCATCCGGCAGCGCACCGCCTCCGAGAAATGATGTAAAAACTCCTCAACGTAAGCTTCATCGGAACTATGGTGCAGCGTTTCAGGCCGTTCTAGGGTCCAGTATCGGCTCAGGGTTGGGGCTTGATGAACCGAAACCGTTAGCGTATGTGCCGCGGGTAGCCGCCAAATGTTTTGATAGGAGGTGATTTGGGGGTCGTCTAGTGTCAAAGAAAAGTAGTCCGCCAGCCTAGTTTCATTGAGCTGGCACGGCACGCCATCTAAAGCTAACAACGCCTTAATTTCTGATCCAAAGGCGAACAGATGAGGCGTGGCACAAAAATAAAAAGGCTTAATGCCAAAGTGATCGCGGGCACAGAACAACTGCTGCTGCCGTTCATCCCAAATCGCAAATGCAAAGTCACCCAATAAGTGCTGCGGGCAGTTCAGTCCCCAGCGTTCGTAGGCTGCTAAGACCAGCACGCTGTCTGGAATGGGACTAGTTGTACTGTGCTGGAGTCCGAGCTGATCCAGCAGATCAGGACGGTTATCCAAGCGTAAATCGCTGGTAATGACTCGCTGCTGGGCTGAGGTAAACAGCGGCAGCGCTTCTCCCTTGGATTCTGGCGTTGTCCAGAGCATCCGGTGCCCTAACCCAACGCTACCCGCTAGCCAAATTCCCTGATCATCGCTACCTCGATGTTGGATGGCCGCAGACATAGCCTGCAGCTCAGCGGCTTGTACTGGCCGACCGTCTCGATGAATCACGCCCCAAATGCCGCTCATAGCTTAACTGTCTTGACCAGAACAATGTACTTATTAAACGGTGGGCAAGGAAGGTAGCGGAATGTACTCTTGAAGATTGCTGAGCTGCCCGATCACAACCTGGCCTTGTGCTTCCACCCAGGCGTGGGCCTCTAGCTGACCTGTATCGTTCTTGGTCACCCCGATCTTCAGCTCAGACGGACATCCGCGCCGATCGAGCAATACTTTGGTGGTCAGGGCTCGGGCCAGACATTTGACGCCACCGGGCATGCGCTTGCTGCTCGCTTCCACCGCCCAAATTGCCTGACGCAACGATCGCCACTGAACCTTCTCTGGTGAATCTGTCGTCTTTGTAGAAGACTGGCCCAGAAACGCCAGCAGTTTGCGGAGCGTGTTAAACGGGAGCAGCCAGAGCCCAAGGCGCACCCCAAGCAACAGGAAATAGGTTTTGAGAAGCAGATGTTGATGCCTGGAGGACAGACGTAAAAACTTATGAACCGGGTTCATCCTGAATCTCAATCAATTGAGCTCCCAACATCTCTTGCAGTAATGCCTTAACATCGCGATCGCAAGTTTCAGCATCAATCTCATATTCTGCCAGGATGGCTTCACAGAGGGTTCCGACTCGCTGCGGCTCTTGGGCGAGCTGCCAGATACGACTCCCTACTGCATTAAGGCCAAAGTATGTCCCTGTTTTTAGATTCAAAATAACCGACTCATCAGCCAAGTCAGAGGAGACCTGTTCAGGACTGGCTACAATCACTGTATTTGCAGTGAGGGGGATATCGGACGCTAGCTTTTGGGAAGTCATATTTTCAAGGCAAACTCTTGCAAAAATCGCAGGTGTGGCAATCGTGGTATCAATTTAGCCTATGCCCTGAATCATCGTCCACCAATTCCTTTTTTGGGGCTAGCACTCAGTCACCCAACCTGCGTTTCAACTGCCAGCTCAAGCTCAAGTCCCCGGTCAGTGAGGCACGATAACGAACCGTAAAATTATGACCGCCTTAACCGGAGTAACTGGGGGTCTCTGGTTTGTTGACAGCCCGAGATACTGCCAAGTCAATTTTATTGCATGCCATGCCCTATCAAGGATTAGAGTGTATGCTCTCACGGTAATAGAGTTTTACAGAGCCATATCTTGCAACCTCTGCAAAGGCGGTTATAGTAGTGTCAGGCAGTTCAACTGAACCCTCGGATATATCTGCACTTTTCGCCTAAGTTATCCCTATTATGAACAATAAAAAAGCCTGGAGTTCGCCTCAGTTAACAAAATACGGAACCATCGAGCAGCTGACTGAACTTCATTATTCAGACTTACAGCAGCTAAACCAGTTTGTTTTTTCTGGATCTGCTTTCGGGCTGTTTGCTTCGTTAGACGGTCTCTAGTCTCTGGGCAGAGTCTAGCGATCGCCAGTGGGTAAGATGTCTAGCATTTTGAGCTAGAGTCCTGTTGCTGTAGTGTGGTTCTTCCCTCAGATAAAAGACATGGGCCGCTGAGTGACGAAGGTACATTCTGTAACAAGCGTTCAGCGAAATCGCGAGTGATGGTTAATAGAGCGATCGTTAATAAAGCGATCATCGTTTCATGAACCTTAACCAGTTCCACATAGTTTGCTAAGCACAGCAACTGATGGGTTAGGTGCATCGATACAACAAGCTGAGATAGCTGCCGATCGCTCATCTTGAAGGCGAACCTAAAGCCGACTGTAGCCTGGATTTAGGTTGCTGCATTTTATCCCGGCTACGGTAAGGGGCCTGCTGCCCATAAGCCTCAGCCAGCCTTCGATGTTTAGCAGTAGAGCTGTCATCGCGTACATGGCATTTAGGATAGATTAGTCCGGTCAGTCTCTACGGTCACAATTTGTTAACCCCGAGTTGAAACTGGTGCTTCTAATAAGCCTGACTCCCCATGATTTATGCTAAAAGCTTATTAATTGCTCTAGCTATTTTTCATCTTTTATTGGATCTAAGCCTCGGTAAGACTGCCCATATGTTCATGAGCCTGCTGATTTGGGCAGCAATAGGACTCCTCAGTTTTGAAAAGTTAGAGACTCTCATTGCCCCCCGCACAAAGTGGAGTCGGTGGCTCGGAATCGTTCTCTTATCAAGCTTGCTAGCAGTCAGTATTTTCCGCCCCGGTGAACGACTCATTGGTTTTTTCCCTTTGGTGGCGTTTTTGGGCTGGGTTCTCTGCATTTCTGGAGTCTCTAAGCTGCCATCGCTGGCCAAGGAGTTGGCGATTCTCTTTATTTTCGGAGCCCCTAAGCTAATCCCGAATACGGCACTGCCCCTGGAAGCCATTACGGCTCACTTTGCCACTTACCTCCTGTGGTACTCTGGTCAATCTGTTCACCTGGCAGGCAAAATCATTTCTGTTCCGAATGGGTCTGTGGAGGTTGTTCCATCCTGTTCAGGGCTGGACTTGATGACGCACATGCTCAGTGTCTCGGTCATCTTTTTAGCCATTTTTTCAGTGCGGCGCTCTCAGATGCTGGTGCTGCCTTTGCTCGCGATTTTAGTGGGCTTTGTGGTCAATGGACTCCGGGTCGCTCTATTGGCTTTGCTGTCGCCGCCCCAATTTAGCGAAGCGTTCAAGTACTGGCATAGCAGTAGTGGTGCCAGCCTGTTTGTTCTCGCGGCGATCGCAGTTTACGGTCTGCTTTGTTACGCCATGCTCCGCTGGCCCACCGGACATAAATACAGCCCCAGTTAATGTCCTGAAGGCGATCTAGCGATTGGCATGTTCCTGGAGCGCTAGCTTCTGGGCCTGGATTAGCTGTGAAATTCCCTGTTCAGCGAGATCCAGCATTTGATTCAGCTGTGGCCGCGTAAAAGTGCCGGATTCGGCAGTTCCCTGTAGCTCCAGAACTTCCAGTTGCTCAGTCATCACCACGTTGAGATCGACCGCAGCATTAACATCCTCCGGGTAATTCAGGTCGAGCAGTGGATGCTCGTTCAGCAATCCCACAGAGACCGCAGCGACGTGGTGCCGAATCGGAGAGTATTCCAGTTCACCCTGGTTAAGCAGAATCTGGATGGCATCGGCCAAGGCAACAAAGCCACCTGTGATTGCCGTGGTTCGGGTGCCAGCATCAGCCTGGAGAACATCCGCATCCACAATCAGGGTACGCTCGCCCAATTGCTTGAGGTCTAGGGCCGCCCGGAGGCTGCGGCCAATTAAACGCTGAATTTCTTGAGTTCGGCCCGACAGCTTCAAAAGTTCTCGGTCGTGGCGCTCGGAGGTTGCCCCTGGCAACATGCGATATTCGGCGGTGAGCCACCCTTGGCCGCTCCCCTCTAAAAAACGCGGTACCCCTGCTTTAACGGACACGGTGCAAAGCACTTTGGTATTGCCACAGTGGGTTAAGACAGACCCTGGCGGATTTTGGGTAAAGCCACGCTCAAAACGCACGGGCCTTAATTCGTCTATCTTTCGTCCGTCAGGTCGTTGCCAATTCATAGATGTGCCGTGCAGGCCAGGTAGGGGACAGGTATAACCGCAGCTTAGTTTATCAGGGTTCTAGGCGGATCAGTGGGAATTCCATGGGTTCATCCCGGCGATGGAGCGGACTGGCCCCATGTCTCTCCGCAGAGCGCGTCGGTGGCGATCGCCAAAGGTCAGGGTACGGGTTGCATTATGCCGCCACCGGAACCCTGAGCTGAATCGCGAAGAATTGAGCCCACAGTATTGACGAATTCATATATCTAGTGTTGACTATGGGGGAGACATCGCTGATGAGCGCTACATGTGTATTGAATTCCTGTCTGGTTACGGCTGAGGCTGGGAATAAGTCCATGGCACCTGCGTCTGTGATCGTTAATCGTTTTGATTGGCCCCTAAGATAAAGCTTTTATGGTTGCCCAGGTTGAAACACGCAGCATTTCTGTAGACCGCCACATTTTCCATGACATTGAAGGACTGGTTCAGATTGTAACCGCACCCCATCGCGGTTTTTTTACAAACGTGATGGCCCAGGCGCTGCGAGTCGCAGGCCAGGGTACACCAGTCCTAGTGGTTCAGTTCCTGAAGGGTGGGATTGGCATGGGCCCCCAACACCCCATTAGCCTGTGTGAGCAGCTCGATTGGTTCCGCTGCAATTTACCCCGCTGTATTGATACCCCGGAGCTAGAGCCAGCGGAGATGTCTTCACTGCTGGAGCTTTGGCAGCACACGATTGCGCTGATCAACAGCGGACGCTATGCGATGGTCGTGCTCGATGAGTTAAGTTTAGCCATCCGGCTAGGACTCATTCCAGAAACCGATGTGTTGTCGCTGATTCAGCAGCGGCCACGCCACATTGATATGATTCTCACAGGTCCAGAAATGCCCCAGTCAATTCTAGAGGTGGCAGATCAAGTGACTGAACTGCGCCGCAGTTTTTCTCCTTAATGTCCTCTGGCTTGGATGTACCTGTGATTAAGAATGATGCCTGGATAACGGAAATGGCGCAGCAGGGGATGATCGCCCCTTTTGAGCCGCAGTTAGTTCGGGAAGCTGACTTGAGCAATGCTGGCACGGGAACACAGCGGCGGGTGATTAGCTACGGGCTTTCCTCCTATGGCTATGATATTCGCCTGAGTCCTAAAGAGTTCCGCGTATTCCGCCATGTGCCGGGTACGATTGTGGACCCGAAGAATTTTAACCCGGCGAATCTAGAACCCGCAGCCCTCCACACGGATGACTATGGCAGCTACTTTATTCTGCCCGCCCATTCCTATGGGCTCGGGGTGGCCTTGGAGCGGCTGGCAGTTCCCGACAATGTTTCGGTGCTCTGCATCGGGAAGTCAACCTATGCCCGCGTGGGCTTAATTGCTAACTTGACCCCCGCTGAGGCGGGCTGGCGCGGACACCTGACCCTGGAGTTTTCCAATTCATCCAGTGCTGACTGTCGCATTTATGCCAATGAGGGCATTGTCCAACTGCTCTTTTTTGAGGGCGATCGCTGCAATGTGAGCTATGCCGACCGCCAGGGCAAGTACCAAGATCAGTCAGAGCGGGTGACCCTGGCGCGGATTTAGGGGCTCTGAACCCCAGTAGAGCCAAACCCTCCTGTTGATCGGGCTGTGGTGTCCAAGTCAGGGACGACTTCAACTGTAGCCTGAAGGACAGGGGCAATCACCAGTTGGGCGATGCGCATGCCTTTTTCAACTTGAAACGGTTGGGTGCCGTGGTTGATCAAAATCACGCCCACTTCACCGCGATAGCCAGCATCAATGGTACCGGGGGTATTCAAAACCGTAATCTGGTGCTTCAGGGCAAGGCCGCTCCGAGGTCTGACCTGAGCTTCGGTGCCGATCGGGAGTTCGATGGCAATGCCAGTGCGGATGAGCTGACTGGAGCTAGGCTGAAGCATCGCAGCCTCAATGGACACTAGGTCTAGACCCGCATCTCCCGGATGGGAATAGGTAGGTACCACAGCCTCTGGCGAAAGCTTTTTGATTTTGAGCAGCATGGGTTTGGGGTGAGGGTCGGTTAACGGGTGCGTTGACGACGACGGTAGAACCGCTTTTCAAGGCGATTGCGCTGTTGTCGCTGTTGCTGATGGTGCCACTCCTGGGCCAGGTGCTGAACACAACGGGCAAAGGTCGGCCAGCCATAGGCGAGTTCAGCCAGGGACTGGAGGGGAATGTGATGCTGGATGGCGAGGGCAAATAGATGAATGGTTTCATCGGCAGCAGGGCCAAGCAGATGGGCCCCTAAAATCTGGCCGTTGGGTTCTAGGATTACTTTACACAGCCCGGTGGGGGTTTGTTCCAAAACGGCGCGATCGCAGGCTTGGTAAGAGGTCTGCACAATCACGATTTCAGGCATCTGCTGTCGGGCCTGGGCTTCGGTGTACCCTACGCGGGCGAGGGGGGGAGCGGTACGCAGGCTATAGGGAACAGCGTGGTAGGCGACGGGCGATCGCTGCTCAAATAGGGCATTTTGGGTGGCAATCCGCGCCTCATAGTCATTGATGGCGGGCAGATTATACCCGCCCAGGAGGGGGCCGCAGGCGTAAACCCGTGGCATAGAAGTTTGGAGGGCTGAGTTAACCCATATGCCGCCCCCAGGCACTTGCTTGAGATCCTGCAAGAGGGGGGAAGTCAGGCAGGGCTGATCCAAGGCCACCAGCAAAACATCTACCGCTAGGGGAGTGGCCATGCCTGCAATAGAAATGAGGCCGCCGCCATCGGTATCTTGGGGCTGCGTCACCGTTAAAACTGGGTGCGTATGCAGTTGAATCCCGCTGGCTTCAAGATAGGTCTGTGATAAAGTTGCTATTTCTGGATCCTCTTGGGGCAGCAACCCCTGACCGTTGGTCAGCAGGCTGACCTGGCTACCCAACTGATTTAAGCTCTGGCTGAGTTCAATAGCTTGAGGGGTATGGCCGAGCACCGCAACCCGGCCCGGACAGGCCTTGCCTTGCACCAGATGCTGCCACAGATCAGCGACTGAACAGACGCAATCGGGATCGAGTTCCGCGAGTTCCGGCAGCGCAGCCGTTGATTCCAGCGCCAGAAGCATCGCTCGCGATCGCCAGGTTTGCTGGTTCACCTGTAGCGATCGCGCTCTGAGATGGAGGGAGCCGTGACCCGATTGGTAGTTTACCCCCAACGCTTTGACCGCAGCCACTGCATGCTGAGTTGTCCAGGTATCCTGTAGGGTCAAGGCCCACGCGATGCGCTCCGGGAGCAACGATCGCGTACAGGCCGCTGCGGCCTGTACTAGCAAGAGCGGCGACGCCTCAGGTACGGTGGGCGTCACCCAGGCGACCCGAGCAAAGGACTTCGCGGCGGCGATCGCCGCTGTCTCAGCAGCCTGCGTTGGCCCCACCACCACCAAATCATAGTCAACGGTCATAAATGACAAGTGCTCCAGGCCCAGATCCGTTCATTGGCTCCCTGCTCACCAAACCCTAGTTCAGGAGCGTCCCATCTGGCATCGTGACATGGTCTAGGATAGCATTCTGCAAATTTGCGTCCGTTAGGTTGGCGCCCGTCAGATTCGCACCACTCAAATTGCACCAGCTCAAATCAGCACCCGTTAAATTGGCGTTTAAGAAATCTGCCCCCTTCAGGTTAGCGTTGCGCAGTTTCGCCCCCCGCAGATCAGCATGGCGCAACTTAGCGCCCGTCAGATTGACGTAGTACAAACTAGCGCCGCTGAGGTTGGCCCAGACCAACTGTGCTCCCGTTAAATCGGCCAGGGAGAGCGTTGCATTCGCTAAATTGCTCTCCTCTAAATTCACCTGCCGGAAGTCCCGCAGTCCTGCTTCATACCGCCCCAATAGATCCTCAACCGCCTGACTCCTAGCGGACTCAGCACGGCTTAAAATTTGCTGGACTGCATCTTGGGGTGGGGCTGGCACAACCTCAGCCCCCGTCTGGGGGGAACCCGCTGGCAGATCGGCAGCTGGATCCGGTTCTGTGGTTTCGGCAGTTGATGTCAGTTCCAGATCTGCTAGTTCAAATTCACTCCGCCAGAAGGGTAGCTCGCTGGTCGTTTTCTGACCGTACAGCTCAACCCGAGAGACTTTGACCAGGGCCAACTGTAAAAGCCAGGCTTTGAAAAGGGGCAGCATCTGTTCCTGAACAGGAACAGCATCGGCAGCTACGCTAATTTGCAGGGTACTGTCCCGCAGTTCAATCTCCGCGATCTCGGCCTGATGAGCCTGTAGCTCACGGTTGAAAAAATTCCGCAATACCGTGGGATCTCCTTGGGTGGCTGAGTCAAACAGCGGGTCATTGCCGAAAGAAATCGTTTCCAGCTGTATTTCTGGTTCTGGTGGGCCATCCAGGTTGAGATCCATCATAGGAGCGGACTCAGGCAAATCTGTCTCTGTGTTTGCAGCTGTCTCTGCTGCTTTCTGGCTAGAGGGAGCTGAGTCTAGTGCCTGGATATTTGCATCAGGGGCATCTGAGTCCGAAGCATCAGTGAAACCTGGATCAGGGATAGAAGGGGACATAGTGCAACACAAGTGCCGTAGTAAAGGAGTAAGGCAGTTTTAAGGGAGAGAGGGAAAACAAGATTGCCACCACACTTGCCGCCGCTTATTATGTGGTGCGGGTGACGGTCTGCCAGACTTGCAATGTCGTTACCGCTTAGTGACTCATCCCGTTCCACCAGAGCTAACAGCAGTTTATCTGGCTAGCTGACGTTGCGTCTA
>CAZXWR010000096.1:0-12305 GCA_964644325.1 uncultured bacterium
ATTCTCGCTGGTTTTTGACCCCGATTCCTCTGCACTCGTGAGATATCCGGGTTCAATGCGAATTTAAGTTTGAATTGATTTTTATCAATAAGTCATAGATGACTCCTTAGTATCAAGATGGACAATTTGCTATGGGTGTGACAAATCGCATCAATTTTCATAACTTACGCGGGGACTTGTTTGGTGGCTTAACAACCGCTATCGTTTCCCTGCCCTTAGCCCTGGCCTTCGGTGTAGCCTCAGGGGCAGGGCCAGTGGCCGGTCTTTATGGGGCCGTCTGTGTGGGCTTCTTCGCCGCTCTTTTTGGCGGCACCCCGACCTTGATTTCTGAGCCCACAGGGCCAATGACCGTCATCATGACGGCAGTGGTGGCTTCCCTCACGGCGGCTAATCCAGACAATGGTCTGGCCATGGCCTTTACCGTGGTGATGTTGGCCGGGGTATTTCAGATTGTGCTGGGCACCTTCAAGCTGGGTAAGTACATTACCCTGATGCCCTACAGCGTTATTTCCGGCTTTATGTCTGGGATTGGCGTCATTCTAGTCTTTCTGCAAATCCCACCGTTCCTTGGGCAAGCGAACCCGAAGGGAGGCGTTATCGGCATCCTCCAGAACCTGCCGGATCTGGTGAGCCAGGTCAGCCCCGTCGAAACCTTTCTGGGATGTTTAACCTTGGCAATCATCTTCTTGATGCCTGCCAAGCTGAAGCGCTATGCACCGCCGCAACTGGTGGCCCTGATTTTCTGTACCGCAATTTCGCTCATCTTCTTTGGGGATGCTGGTATTCGCCGCATCAGCGATATTGGTGAAATTCCCATGGGACTCCCCCAATTCCAGTTTCCTGTGTTCACGCCAGGACAAATCACCACCATGCTGGTGGATGGCGTCATGTTAGGGATGCTGGGCTGTATTGACACCCTGCTCACGGCGGTGATTGCCGATAGCTTGACCCGGACTGAACATAAGTCGGATAAAGAGTTAATCGGACAGGGTATTGGCAACATTGTGTCGGGATTCTGTGGTGGCTTACCCGGTGCGGGCGCCACGATGGGAACGGTGGTCAATATCCAAACTGGCGCTCAAACGGCCCTCTCCGGGATCACCCGCGCCTTGATTTTACTGGTGGTGGTGTTAGGAGCCGCAAACTTAACCGAACCGATTCCCATGGCGGTGTTGGCTGGGATTGCCCTGAAGGTCGGTTTAGATATTCTGGACTGGAGTTTCCTGAAACGCGCCCATCAGGTCTCTCTCAAAGGCACGCTGATCATGTACGGCGTGATGTTCCTGACAGTGTTTGTGGATTTGATCGTAGCGGTTGGGGTTGGTGTGTTTATTGCCAATATTCTGACGATTGAGCGGCTGTCGAATCTGCAGGCCCAGGATGTGAAGGCGATCAGCGATGCGGATGATGCGGTTGACCTGAGTGCCGAGGAAAAGCAGTGGCTGGAGCGTGCGAATGGTCGCGTGCTGCTGTTCTACCTCAGCGGTCCGATGATTTTTGGCGTGGCTAAGGCGATCGCCCGTGAGCATGCCGCGATTGCTCGGGCCAATGCCTTGATTTTGGACTTAAGCGATGTCCCTATGATGGGTGTCACGGCATCTTTAGCCGTTGAAAACTCGATCAAAGATGCCCTAGACAAAGACCTCCACATTTTTGTGGTGGGAGCGAACGCAAAAATTCGCAAGCGGCTTGAAAATCTTGGCATCCTTTCCAAAATCCATGCGGACCACCTCATGGAGGATCGCACCGAGGCGCTGCGGCGGGCTGTCACTTTAGTCGAAGGTGACCCGTCTACCACAACGCAAACGCCGTTAAGTCCCGCATAAGACAGTTTTGGGCCAAAAAGGAGCGTACAATCTCCAGTTTCAACTCAGCGGCTGATTCACTGGAAATCAGCTCAGGGAATCAGCCGCTGGAACCACTAACCTGTATAGATTCAAATACCATGGCGTTGATACCATTCCTGAACCCTGACCTACCGCTGGCGATCGCCGGATGGGGGCCAGTCCCGACCTTATTGGCCACAACAGATGCGGAAAATGCTCCCCTTGTCCTAACGGGGGTACTGCTCAGTTTGGTGGTGATCTATATCGCCAGCAAAGTGGGCGGTGAACTCTCTCGATTGCTGAATTTACCCCCCGTCTTAGGGGAGTTAATTGCTGGGGTATTGGTGGGGGCTTCCGCCTTTCATCTGATTGTGTTTCCTGAGAATGGTGCTGCCGCCACCGATTCTGTAATCATGCAGGCCCTCCAGCTCATCGACTCCATCACACCAGAAGCGATGGTCGATATCTTTGAGAGCAAGAGTGAAATGATCTCGGTGCTTGCAGAACTGGGTGTCATTATCTTGCTGTTTGAAATTGGCCTCGAATCTGAACTGCGAGAGCTGCAAAAGGTCGGCTATCAAGCCGCGCTTGTCGCCTGTGTGGGTGTGGCTGCACCCTTCGCAGCGGGGACTGCAGGGTTGATGTTTCTGTTCCATGTCTCAGCGATACCCGCTATTTTTGCGGGTGCCGCGTTAACGGCCACCAGTATCGGCATTACGTCCAAAGTGCTTTCGGAACTGGGCCATCTTAAGTCCAAGGAAGGACAAATTATCGTCGGGGCTGCCGTCATTGATGATGTGCTGGGCATTATTGTCTTGGCGGTCGTGGCCAGTCTGGCAAAAACTGGCGAAGTTGATATGCTGAACGTCCTATACCTGATTGGCAGCGCCACTGTGTTCCTGGTCGGTTCCATCCTGTTGGGCAGTCTCTTCAACAAGTCCTTTGTGGCGATCGCCGATCTTTTAAAGACCCGGGGCAACCTGGTCATTCCAGCCTTTGTATTTGCCTTCTTCATGGCCTTCTTGGGCAATGCCATTCATTTAGAAGCTATTCTCGGCGCCTTTGCAGCGGGGTTAGTATTAGATGAAACGGACAAGCGCAAAGAACTTGACGAGCAGGTCAAGCCTATTGCCGATATTTTTGTCCCCATTTTCTTCGTCACCGTAGGCGCCCGGGTCGATCTGAGCGTTTTAAACCCCATCGTCCCCGAAAACCGTGAAGGTTTGGTGATTGCAGGCTTTTTAATGATTGTGGCAATTGTCGGTAAGCTTATTACTGGCTGGTCATTTATTGGCGAACCGGGCATCAACCGTCCAGCCATCGGCATCGGGATGATTCCTCGGGGAGAGGTCGGCTTAGTGTTTGCCGGTATCGGCGCTGCCAGTGGAGTCTTAGACAAGCCTTTACAGGCCGCCATCATCATCATGGTGATCCTGACCACCTTCATAGCACCTCCCCTACTGCGCGTTGCCTTTGGTAACAAACCTGCGGTTGAAGCTGTAGAGCCATCCAGCTAGGCTAACGCGCTGAGAGAAGCACCGTGAGTGCGAAGTCGTCTCGCTAGAGCATTGAAGAAAGCCAGAGTCGACTTTGCGTCAAGCAAAAACGACTCTGAAGATCAGGAGTGAGGATGAAACGTTCCAAAAAACGGTTTTTAACGGTCTTTAGAGACGAAAATTTCCTCATTGGTATTCACAGCGTTGAGAACCTAGTCGCCAAGGTGCTATCTGTAGCGCTGGTGGTCGTGATTCTGGTGTCTCTGGTTGAGCTGATTGTTCTGCTTTATTCCGACTTACTCACGATTGAACCCGTGGGCTTCTTTAGCAAAACGCTGTTAGAAGTGTTCGGACTCTTCCTGAATATCCTCATCGCACTAGAACTGCTCGAAAATATTACCGCTTACCTGCGCAAGCATATTTTTCAGGTCGAGCTGGTGGTGGTAACGGCCCTAATCGCCGTGGCCCGGAAAGTGATCATCTTTGACCCCAAGGTGTATGAAAAAAATGACCTCATTGCCCTGGCGATCGCCATTGGGGCCTTGTCCTTTAGCTACTGGCTCATTCGTCAGACGACCAATGAGCCTGATAGCCGCTAGTCTGCCATTATGGTGATATAGGCTCAGTTATGTTGCCTTCCCTCATCATTCAGCGCATAGAGGATCAGCACTATGGACACCCTGCATCAACAAAAACTGATGCTCAAAATCCTGATTGGATCAGCCTGGGCAGACCAGCACCTAGAACCAGAAGAAGTTACCTACCTTGAGCAGGTTTTACAGCGCTATCACCTAGACCACGACCCTGAATTACGGGCCTTGCTCACCACCCCTGTCCCAGCTGAAAAAACCGAGTGGTGGCTGATTGCCTACCTGAAAGACACACCCGAAACTGAACGCCTCAAGCTCTTGGCTCAAATCGGCAATCTTCTGATTTCAGACCACGTTGTGTCTTCTGTTGAACATGACTTGATTGATGAATTCCACGAGCTCATGGCCACGATTCCGGCACCCCCAGAAGTAGAGCCACCCCCACCCGTCAATGAAATAACCACGACGGTTGCCAAGCGAGTTGGCCAATTTTTCCGCCGCGTAGTACAGATAGCCCAGCACCTTACCCACGGGCACTAGCGGATGAGTTCAGCTCAAGCCTAGAGTTTTCAAGAATATCAACGTCCCCTTACGGGTGCGGCTGTTGCGCGAGGAGGGTCAACAGCAGCTCGGCCTCCTCGGCGACGAAACGCCCCGTCGATTTACAGGGAATTGACAGCAAAATCCGATCAAAAGACTGCAACGACTCACAGGGAACGGACAGCGCCACCTCCAAAGGGCGATCGCATACCATTAGGCTGAAGGGGCCGCTCAGATATTCACGCCGTTCGGCATTAATTGCGCGCGCCAGTTGAAAACGGTAATGCTCTAAAACGTACTTCGCGGCATTGAGACCAATTTCTGATTTACCGCAGCGCCACTGCGGCGAGTTCGGAGGAGGCGGCTGTCGTCGCTGTGCATGGTGGTGCCGTTGACTCTGGCTCCGGTGCCCCTGATACCTCGCGGCTGGATTCGGCCCGGACGAGCGAGGCCCAGGAACAGCACCAGACCCATGCAAACTGTCGTACCACTGCTTCAACGCCGCATAGGCCAAATTAAAAGCTTTGATTTTGGCTTCTGCCTTTTGTCGCAAGCGGGGGTTATGGCCGAACCGATCCGGATGCCAAACCATCACCAAATCTCGATAGGCCTGCTTCACCTCTTCAAGGGAAGCACCCCCCTCTAAATCTAATAGCCGTAGCTCAGCGTCAACTGCTCCCATGGGGGCAACCTGCCTACTCTCAAGCTGTGACCCCCATCCTAGTGAGGGAGGCACTCGAAAAGCAATCCCGTTTTGGTAAACTACTGCTGCGTTTCTCGAACAATTGGTAAGCAATATTGCGATTTTGGCAAATGCGACTATTCCTTAAGCGCAGCGGGACTTTTTGCTTGCCGGAAACTTAAGAATTAATACGATTCTTTTTCTGGTATTCGCGCCAGCAAACTAACCCCAAGGTCACAAAAGTTAGCGGCACAACAAGACCCAGCAAAACTTGGCCATACATGGTCAGGCCATCGTGGTGGGTCGCCTTCAGAATCAAATACCCGGTGTAGGCGATGTAGTAGCCCACAAACATCAGTCCTTCCCAGCGGTTAATTACATTTCCGGTAAAGAAAATGGGTAAACAAGCCACCGCCACCGCCACCATAACTGGAATATCAAAGTTCAAAGCCGAAGTGGCAACGAATACACCGTCAGGACTATAGGTGGCAGCAACTCCCAACACCGCCAGAATATTAAAAATATTGCTGCCCACCACGTTACCCACCGCAATGTCACGCTCGCCCCGCAGCGTAGCAATCACAGAGGTCGCCAATTCGGGGAGCGACGTACCTGCGGCCACAATGGTCAGGCCAATAATCAGCTCACTCAGGCCAAAAAACTGGGCGATCGCCACTGAACTCTCCACCAGCCACTGTGAACCGATCGCTAGTAACGCTAAGCCAGCCGCAATAAACCCCAGGTTAACCACCCACTGCTTGGGCGATCGCGTTTTCTGGTAGCTGTACTCTCGGGCATACTCATCCTGTACCTCTGGGTTGCTTTCTTTCCGGCTCTGGTAAATCAAGAAGGCCGTGTAGCCAAAGGCCAGCATAATCAGCAGCACCCCTTCACCGCGACTCACATTGCCATTGAGTCCCAAGAGCAGCATCAACACAGAAACCCCCACCATAATGGGAACATCCAGTCGAATTAGCTGCTGCGAGACCACCAGAGGCGCAAATAGCGCCGACAGCCCCAGAATCAACAGCACATTAAAAATATTGCTGCCCACCACGTTACCCAGGGCAATATCGGCCTGACCGCGTAAGCTGGACTGAAGACTGACAAACATTTCAGGAGCACTCGTGCCATAAGCCACAATGGTCAGACCAATGATGAGGGGCGAAATGCCTACCATTGCCGCCAGTCGCCCAGCTCCCTTAACCAACGACTCTGCCCCTACCACCAGCAGCACCAGACCCGCAACCAAATAGACAAAAGTGAGTAAGTTCATAGGTGAAGGAACACAACTGCTTTACCGCGACAGAAGAGTTTCTTGATCGTCCTACCTTTGGGCTCGATTTGCACATGTACCTAGCAGCTAGGATGATCCGCCTCAGAGTCCCTCTGAACCTCTTATCGTAAGGGCAAAGATCTCAGGGCCCGACCTTGATTCAAACCTTACCCCTTACGACTGGCCACCACCGACCCAGCTTCACACTCGTTTTCGACAGGCTGCAAAACGCACCAGGGTCACGGATTGGCCCACCGCCCTGCCGCAAAAGCCCGCCGCAGCAAGACCATCCCGCCAACGGCCTGCCTGTATCAGTGAATACTTTTTTAGAATTCAATATAAATTGTTACCAAACGCCACAATATAAAGGAAACTTATCAAAAAGCAAACCACATTCGATGTTTTGCTTATTGAGTTTGATCCCCTTCTGCATTACATTCAGATTGAGGCATAGACAAAGACACTTAACTTTTTTAAGCTTTTCTACCCGCTAACCTTCCGGTCGTGGCAGCAGGCAAACAAAGTTTGCCTGCCCGAAAATCGTGCAAGGCTATGCTGCTACGCCTGGTAAACCCTTGCTTAGCTTCATTGCTTCTGGAAGCGCCTGTCCAGCTCAAGTTCTTACAGGAAGAGACATATGGCATATTCGCAAACTCAAACTAACGCCAAATCCGGATATGAGGCTGGCGTTAAGGACTACCGCTTAACGTATTACACCCCGGACTACACCCCCAAGGACACTGATATCCTGGCGGCGTTCCGGATGACCCCTCAGCCCGGTGTACCCCCCGAAGAATGTGCAGCAGCGGTTGCCGCTGAGTCTTCGACCGGAACCTGGACAACAGTTTGGACAGATCTGCTCACCGACCTAGATCGCTACAAAGGTCGGTGCTATGACATCGAGTCTGTTCCCGGCGAAGACAACCAGTACATTTGCTATGTTGCCTACCCCCTAGACCTGTTTGAAGAAGGTTCAGTGACGAACCTACTGACCTCTTTGGTGGGGAACGTGTTTGGGTTTAAAGCACTGAAGGCGCTGCGACTCGAAGATTTACGGATTCCGGTCGCTTACCTGAAGACCTTCCAAGGGCCACCCCACGGCATCACCGTTGAGCGGGACAAGCTCAATAAGTATGGTCGTCCCCTGCTGGGCTGTACGATTAAGCCCAAGCTCGGTCTGTCGGCGAAGAACTATGGTCGAGCCGTGTATGAATGTCTGCGGGGCGGTCTAGACTTCACCAAGGATGATGAAAACATCAACTCCCAGCCTTTCCAGCGTTGGCGCGATCGCTTCTTGTTTGTGGCAGATGCCATTCACAAGGCACAAGCACAGACTGGGGAAGTGAAGGGTCACTACCTGAACGTGACGGCTGCCACCTGCGAAGAAATGCTAAAGCGGGCAGAGTTCGCCAAAGAACTGGAAATGCCCATCGTCATGCATGACTTTTTGACCGCTGGCTTTACCGCTAACACCACCTTGGCTCACTGGTGCCGTGACAACGGTCTGCTGCTCCACATTCACCGCGCGATGCACGCTGTCATTGATCGTCAAAAGAACCACGGGATCCACTTCCGGGTGCTGGCCAAGTGCTTGCGGATGTCGGGGGGTGACCACATTCACACCGGAACCGTTGTGGGTAAGTTAGAAGGCGACAAAGCCGTTACCTTAGGTTTCATCGATCTGCTGCGTGAAAACTATATTGAGCAGGATCGGTCTCGGGGCGTGTACTTCACCCAAGATTGGGCCTCTATGCCCGGTGTCATGGCTGTCGCCTCGGGGGGTATCCACGTTTGGCACATGCCAGCGCTGGTGGACATCTTCGGCGATGAGTCTGTGCTCCAGTTTGGCGGCGGTACCCTGGGTCACCCCTGGGGCAACGCGCCGGGTGCTACCGCTAACCGGGTGGCCCTGGAAGCTTGCGTGCAGGCTCGGAACGAAGGTCGTGACCTCATGCGTGAAGGGGGCGACATCATTCGGGAAGCTTGCCGCTGGAGCCCTGAGCTGGCTGCGGCCTGCGAACTCTGGAAGGAAATCAAGTTCGAATTCGAAGCTGTTGACACCATCTAGCTTGCGTCTGAGAACCCCTGGCTTGCGGTGAAGGTATTAGGGGTGAATAGATTAATATCTGTTTATCCCTGACCCTTTGCTGTTTTCCTGAGCGCTAATGGATCTGAAGCAGATTGCCAAAGATACAACGAAAACCCTCATTAGCTATTTAACTTATCGAGCGGTGCGCGTTGTGTATGAGCAGCTAGATGAAACTGAGCCTAAACGAGCCTACTGGCTGCACCAGTTTGCGTCCCGTGAACCGATTAAAGATGGCGAAGTATTTTTACAGACGCTGTTTCGGGAGCGGCAGGAGTTGGCGTTTCGCGTTCTAACGGTGCGTGAACATCTAGCGGAAGAACTGGCGGATTTTTTGCCAGAAATGCTGAAGACCACCATGCAGCAGCTGAATACGGAGCAGCGTAAGCAGCAGCTAGAGCGGATGACGCAGGTCGTTATCCCGGAAGATAGTCCGCAACCGGATCCAGAGGCCCCTTCTCATTCAGATGAGTCTTGATGATGTATCGCCGATGGCGCTGCTGATTTTGTTTGATTAATTACCTAATTCATAGAGGATGCCAATGAAAACGCTACCCCTTGAGCGCCGTTACGAAACTTTTTCTTACCTGCCTCCCCTCACCGATGCCCAGATTGCGCGTCAGATTGAGTACACCCTGGAGCAAGGTTTCCACCCCTGCGTTGAGTTTGACGAGAATCCAACACCGTCTGAGTTCTACTGGACGATGTGGAAGCTGCCGCTGTTCAACTGCCGTTCACCCCAAGAGGTGCTGACTGAGGTGCAGCAGTGCAAGTCTGAGTATCCCAATGCGTACATCCGCATCGTGGCGTTTGACAACATTAAGCAGTGTCAGGTGATGAGCTTTATCGTGCAAAAGCCGGGCTCTAACTCTGGCAGCGGCTACCGCTACTAGAGCGGATAGGACATGCGATCTGGGTGATTGCTGTGAATCGTTAGGCTAAGGAGGTGGAGAAATCTACCTCCTTTTTTATGGCTCTTGTTGATGGCTAGCCTTGCAGAGACTCCGATGAAGATTACGGCTGCGTTTGTGGCGATCGCCAACAGCCCAGATCAGGCTTTGGTGCCTTTTTATCAGGCATTGTTGGGGGACTCTCCGACGGTGCACGTACCCCAGGTCTACAGTGAATTTCAGCTGCCGGGTTTGCGACTGGGCATCTTTAACCCCAAATCCGACCATCAGTTTGAATTTAGCGCAGCAGCCCCTGGCCCCATGAGCCTGTGTTTGGAGGTGGAAAACCTGGAACGGGCGATCGCCCACCTTGCAAGTTTGGGCTATGCACCACCCGACCCCATCCAGTCTGCCTCCCACGGTCAGGAGGTTTATGCCTACGACCCCAGCGGGAATCGTCTAATTTTGCACCAGGCAGCGCCAGACCGCCCATGTTAAGGTAACCATTGTTCTTGCAATTTTAATTAACCCCCCAAGAGATCAATGCGGCAACAAATCGGAACAGCGCTCTGCTTGCTGTGGGTTCTCATGATCGGCTGGTGCAGTCTCCCCAGCCCTGCCTTCGCTCAATCTTTTTCCACTCCTTATTCAGGCTCTTTTGCAATGGCGAATGGATCTTTACTGTCGTTTTCGGGCCAGCGTCCCGACAATTTAGGCGTGACGGACGGCAAGCTTGCTCCCTGCCCTAATTCTCCCAACTGTGTCTCTAGTCAGGCCGATGCTTCTGATGCAGAACACAGCATTAGTCCCTTGCCCCTAGAGGGTTCAGCAACAGCAGCGATCGCCCAGCTCAAGGACATCATCGCGTCAATGCCGCGCACTCAAATTGTGCAGGAGTCTGGCACTTATCTCTATGCAGAGTTCGCCAGTGCGCTGATGGGGTTTGTAGACGATGTGGAGTTTTACGCGGATGAGGCTGCGGGCGTCATTCACGTGCGTTCGGCGTCTCGGCTAGGACAGTCTGACCTCGGGGTGAATCGCAAGCGGGTTGCAGAAATTCAGGCCAAATACCAGGGCTAGCCTTTCCAAGGCACGGTCAATATCCCGCGATCGCCGTCAATGTGGGCGGTCACGCCAACGGGCAGCACGGCATTTTCTCCTTGATGACCGAAGGGTAAGTCCGCCACGATGGGCAGATTCAAGTCGCCCAGGCGATCGCGCAGCACTTCCATCACCGTAAAGCTAGGAATTTCTGGAGGGGCATCGCACTGACTGAAGCGACCAAGGGCAATGCCTGCCACTCGCCGCAGCAGGCCGCTCATGCGCCACTGGGTTAACATCCGATCAATTTTGTAGGGGGCTTCCAGGACATCTTCTAGGGCTAAAATCACCCCATCCAGTTCCGGTTGCAGCGGTGTATGGAGCAAGTGGGTGGCGACGGTCAGGTTGGCGGGGAGCAACAGCCCGGTTGCCGTGCCGCCCCCCCAGCCTTTGCCCGTGAGGGGTGCAATGTTACGGCCCTCAACCCAGTTCCACAGGCGATTGAGGGAAGATTCAGGTTCGGTCGCCAGGGTGGTGATCACGGGGCCATGCACCCCCGACAGTCCGCGATTGGCCAGTGCCCACAGTAAACTTGTGACGTCCGAGAAGCCAATCAGCCATTTTCGCGCTAGGGGCAGGGGCCAAGACCAGTCCTCAAATAAACGCGCGCTGCCATAGCCGCCTCGACCACAAAGAATGCCTTGATAGTCGGGGTTCGTCAGTCCTTCCCGGAAGGCTTCGCGGCGGGCTTCATCGGTTCCGGCCAGGTAGCCCCAGCGATCGCGATAGCTCGGCGATAGCACTAGCTCATACCCCCGCGATCGCCAGAGGTCTAGCCCTTTTTCAAAGTCGGCGGTTTCGCGCAGGGTGCCGCTGGGCAGCATCACCCACAGGCGATCGCCGGGCTGGAGCGGGTCGGGGACAGAACAAGTTTTCATGGGCCAATCTGTGCATCAGGCTGACTGCAATATGCCGCAAGGGCTTACCTAGTGTACGCTGTTGCTTTCCTGACTCACAGCCTATGCTGGGGAATAGCGTCTCCGATAACGGTGCGGCCCAAAATAATCAAGGTGCGATCGCAGTTATCCAGTCGTGCGATGCCGGGTAAGCGGCCCCACTGGACAAACCCTTGCCGGGTGAAGAGGGCTAGGCTAGGGGTGTTGTGCTCAAAGATAAAGGCCAGCAAATGGGTAATCTGTAGGGTCGGCGCATAGGCGATCGCTTCTTGAATGAGGTAGGTGCCAATCCCCTGACGCCGGGCAGAAGCTGCCACATACAGACTGAGTTCAACGGTGGCGTCATAGGCAGGCCGACCGTAAAAAGATGAAAAACTGAGCCAAGCTATAATCCCCGCTGCGCCATCCACCACCCATAAAGGCCGTCGCTGGGGCTGGTGCTCTGTAAACCACTGCTGCCGACTTTCCACCGAGATGGGTTCAAGATCAGCAGTCACCTGCCGGGACGGAATCGTGGCGTTGTAGATGGCGACAATTTGGGGGAGGTCGGCAGGGGTCGCTAATCGATGGACATAGGGCATGACAGGTTAGATCTGGGCAGGGTGTTGACGATTTTGACGTTGAGCAATGCCAGCAAAAACTAAAGATAAAAACGAGGCGCTAGCCTTATGCCCCCCAAGATGGGGTTGGAGAGCATTATCACGATTCACTCTATTGACCCGTGGGGTTTCTGATGGACTGGGTCATTCTGACAAAACCTATCCTGGCATCTCCTTTAAGCTTTTTATCCTGGACTTAGATCACTCACAACACCGCAAGGTTCAAGAGACTCAGTAGATCGAAAACATCACAAGTTGGCAGGTAAAGAAATCTCCCGTTTGGGCGGAAAGAGCCTCTCAACGCCCTGAGAGATGAACTCCAA
>CAZXWR010000097.1:0-12185 GCA_964644325.1 uncultured bacterium
AGAGTTGTGAGTCCGTTGGTGCTACTTAGTCTCGGTGGCATTACGGCAGCAGGCTTGAGAGCAGAAACCGATGCGGCTGCTCCGCTCGAACTGTCTCCGGCCGCCATGGAAATTTTATGCGAGCGGTTTCCGCTCAATTCTCGCTGTGAAGGCAGCGCGTCACCCGCCGCTTCCGAAATGGCCCCGGCCCCTGAAGCCCCGGTCAGTGAGATGGAAACACCGGATGCCACAGGCGGCGGCATGACCCCCGACGCACCCGTCGAAACGGAAGCCCCCACTGGCGATACCATGATGGAGGAAATGCCAGCCGAAACGGAAGTAGAGCCGGAAGCAAGTACAGAGACAACCACGGTTGTGGGGATTGCCAGCTCCAGCGATGACTTCTCAACCCTGACTGCTGCCATTGAGGCAGCTGGGCTCACGGAAACCCTATCCGGCGATGGCCCTTTCACCGTTTTCGCCCCGACCAACGCTGCCTTTGAAGCATTGCCCCCTGGCACTGTCGATACCCTCCTGAAGCCAGAAAACAAAGCGGTCTTGACCAAAATCCTGACCTACCATGTGGTTCCGGCTAAGGCTGTCTCCACAGACCTCTCCTCAGGGGACGTGGCCACGGTTGAAGGTAGCCCGGTGAAGGTCATGGTCGAGGACAGTGGTGTAAAGGTTAACGAGGCCAATGTCGTGCAGGCCGATATCATGGCCAGCAATGGCGTGGTGCATGTGATCGACAAAGTGATCATCCCACCCGGTCTCATGTAGGCTTCGAGAATAGATTGGGGGGGATCTCTCCCCCAGTTTTCCGAAAGATTAAATGAATACAGAAAGTTGACAGCGAACGCTTTTGTAGCTCGCTGTCAAGTTTTTGGGAAGTTAGAGACGTTGAGCACGAAATTAGCCGATTTCAAGTTGTGCTGAGGCAAGCCAATATTAGATTTCTGCAAACTCTCAAACCTGATCGACTTGCAACGCGGCGGATATTCTTAGGGCAAGATTTGTGACAAGTCAACGGCGTCAACGGCCCGCATTGGGTTAGGTTATCCCAACAGCAGTAGCCGCGATTAAGCGATCGCCTCCGAATGGGTTTCTTCTTCGAGCTGACCATTGTGCATCCGCACGATACGGTCTGCCTGCCGAGCGATGTCAGGGTTATGGGTGGCCATGATCAGAGTCTTGTGAGCGCTACGGGTCAGTTCCAGTAGCAGTTCTAGGACGCGGGCTCCAGTTTCTTCATCCAGATTCCCGGTCGGTTCATCGGCCAGCACCAGCATCGGATCATGAACCAGGGCACGGGCGATCGCCACGCGCTGCTGCTGTCCACCCGACAGTTTATCCGGGTAGGTATCCTGACGATCGCCAAGTCCCACCCGCTCCAGGAGGGCGATCGCTTTTCGGGCAACGTCCCGGCTATTGACTCCGGCCAGTTCCTGGGGCAGGGTGATGTTTTCCAGGACGGTAAGCGTTGGAATCAGATTAAAAAACTGGAAGATAAAACCAATGCGATCGCGACGGAAGAGGGTGCAGCGGTGTTCATCCAGTTCAGAAAGGCAGGTTTCATTGATGGTAATAGTACCCGTGCTGGGCCGCTCAATACCGCTCATGAGATTAAGCAGCGTGCTCTTACCACTACCACTTTGGCCAAGGAGAACGACAAATTCCCCGGCGGCGAATGACATGGATATTTGCTTGAGCACCTGGCGCTCCAGGGTTCCTTCGCGAAAGGATTTACTCAGCTGGTGCAGCTGGATGAAGTTAGCGCGACTGACCGAGGGATCTGCTGGGGTTTCGGAAGCAAGGGGTGGGGGAGTGAAGGCCATAGCTGCACAGAGTTTAAGGACGGAAGGATCAACTGAAGCTGTCTTTACAAAGGTTAACACTATGGCCGCCTGCGCTCCAGGCTGAGTCGCAAGCGTACCGAGAAAAGCCCTTGCATGGCACAGGGCGATCGACGAGAGCCTGCCTATATCTGGGAGGTAAATCTAAGCTCAAGCAATACCGATATTGTCTACTTGCCGACTTCGTACAAATCGGTTCCAGCCGGGTTTTATATCAACCCTTGGCAATAATCGATGTCAATTGAGCACGCAGCGACAGAACACTTGAACTCCCATATCTGATCATTAAAATCATGCATCTTGCCAAAGCTGGAAACAGGGTTATTCTGGAGGAGGCAGCACCGATTCGCTTGTCTTGGCAAGCGAATGATTACCGTGATTGCCAGGATTTAACTAGGTACCGTTGTGGGTCAAATTACGCTTTCCTGGACTGAAGCAGGACAACCCAAAACCCAAACCCTTGACACAGACGTCCCCGACGTCCATCGCCAATCCCCTTCATTACGAATTGGCCGGGATCCAGTACAGTGTGACATTGTGCTGCCCTCAACGACTGAATTGGACTGTCGGGTATCACGGCTCCATGCTGAAATTGTCTTTAACCCCAGCCATCAATGCTTTTACCTGCGCAACTTAAAACCCAGTAACCCGATCACGGTGAATGCACAGGTTGTCGGAGCAGAAGCCTACCCGTTACAGGGCGGTAGCATCATTCGGATGGGGAGCACTGAACTCGTGGTTCAATCGGCTTCCGCAATTCCCCCAACGGTAGTTCACGGGGCCATCGAGATCCCTGAAACAACGGTTGCTCCGCCAGAAACCCGCCTCAACCTGGCGGCTCAGTTTGCAGCTTCCACCCCTGAATCGATCCAAGACGCCACCCCGCAAACTGATAACGCCGTTATTTATCGGCCAGGACAAGATCATTTGTTCTCCTGCCCTAAGGGACATCAATATTCCCTTGAAGAAACTAAAGAACTGGGCTGGGTTTGTAAATATGATGGCTACTTAATTGCTAACACCTATGTAGCGGAATAAGTGGTGGATAGTGCCATCAACACTGCACTTGTGAATGGAAGTACACCACTTTTTCTCGCGTTGCGCCACTGCCAAACACAATGCCTAAAGCTTTCGAAGTGTCAGCCAGTCAGGTGTCAGGATTTCTTTTTCGCTGAATTTTGGGCTGCATTGGTCTGGTCACGGGTCATCGAGCTGCACTAGGATTAGCCAGCTCGGGAATTTTACAGTCGGATTGGATTGGGTGAATTTTGGTGGATCACGATCGCCCAGGATGCGATCGCCCTATTTAACGCCCCTTTCAAAGCCCACCCCACGCCCCACCTGGAGCGATCTCCGCCGCAGTGTTAACCTTTGTAAAGGCACCCTCGGATCACCGCTCGTGACCTGACAGCAGATCCCAGCACTGTCTGGCAGACTCACCGCATCCTGCGGAGGTAGGCCGACCCGCCCAAAGACGACATCCAATCGTAAAACCCCGTGACCCTCACTGTTTCTCGCCCTGCTCCGCCTAGCAAACCCCGCACCGTCAACGGCCCCCTGTGGCGGATGGCATGGCGACGGTTTCGGCAGCGATCGCTGCAGTATCTGCTGTGTTTGTTGGGTGTGGCCCTAGGCGTCGCCATGCTGGTCTCCATTGACTTAGCCAACGGCTCTGCCCAGAAAGCCTTTGAACTCTCCACCGACGCCATCACCGGACGGGCCACCCACCGGATCGAGGCGATCGCCCCAGCAGGCGTTGATGAATCAGTCTATCGTCAGATTCGTCAGGAGGCGGGACTCACCACCGTGGCCCCCGTCGTCGAAGGCTATGTTTTGGCCCCCGACCTGGGCAACCAGCCCATGCGCCTAGTGGGCGTTGATTTATTTGCTGAACCGCCCTTTCGCAACTACTTTGCCCCCGCCACCCAAGAGGCGGGCCTGAAGGGTCTACAAGCCTTCCTGATCCAGCCCAATACCGTTGTCCTCTCGGCAGAGGTTGCCCAGCGCTATCAAGTCAGCTTGGGGGACACGCTCACCCTAGACCTATCGGGTCGCCCGATCACGGTGACCCTGGTCGGGACGGTTCAGCCTGACAGCACCACTACTCGACGGGCCTTGAGCAGCCTGATCTTCACCGATATTGCCACCGCCCAGGACATCTTGGATATGGGGGGGCACCTCAGCCACATCGATTTGATTGCCGATGAGGCAACCCTGGCGGCTGTTGCCCCACTGCTTCCCGAAGGGACCCGCCTGGATACCGCTGCCGCCCAAAAAAATGCCGTGCAGCAGATGACCGCTGCCTTCCGGCTTAACCTAACGGCCCTGAGCCTATTGGCCCTGGTGGTGGGCATGTTCTTGATCTACAACACCGTTACCTTTAGCGTCGTGCAACGGCGACCGCTCTTTGGCGTCTTGCGCTGTCTGGGCACCACCCCCAGCCAACTCTTTACCCTGATCATGGGTGAGTCCCTCATCCTCAGCATTCTGGGTTCCCTGGTGGGTCTCGGGTTGGGAGTACTCCTCGCCCGCAGCATTGTGGGTCTGATTACCCAGACCATCAACGACTTTTACTTCGTGGTGAGCGTCCAGCAGGTCACCATTCCTCCCTTCACCCTGGTCAAAGGGCTAGTGATCGGGGTGGCGGCGGCGCTGCTGGCCTCCCTGGTCCCTGCCCTCGAAGCGATGCGCACCAGTCCCCAGACCATCCTGCAACGGTCTTCCTTGGAAAGTAAGGTGCAGGGGCTGCTGCCCTGGCTGGTGTTGGCCTGGGTCGGCACCACCCTCGCCGGAATTGCCCTGCTGCGTTTGCCCCAGGCGGGGCTGGTGGTAGCTTTTTCGGGCTTATTTGCCATTTTGCTGGGGGCAGCCCTATTGACGCCCCCCATTACCACGGCCCTCATGACGGTGATCACACCGATCACAAGTCGCCTGTTTGGGGCCCTGGGGCGGCTGGCCCCCCGCGACATCGTGCGTTCTCTCAGTCGAACTTCAGTGGCAATCGCAGCGTTGATGGTGGCGGTCTCGGTGATTGTGGGAGTTTCGATCATGGTGGGGTCGTTCCGGGTGACGGTGGTGCAGTGGCTCGACCAAACCCTGCAAGCCGATATTTACGTGTCGCCCCCTAGCACCACGGCCAACCGCGTCTTGGGGCAGCTGGATCCCTTTGTGGTTACCGAAATTCAGCGCTGGCCGAGCCTAGCGGAAGTAGTGACTTACAACGATGCCGACGCCACGGTGACAGCCTTCACCTACGGGACAAAAATCGAGGGCGATCGCCAGGTTATTCCCGCAGAACGCCACGTCAAGCTGATTTCTGCGGCGGGGGATGTCTCCCACGGTCAGCGGCCCTATGCCTGGAAGCAAGATCCCAAGGCCGACCCGTGGGACGCCCTGAACCGGGGGGAAGGGGTGATTATTTCCGAAGCCCTGATGCTGAAGGCCAACCTAACCGAGCCACCCACCGCCCTCACCCTCGAGAGTCCCAAGGGGCCACAAGAATACCCGGTGATTGCCGTGTTCTACGACTATTCTTCAGATCAGGGGACGATTATCTTAGACGATGATTTGTTTGTCGCCACCTGGGGCGATGACGGCGTGGCCTCCCTGGGACTATTTGCCCAGCCGGGGGTGAACATTGATGCCCTGGTTGAGGATCTGCGATCGCACTTTCAAGGGCGGCGGGACGTGGTGATTCAGTCCACCCGTAGCCTGCGGGACGGTTCCCTAGAGATTTTTGACCGCACCTTTGCCATCACCCAGGCCCTGCGATTGCTAGCGGTGATTGTGGCCTTCATTGGTGTTCTGAGCGCCCTCATGAGCCTCCAGCTCGAGCGCACCCGTGAGATTGGCATTCTGCGGGCCACCGGGATGACCCCGCGACAGCTCTGGTGGATGACCTTCCTCGAAACTGGGCTGATGGGCAATATCGCGGGCCTGTTGGCCCTGCCCCTTGGCTACGTGCTGGCCTGGATTCTCATCTACGTGATTAACGTCCGCTCCTTTGGCTGGACGCTCCAGATGCAGCTGAATCCTAGCTATTTCTGGCAGGCCTGGGCAGTGGCTGTGGTAGCCGCAATCTTGGCCGGGGTCTATCCGGCTTGGCGACTCAGCCGCATGGTAGTTGCCACCGCAATTCGTGAGGAGTAGGGGGTACCCATGGCATTCAACGTCCGGTTTCAGCAACGGGTGCAGCGCTGGCTGCTGGCCCTCATTTTGGCCCCCATTTTGGCGATCGGCTTAGGGATGGGGCATGGCCCGGTTTGGGCGGCAGCGAGTCAGGGGCAAGTCGAGTGGTTCGTGCCAGAGTCAGCCGCAGCAGATTTCCAGAAGGCGATGGGGCCGATGCCCCTGACCTTCCCCCGAGACTTTGGCCCCCATGCAGACTACCAAACGGAGTGGTGGTACTACACTGGCAACCTGGAAACGGCAACCGGTCGGCCTTTCGGCTACGAACTCACGATTTTTCGACGGGGTCTGACGCCGGGACTGCTCCCGCAGGCTGACTCAGTATCAGACTGGCGGAGCAATCAGGTGTACTTCGCCCACTTCACCCTCAGCGACATTCAGAAGCAAAATTTCTACCCCTTCGAGCGCTTTAGCCGGGGTGCAGCTGGACTGGCGGGGGCCCAGGCCGATCCCTATCGGATCTGGCTGGATGATTGGGCGATCGCCGCACAGCCCTCTGGACAGGTAAAGATTCAGGCCCAGAGCCAAGATATTTCCCTGGATCTGAACCTCACCCAGGCCCTACCCCCAATCCTAGAAGGCGATCGCGGCTATAGCCAGAAGGGGCCAGAGCCAGGAAACGCTTCCTATTACTATTCTCTGGTGCAGCAGCCAACGGCAGGCACCGTCACCGTTGCGGGTGAAGCCTTTCCGGTGAGCGGCACCAGCTGGATGGATCATGAATTTTCTACCAGTGCCCTCAGTGCCGGCACTGAAGGCTGGGACTGGTTTTCCCTGGAGCTGGAGGACGGTTCTGCCCTGATGCTCTACGGGTTACGTCGGACAAATGGGACAATAGCACCTGAGTCTAGCGGCACCTATATCGCCGCCGATGGTACCTACCAGCACCTGAACCAAGACGATTTTCAACTGCAGGTTCTAGACCACTGGACGAGCCCTACCAGCAAAGCACGCTATCCAGCCCAATGGGCGATCGCCATTCCTAAGCTCGAGACCACCTTAGAAGTGACGCCGCTCATGCCCAACCAAGAGCTGAATATTTCCACCACCTACTGGGAAGGGGCCGTGGGCTTTACCGGACAGCGATCGCAGCAGCCGATCCAGGGCAAGGGCTACGCTGAACTCACCGGCTATGACCGGAACCTCTCGTTCTAGACGCGATTGAGGGTAGGTCCAGACATCGTAGATCCAGGCATCGTAGATCCAGGCATCACAGCAGAACCTTCCCCTCACCCTGATTTTCCGCCACAGTTGCCCCACCTTGAACCGGAGCGGGTCACCGCATTGCCACGCCAGCTGCCGTTGTTCTGCCGAACATCCGTGACTGAAATCACGTCATCCGACAGACCGGATCGATAAAGTTTAAGGGACGGTCGCCAAGCCAGATTCCCGCACAACTCCCGTTGGTGGCGTTTAGGCGAATGCGATCGCACCTGCCTTATATTGATGTGTGTTGCTGTGACCCTGCCCCCCGCCAATCTCCCAATGATGCCTGCCCTGATCAACGGACGCTATCAAGTTTTACAGCCCCTGCAAGCGGGAGGCTTTGGCCAGACCTATTTAGCAGAAGATATCCAGATGCCCTCGCGGCGGCGCTGCGTGATCAAGCAGCTCAAGCCCGTGGCCCATAATCCTGAGTTTTATCAGCTGATTCAGGAACGCTTTCAGCGCGAAGCCGCCACCTTAGAAACCCTCGGTGAAGCCTGTCGGCAAATTCCTCGCCTTTACGCTTACTTGCAGGAAGGCGAACATTTCTATTTGGTCGAAGAATGGGTTGAGGGGCCAACCCTGACCCAGAAAGTTGCAGAAGTGGGCCGTTTTTCAGACCAGGCCGTGCGGCAGCTGCTCGGGCAAATCCTGACCGTCATTGAGCAGGTGCATCAGCGCCAAATTATTCACCGCGATATCAAGCCGGACAACATTATCTTGCGGCAGTCAGATCAGCAACCCGTCTTAATCGACTTTGGCGCGGTCAAAGAAACCATGGCGACGGTTGTAGATGTGCAGGGAGAGACCGGACGTTCCATCGTGATCGGCACTCCAGGCTATATGCCCCCGGAACAGTCCGCCGGACAACCGCTATTCGCCAGCGATATCTACAGCTTGGGCCTGACAGCGATCTTCCTGCTAACCGCCAAGCGCCCTATGGATCTCCCCACCGACCCGATGACAGGTCAACTGACTTGGCGACCCCACGCGCCCCAGGTCAGTAACGAGCTTGCCGCCATCCTAGAAACAGCGACCCATGTGGTGCCTGCCCATCGCTACCGGACGGCATCCCAGATGCAGCAAGCCTTGCAAACCGCCATACCCCACAATATGGCTGAGGCCCCGACCGTTGTTTCACGACCGCAGGCGCCGGGAAGAACGGCTGCTCCCGTAGCGGCTAGCGTGGCCCCTTCCACCCTGGACACCGAGAGGGTGGCTCCCCCCGATGCCTCTCAAACTACCCCTCCCGCGATCGCCAAACCCGCAGGCAGCAATCTCTGGCTCAAATCCGTGCTGATTGGGGGGCTGGTCGGCAGTGCCATCATTGCAGCCTTTGCCGCTTTTTCGGTGTTCAGACCCCAGCCGACCCCCGTCGTCCAACCCTCGCCCTTGGCAACAACTGCACCGATTGCGGCCCCCCCTGTCCCAACCCCAGACCCCGTTGCGGAACCGTCGCCTGAGCCCCCTCCGACTCCCCAACCGACAGCCAGTCCAGTGTCTACTCCCGCTCCGGCCGCCGCCACCTGTGGGGATGCCAGCGGCAGTGGACAGCGCTGGTACCCCGTGTTCATTAACAATGGGGATGTGGCCCAGATCCGTCAGCAGTACTGCCAAGATGCGATCGCCAAGGTGCGGGAGGACGGAACACCTGCGGTTCAGGTGGCCAGCTTTACGGCTCCGGATCGCGCTGCCACCTTTGCCAACGAGATCGGCGGCGAAGTGGGTGAGCCCTACGATATCAGTCAGCCCCCGCCTGCCGTTCCGCCCACTTCACCCCCGACCAATGCGCCGAATGCCACCATTGTCGGCACCCCCGGCGAAAAGAACATCCGTCGCGGGCCAGGGACCGCCTTTGGCGTACAGCATATTGCCTTCCCAGGCGATCGCGTTCAGATTCGCAACAGTCAGACCGATTCCGGCGGCTTTCTCTGGTACGAAATTTACTTTCCCGAGTCGGGTGCCTCCGGTTGGATTGCCGCCCAGCTCCTGCGGCCCGATTAACGAACCCCCTGACCATGAAACTGAACCCGTTCCCATTCCTGACGAAATACGGCCCCTTCATCCTCGGCGTCTGCATCAGCAGCGTCATTTTGGTTTGGGGAACGGTTGTCCTCCAGTCCGTTTTTCAGCCCGCCACCCACCTAGCCGCGCGATCGCCCCTCCCCCAAACCCCTGCCCTAGCGCCCGACCCCTCCCTGGTGCCCCAGGCAAATTCACCCCGCCCCTCGACCGTCCCATCGGTGGGGGCCGGTACCGTGCCGCCGACCACACCCAGCCCAGCCACACCCACTCCAGCCACACCCACTCCAGCTACACCCACTCCACCCGCTCGGCCCCGAGTCGAACTGCCCCAGTCTCGATTTGGCCATCTCCCCTATCGGGAGCATGCAGCTGAGGATTTGGTGGCCGTTGGCAGCTATGGCACAGGCAGCGATCGGCGCACCGAGTATTTAGATCGGGAAGCTGCCACTGCTTTCGCCGCCATGGTGGCTGCCGCTCAGGCCCAGGACATCGCCCTGATTCCGATCTCGGGGTTTCGCTCCGTGGCCGATCAAACGGCGCTATTTCAGCGGCAGGTGCAGCGCCAGGGCAGTGAGGATGCCGCGGCACGGCGGAGTGCTCCCCCTGGGTACAGCGAGCATCACTCTGGCTATGCCCTCGATATTGGGGATGGCGATCGCCCGCAAACTGATGTCACCTCTGCCTTCGGGGAAACAAGGGCGTACCAATGGCTCCAGGCAAACGCTGCTGAATTTGGCTTTGAGCTATCGTTCCCACCCAATAACTTGCAGGGGGTGAACTTTGAGCCCTGGCACTGGCGCTTCGTGAATTCAACCCAGGCGGCGGCTATTTTTGCGGTGGCTCAAACCTTAGCTGCCCCACCCTAGGGTTCACGCCAGTCTTAAGAAATGGGTTGGGAGCCAAATCGATCGACAAACGTAGCCTGTTCATCCGCATCTCCCACCAAGAGCAGGCGATCGCCCGCCATCAGAGTCGTTTGAGGGTCGGGGTAGCGCAAAAGCTCTCGTCCCCGCCGAATCGCCATGATTGTGGTGCCCGTCTGTTGCCGAATATTAGACTGGGCAATGGTTTGCCCCGCTAGGGTGGAGGTGTCATTGAGGGTGTGCCAGGTGCCCTTTAAGCCTTCAATCGCAGTGTTCATAGACGCAGACTGGATATTTTCAAGGCGTTCGGGGGTAATGTCGCGGTAGCGACTGAGGCGATAGTTGCGAACACTGCGCGATACATCGGCCTGGGGGTCGCCTAAGTTCAGCAAGACATGGGCACCCATTTCTAACGCAGCCTCAAATTCAGGCTGTACAACCTCCCTGGCCCCTAACTGATAAAGCACATCAATTTCAGCATTGGCATGGGCGCGCACAATCACATCAAGATAGGGGGCCATACTTTTAGCCCGCTTCAAGGTCAGGCGGGTCGCCAGGGGGTCAGGCAGGGCGATCGCCATGGCCTGGGCGTACTTCACCCTGGACTTTTGGAGCACGAGTTCACTGGACGCATCACCATACACGTAGGGCAGCTGCTTTTCGCGGAGGGCCTGTAGGGTGGCTTCGTTGTTATCAATGACCAAAACCTGATAGCCATGGGAACGCAGCAGGCGCACCAGGGTTTCCCCCACCCGGCCATAGCCCGCGACCACACAGTGCCTCGTCAATGGTGCCTTCAGAAAAGAGGCCTTGGGCATCTGCCCAGCCCGCAACCAGCGCCCCAACAAGGGCGATCGCTCCAGAACCTGAAACAAAAAGGGGGAAGCCTTCAGGACAAAGGGCGTCAGCAAAAGCGTCACCGCAGTCGTACCGACCGTCAGGCCGTAAAGCTTGTCCGAGAATAACGCTAATTCTCGGGCCACACCGGAGAGCACAAAAGAAAATTCCCCAATTTGGTTGAGGCCCAGACCCACCGTGAGCGCCGTTTTCACCGGATAGCCGAAGAAAGCCACAATCGGGGCGATAATGACGGCCTTCCCCACCATCACCACCATGACCAGCACCGCCAGCACCCCGATATTCTCCAGCAGGAACATCGGGTCAATGAGCATGCCAATCGAGGCAAAAAAGAGGGTAGCAAACACATCCCGCATCGGCAAAATGCTGTGGAGCGCCTGATCCGCATACTCCACTTGGGAAATCATCAGACCCGCGACAAAAGCCCCCATCTCAATCCCGAGTCCCAGGGCCTGGGTCACCAAGGCCACGCCAAAGCAGAGGGCGACCACACTCAAAACAAACAGCTCCTGAGAGCCAGTCTGGGCAATACGCTTCATCAGGGGCGGAATCAAATAAAAACCGACGATTGCTGCCCCTACGAAAAAAACAGCAGCCTTGAGAATAGCCAGTAGCAAACTTTGGGTAATCAGGTCAGCAGGTTCCGTCAAGCTGGGTAAGACCGCCAGCATAAACCCCAAGCCAATATCCTGCACGATCAAAATGCCCAGCATGATTTGGCCGTGAATGGTCTGTACCTCATTGCGCTCCATGAGGCTTTTCAGCACCAGAGCCGTGGAAGAAAGAGATAAGGCAGCCCCCAGGAAAACGGCAGCTGGAACCTGATCCACCACGCCTGTAACCCAAGCCAGCCCCCCCGCCAATAAACTGGTGAGCAAAATTTGCAGCAGTCCACCCCCCAAAGCGATGCGCTTCACCTTCAAGAGTTCTGCAAAGGAAAACTCAACGCCCAATGCAAACAGCAATAACTCCACCCCGAGTTCAGCGAGCGCTTCAATTTCCTCAGCAGACTCAATCAAGCGTAACCCCGCCGGGCCAACCGCCAATCCGGCCAAGAGGTAGCCCAGCAACACAGGCTGCCCCAAGCGATTAGCACCATAGCCGCCCACTGCTGCTGCCCCCAGCACAGTCACCATATCCACGATCAAAGTAACGTCAGCAGACATGAAGACTCCTGTTTAAGTCGTGTTTAAGTCGTGTTTAAGTCCTTCAG
>CAZXWR010000098.1:0-12154 GCA_964644325.1 uncultured bacterium
CTGCGGGCATGGAGCAAGCTGTGTTTGGCATGGGCTGTTTTTGGGGCGCTGAACGCCGTTTTTGGCAGCTAGAAGGCGTCTATGTGACGGCAGTGGGCTATGCAGGCGGTAGCACTCTGAACCCCACCTATCAGGAAGTGTGCAGCGGTATGACGGGGCATAACGAGGTTGTACTGGTGGTCTTTGATCCTGCCGTGGTGGATTATGGCACCTTACTCCAAACCTTTTGGGAAAGCCATAACCCAACCCAGGGAATGCGCCAGGGCAATGACGTGGGCACCCAGTACCGCTCGGGCATCTATGTCTATTCCGACACCCAGCGTCAGCTCGCTGAAGCCTCGCGCGAGGCTTACCAAGCGGCGCTGAAGGCCGCAGGCCATGGGGAAATTACCACTGAAATCTTAGAAGCCCCTGAGTTTTATTACGCAGAAGGCTATCACCAGCAGTACCTCGCAAAGAACCCCAACGGTTACTGCGGGTTGGGCGGCATGAATGTTTCTTGCCCTGTCCCGGTGAAGCTCTAGGCATAGCCCCGGTGCACGTTATCTGCACCGAGACTTAAACCCAAAAAGCAGCCAGCATAGGTCTGGCTGCTTTTTGGGTCAATAGAGACAGGCGATCAAACCGTTGGGCTGATCTTTAGTCTTCGTGATCTTCAAAGGGATCGGCAAGCTGTTCACCGGGAGGGCCGAAGGCGGTATAAACCGCAAAGCCAGTCACAGCAACGAAAACAAGGGCGATTGCAATACTAAGAACTGTTGCAGGGTCAGATAGAGACATAATTTTTGAGCAGTGCTTCCTCTATAATATTACGGAAAGTTAAAAACTTACGTCGTTGCGCATTGTTATCGGTGACCTATGGCAAAACAGACTTGGCTCGGAGATATCCTCAGGCCGCTGAATTCGGAGTACGGTAAAGTCGTACCGGGTTGGGGTACAACCCCAGTCATGGCGGTCTTTATGGCCTTATTTTTAGTGTTTCTGCTGATTATTTTGCAGATTTACAACTCGGAATTGATCCTGGATGGTGTGAATGTTGACTGGTCTCGCTTAGGTAACTAAACTCTGCCACAGTTTCGGCTTGGGGTTTGATGCCTAAGGACGTTGCAAATCCCAAGTTGAACTTCAGGTTCAGAATCCGTTGCAACTGCCTGATATATTAAGCCGCTTTATCAACTCAGTTTTTGATTCAAGCTTTATGAAAGCTGAACCCGGATTGCTCCGGGCTTTTTTTTGACAATATTGCAGTCCTTTAGGTTATTGATAAGGCCAATCTGCTGGATTTTCTGGGCGAAAGTTCTTCAGTACCGCATACGCCAGCTCGTAATGCGCCCATTTTCCACTGTCAGTAGGAAGTTGGCTGGGCTCGTATAGCCGATGCTTTGATACTGGCCTGTTACGACCACTTCGTTGCCATTGACGGCCAGTTGCGCGTTCTCAACACGACCCTGGCGCTCAATGATGTCGCTATCGAGCCAGCGGAAAAATTCTTCCCCCGATTTTGCGCCCCCATCCCCGTAGGCCTGTGAGGCATTGGCGTCGAACAGTGAACGAATTCGCTCTGCGTCGTTTGCCTGCATGGCCTCGATCAGTTCCCTGACAACGACCTCTGGCTCAGACAATGGTGCCTGGGTCCCAGGTAATGATGTCTGGGATGTGGGTGTCTGAGTAGACTCAGAGAATGGTGTCTGGGCACTCTCACACTGCGGTATGGCAGCAACGACGACAATAATGGCTGCAAAGGTTGCCGTCAGGCCGCCCCGGTGGTTGAGGCCGCACCATTGCGGCTCCGAGAAAACCTGGACACCACCCACTGGATGCTCTGTCCACAGGCGAGCTAATCGCATTACCAAAGCAGTGATCATCGAGGTCATGTTGCGCATAGAGCCTCCACCGTTAGAGAAGATTCACAGATGCTGCTTGATTCGGCGACTGAAAACGGTTGAGCAGCATCTAATTTACTAATTTACTGAGCCATCATTGTTCTGAGAGACACGCATAACCTAAGCGCTCTAACTCAAGTATCAGACTCACAAGATAATTACCGCGTGGTGTATCCACCATTGGCGAAAATCGTTTGTCCGGTAATCCACCAGCCCTCAGTGGCTAAAAACCTGACAATCGGGACAATGTCTTCAATTTGAGTCAATTGATTTCCCATCCCTTGGGACTTGTGGAACCCCACTCGTTCGGGTGTTTCCTGTCCATAGAAGAAAGGCGTATCCATTGGGCCTGGCCCAATCGACGTGACGGAGATGCCACGGGGGGCAAATTCCTTGGCTGCGGCACGGGTGAAGTGCTCGACAGGAGCTTTACCGCCCGCATAGGTTGAGTAACCGTCGGTAAATGCGGCCAGTAGCGATGTCACGATGGTGATGATCTTGCCATTGTCATTGAGGTGCTTACCCGCTTCCTTGATGAAAAAGTAGGCTGACTTCGCATTAATATCAAACATCGAGTCAAATTCAGCCTCAGTCGTATCGAGGATGGGCTTACGCAGGACTTTGCCGACGGTATTCACGGCCACATCGATTCTGCCAAAGCGATTTTTAGCCTGCTCAAACAAAGCAGTAACGTTCTCTGGCTTCGTTAGGTCACTCTGGCTTGCAAACGCTTCACTTCCTAGTTGTTGAACAGCCTGTACCGTAGCTTCAGCTTCTTGTTGTGCTGCTTGACTGTGGTAGTGAACGACAACCTTGGCTCCATGACCAGCAAATTCTCGGCTAATCAGTCCGCCTAAATTCTTAGCACCACCCGCAACAAGCACAACCTTATCCGTTAGATCATAGTTGGGCATAGCTAACTCCTTGATGATTAAACGTTCCATGCAGCGATCGCCCCATTCACAGGGCGATGACTTCACTGGCAAGGTCAGCATAGCTAATTGACAAAAATGAGGGTAGTAGGCAAAATTGCAATCATAAATTGCACTGAGAGCAATAAAAATGCACAGTCTCCAGCAGCTATTTATCCAAGTTGTTGAAGCAGGTAGCTTTAAGCAGGCAGCCGAACAGATGCACATTGAGCCATCGTCTCTCAGTCGCAAGATAGCGGCACTTGAAAAACGTTTAAATGTGAAATTGCTGCATCGTTCAACGCGCCACACTCGCCCAACCGACCTGGGCCAACGGTACTACGAAGGCTTGCGTCAGTTACTCGATGATGAAATAGCGCTGGAAGAGGAAATAATCAGTGGGGTCGAAACGCTCAAGGGGACGCTCAGGGTTAGCGCACCCGTTGATTACGGGGCTGAATTTGTCGTTCCTGTCATCCATGAAATGCTGAAAAGTGCGCCTGAGCTTTCTGTGGAACTACTGCTGGGGAGTCATTTCGTCAATTTGGTTGAGCAAAATATAGATGTTGCAGTCCGAATTGGAGAATCGGCGAAATCCAACTTGCTTGCCCAGAAAATTGGTGCAGTTCCCAGAGTTCTGGTTGCGAGTCCGGACTATTTACGGTGCTACGGTACGCCGGATACACCCGACGATCTGGTTGATCACAACTTCATTCTGTACTCGCCCACTCAGGCTAGAAGTGATATTGAGTTTGCAGACGGTCATAAATTCCCCCATGCAAAAATACGAAGCAATATAACGGTCAATAGCGTGAATGCCATTCGAACCCTAGTCAAAGATGGTTTGGGCATTCATTTGGGGCCAACTTGGGTATTCCAAGAGGCTTTGGCCAAAGGGGATGTTTGTGAAATTCTGTCAGGATATCCCTTAAAAAGTTTTCCGGTTCATGCCGTATACATAGCCCGAGCCTATTTACCTAGGAAAACAGAGGAGTTTATTCAACAGCTCTCAGCGCATATAAAGCGTAGTATCTAAACGATGCACCGCAAGGGGCTAGGGCCTTGCTAGTCCAGGTCGGATCAAGAACTCCGAAAAAGACAGCGATTCCCAGCGTCACTGCCCAGATAACCTTAGCCCGTTGCAGACGGGGGGTATGGGAAGGATTAAGTCTGCCTGCCGCCGCCCAACTCTAGCGTTTGCATCCCCTCCCATTCGAGTGAAGCTGTGACATATTACGGCAAGATAGAGAAGAATTCCGATTGCTGTCGGTCGCGATCGCACCCAGGAGAATTAGCCCAGGAGCACTAACCATGAATATCTTCGGCATTGGCTTACCAGAAATGGCCGTCATTTTTGTAGTCGCCCTCTTGATTTTTGGCCCTAAGAAGCTTCCCGAGGTGGGGCGCAGCCTGGGTAAGGCTCTGAAGGGGTTTCAAAATGCCTCGAAGGAATTTGAAGCGGAGCTAAAAAAAGGGGCAGAGCAAATGAATGCGGCCCTAGAAAGCGAACCCATGGAAGCACACCTAGAAGCAGAAGTGCCCCCCCAGATCGAGCAAGGGGCCTCAGTCTCAGCGCCAGAGCCCGCTCCAGAATCAACGCCAGAATCAACGCCAGAAACATCGGCATCCAATTCCTAGGGGCCATGATCGCTGGGTTATGATCTGCACCTGTCCGCGATGGGCCACGCAAAGCTAACTATGATGGATTCCGCACCGATGCCCATTCAGATTCCCCAGCTTATTGTCGGGCTAGGAAATCCAGGGGCCAAGTATAGCCAAACCCGTCACAATATCGGGTTCGATCTGGTAGACCGCCTCGCTCAGCGCTGGCAGATTAGTTTGAGCGAGAATAAGCGCTTTCAAGGTGACTTTGGCGAAGGGATTGGAGTCGCGAGTCAACGGGTACGCTTGCTCAAACCCCTGACCTTTATGAACCGTTCCGGTCAGTCGGTGCGGTCGGTGGTGGACTGGTACAAATTGCAGCCTGACCAAGTCCTAGTGGTTTACGACGATATGGATTTACCCATCGGTCGGCTGCGGATGCGCCTGAATGGTTCGGCTGGCGGGCACAACGGTATGCGCTCCCTGATTGCTCACTTGGGAACCCAGGAATTTCCCCGGCTGCGGTTGGGCATTGGCAACCCGCGATCGCCTGAGTCTGGTGCTGAGAAAGACACCATTTCCCATGTTTTGGGACGATTCAAGTCAGAGGAAAAAAAGCTGCTCGCAGAGGTGCTGGACTTGGCAGCGGATGCCGTGGAGCTTTCACTGCGGCAAGGTCTAGAAAAATCCATGAGTCTCTACAATGGCCGTACAGTTTCAACTACCCCCTCGGCTTAGCGCGACTGGGATACTAGCAGGGTGTTTCTCAGGGTGCAACCATGACTGAAGCCGTCTTTGAGGTTAAGCGAGAGCTATTTGAGCGCTGGGCACCCTGGTATGACACCTTTTTCCCCTCTGTGTTTTATCGAGCCGTGCATCAGCGGCTGGTGGAGTCCATCCAAATCCCGGCGATCGCCACGGTTTTAGATATTGGCTGCGGCACAGGGCGGCTATTGCAGCGACTCGCCACGGAGAAACCAGACCTCACAGGGGTGGGCGTTGATTTATCGCCCCAGATGATCCACCAAGCCCAGCAGCTGAATGCCCGCCTGCCGCAGCTCACCTTCATCGAAGGCCGGAGCGATCGCCTACCGCTGCCCGCCAACCACTTTGACCTCGCCTTCTGCTGCATCAGCTTTTTACACTACCCGGAGCCCCTGGCAGTGCTGGGTGAAGTGGAGCGCGTTCTGAAGCCGGGTGGAATTTTCCATCTGGTCGATTATCTACCCTGGAAAAACTGCCCGATTGTGCCTGCTTCGACTCGTTGGGTGGGCGGGGTACGGTTCTATGACCGGGCTGACCGCGAACTGCTCGCAGCGCAATCTAGCCTGGTGTGCCTGGATCATACTCACCTCATGGGGCCAGTGGTGATGACCCGACTGCTGAAAGAACACAGGACCACTCCCATAGAGTAAGCAGTAAGCCCAAAGATTAAGCACGCCCACAGACTAAGGTTGTAAAACCGCCGCCCCTTGAAAGGCACCCTGTCGGAGTGCCAAAAGTGCTTCATTGGCCTGGGCTAAGGGGTAGGAGGTCACAGTGGTTTGAATGGGAATGCGGGGGGCTAGCGCCAAAAATTCTTCGCCATCCTGGCGGGTGAGGTTGGCAACCGAGCGTAATACCCGTTCGCCCCAGAGTACCTCGTAGGGGAAGGAGGGAATATCGCTCATGTGAATGCCCGCACAAACCACAGTACCGCCCTTGGCAACTGCCTTTAGGGCCGCAGGCACCAGGGCACCCACTGGAGCGAAGATGATGGCGGCATCGAGTAAGTCTGGGGGAGCTTCGGTGGAACTGCCCGCCCAGTCGGCTCCGAGTTGACGGGCAAAGGTTTGGCTCTCAGTATCTTGAGGGCGCGTGAAGGCCAATACCTCACGTCCCTGATGCTTCGCCATCTGAATTACGAGATGGGCCGAGGCGCCGAAACCATAGAGACCCAAACGCTGAGCAGGGCCAGCCAGTCGCAGTGCCCGGTAGCCAATCAGTCCGGCACAGAGTAAAGGGGCAACCTGAAGGTCGGGGTAGTTGGGGGGCAACTTGAAGCAAAAGGCGGCATGGGCCACAGCATAGTCAGCAAACCCACCATCGAGCTGATAGCCTGTGAACTGCGCCTGGTCACAGAGGTTTTCCCGTTGGGTTTGGCAGTAGGCACAGTGTCCGCAGGTTCTACCCAACCAAGGAATCCCGACGCGATCGCCTGGTTCTAGCCCGAGGACACCCGCGCCGAGCTGTTCAACAATGCCCACAATCTGGTGGCCAGGAATCAACGGCAGCTTAGGCTGGGATAGCTCGCCATCTAGAATATGTAGGTCAGTGCGGCAGATGCCACAGGCCAGTACTCGCACAAGCACCTGATCCCTTTCGGGTACTGGTCGAGGAACATCCATGCGCTGAAGTGGCTGATCAGCCGCAGTCAATACCATGGCACGCATCCAACCCTCCTCAGGTTTAATTTGGGGCTACTCTGAACCTAGGCGATGGCTCACGCATCCTGGAACGTTGTTCACCCTTGCCAAACTCAAGATGATCGTAGGCAAAGACCACGATTTGCGATCGCCGCCAGCAAGTCTGCCGGTGTCCCTCGAACTGTTCTCCGGTTCAACTCTCTGGTTCAACAGCGTTCCCAAGTGCAGAAATCGCCAAATCCTTAATGCCCATTGATTTTACCGAAAAAAAAACGGGCCTGACGAAATCAAGCCCGAGGGTGAGATTAAAGAACTGACTCAAAAATCAAGCGAGTGGCACAGCCTAACCTAGACTGCGGCAGCAACCTGCTTGAGATCGCCCTTGGCATACTTACTAGCAAACGCATCCATGCTGATTTGCTTGATCTTGCTGGCATTGCCAGCGGTCCAGAACTGCTGATAGCGATCGGCACAGACCTTCTGCATGTAGGTGATGGAAGGCTTCAGGAAGTGACGGGGGTCAAATTCCTTAGAGTTAGCTTCCAAGGCTTCACGCACCGCAGCGGTAATCGCCAAACGGTTGTCGGTGTCAATATTCACCTTGCGCACACCGCTCTTGATGCCCTTTTGAATTTCTTCAACCGGCACCCCGTAGGTTTCGGGGATAGTCCCGCCATGCTGGTTGATCAGTGCAATCAGATCCTCAGGCACTGAAGACGACCCGTGCATGACCAGATGAGTATTGGGCAGACGACGGTGAATTTCTTCAATGCGGCTGATAGCTAGGATTTCACCGGTCGGCTTGCGGGTGAACTTGTATGCACCGTGGCTGGTGCCAATGGCAACCGCGAGGGCATCTACCTGAGAGCGCTCCACGAAGTCAACGGCTTGGTCAGGGTCAGTGAGTAGCTGGGAGTGGTCAAGCTTTCCTTCAAAACCATGACCATCTTCAGCTTCACCCATTCCGGTTTCGAGGGAACCCAAACAGCCCAGCTCACCTTCCACGGATGCACCAATGGCGTGAGCCACCTTGACCACTTCGCTGGTCACTGCCACGTTATATTCATAGCTGGCAGGGGTCTTGGCATCTGCCTCCAAGGAGCCATCCATCATGACGCTGGTAAAGCCATTTTTCAGCGCCGAATAGCAGGTAGCAGGCTCATTCCCGTGATCCTGGTGCATCACGATGGGGATGTGGGGATAGGTTTCTACCGCAGCCAAAATTAGGTGGCGGAGAAAATTCTCACCGGCATATTTGCGCGCGCCACGGGAAGCCTGAAGGATCACAGGGCTGTCGGTCTCGTGAGCAGCCTGCATGATTGCTTGGATCTGCTCCATATTGTTAACGTTGAACGCAGGAATGCCATAACCATTCTCTGCGGCGTGATCCAGCAGAAGCCGCATTGGTACAAGCGCCATATTATGATCCTCCTCGTTGGGGTTAGAGACAAACTTAAGGGTTGATAGTGTGCCAGATTGTTACGTCAATCTTAAGACATCTTACTACTGTCCGGTAAGTCTCGTCGCAACAATGCCGACCAGGACGGCCATTTACCTGTGGCAAACTTTACCTATACTTCTGGGGGAAGGGCCTGTTTTGGGAGATACTGGCGGACAATCCGAGTTTTGAGTTCCGCGAAAGCTAAAAAATGGGTCGCCCGGGATTCGAACCCGGAACAAATCGGTTAAAAGCCGAGTACTCTACCGTTGAGTTAGCGACCCTTACAGTGCTTTTTACAGTTAACGAGCACAGTTAATAAATCTAACATAGCAAAGTCAATTTAACCAGCGGTTTTGCCTCGATTCTGTGAGGGAATTTGAACTCCTGGGATGCTCAAGAGACATCAGGGTTGGATGAGGCTGGATCATAAGGGTGCTTTGATGCCAGACCTGATTTAGGCGGCAGCAGATATGGGAAAAATTGTTTACTTTTATTTCGATCCGGCGTTTGAGTCTGGGGTGGACGCAGCGAGTTGGGTCACTGCTGGTTTCAAGGTTTACCAAGATGCTGACCTTAGTCGGCCACAGCTGCGGCAGTTATTGGCTGACTTAAAAGCTAGAGATCTGGCAGAGTCTGCGGCCTGTAGTCTGTTCCTACGGCGGCTAGAGGAACTAGGTCAGTCCCTCCAGGAGGTGGCGGATTGCCTCAGGCAGCTTGAGGATTGTGGAGTCCAGCTGTGGATCCTGGGAGCCGCCGATCACACCTCAGCCCCACCTAGCCCAGAAACGCTTACTCCAGAGGCGCTTACTCCAGAGGCGATCGCCCTGATGACTGCGAAGGCCACAGCTGTAGAAGCTCAGAATTTGACCCTGTTGGTCAACCTCCAGCAACAGCAGCGCAGTCGCCAGAGACAGCGCGGACATGCCCTCAATCGGCTCCACTGCAAGCCGCCCCCTGGTCGCCCCCCCTATGGCTACCAGCGCGGTGCAGATCGCTATGAATTAGATCGGGCTGTGTTGCCGATTCTGCGCGATTTTTTTGAGCATTTTTTGCTGTATGGATCGCTACGGAGTGCGGTGCGATTCATTGCCCATAAACATGGCAAACGCATTTCGGTTTCAGCTGGACAGCGGTGGTTAACCCATCCGGTCTATCGGGGCGATTTGCAGTACCAAAAGGCGGTGGTTCTGCCCGATACCCATCTTCCCATCTTGTCCCGCGAGGAGGCGGCCCAAATTGATCGGCTCCTGCGCCGGAACCGTCGCCTCCCCCCCCGCACCGCCAGTGCTCCCCGCTCCCTGGCAGGGCTGGTAACCTGCCAAGCCTGTCGCTCACCGATGCATGTCTCCCGCGTGAAAGCCCGACAAAAACCCTACGATTATCTCTACCTGCGTCCGATGGCCTGTCCCCAGAAACCGAAGTGTCAGGCGCTCGCCTATGATGCGGTGCTCGAAAAAGCGATCCAAGAAATCTGCCGCTGCTTACCCAGGGCGGTGTCCCAAATGCCGAACCTGCCGCCCATAGACCTGATCAAGGGCGAGATCCAAAAGGCGATCGCCGCAAAACAAGCTGTGCTGGATCAGCTGCCAGCGTTGATTGCCCAGGACATCCTAGATCACCCAACCGCGGCCCTCAGGGCCTACACCCTCAAGAATGAAATTGCCCAGCTCCAGGCAAGGCTGGCCCAAGCGCCCCCCGTTAACCTCACGGAAACCTCCAGAACGGTCTCCATCCCACAATTTTGGTTCGATCTCTCTGAGTCTGAGCGCCGCTTTTACTTCCGTGAATTCATTAAAGAGATGGCGATCGCACGGGATGAGTCAGGCTGGAACGTCGTGCTGCACTTTATTTTTTGAAGGCTTCCGATTCCGGTTTGGCACAATAGCCTCTTGGGGTAAATTCCTGTATCGGTCAGCGGCATGTAAAAGAGGTTTGCAGTTTGACAGACCCGGAATTCCGGGTTTGCTACCATCAATAAGGCTCGAACTGAATAGGGATAAGGGTATAGAAGACTATGGCAACTGCAACAGTCGTTCGGTTTATGCAGAAAACGGCTGAAGATCGACTCATTCGTCAGCAGCTCGAAGAACTCCTGGGCGTCGGTGATGGTGACATTAGTACCGAAGCAGCCCTAGACCCAGATGAATCAGCAGCCCTGAAGGGTTCTCAAGCGCCCGTTGTCAGAGATTTTGCGGCCAAGTATGGCTTTGAGTTCTCGGTTGAAGAACTGGTAACTGTGGTGGATGCCCTGGAAAAACATCAGGCCGGCCAACTTTCCGACGCTGACTTCAAGAATATTGTGGGTGTGGCTGCGCCCGTCAACACCACACCGTTCCGTAAAGTCGTGCGGTTTTTTGGCAGAACCTACTTGGGTATTTAAGGGGTATTTAAGGGGCATTTAAGCGAAGAACTCTCTTCATTCCAGAAGCTCAGCGACTGACAGCGCCGCAAGTCGGGGTTGAAGGTGGCCTAGTTCTTTCCCCGCCAGTACTCCACGCGCTTCAGCGCCGTCGCAGTCCTGGGTTAACGCCCCTAGGCGGTTCGGGCGCGGGCATCTTTAATCATGGCAATAAGGGTGTGGTGAGCATCTTCTGAGTCAGCCAGGGCATGGTCAAAGGGAATGCGGAGCGATCGCAGTTCATCCCCAACCGTGGCGGTCAGATTCATGCCTTCCGGGTCAATTTCTTGCATCACCGCCGCTGTAGCCTGGGCAGCTTTGCCATAGACTTGGGCGTAGAGCAAAACGGCATCGGCATGGTCATCGTTCATGTGGGTGCAGATACGCTGGCTGACTTGAGGGGTGATGGGGTCGGCCATGGATTCAGTGCCTCGGAAAACTAGAGAACGTCTCCTATTGTAAAGAGAAAGAACGAGCCTTCTGTACATTTTTTTGCCTCATGCAGATTTCTGGCCCAGGCAGCACAATTGTTGCCGCGATTTGAACCACCACTGAGGGACTCGATGCCGTAGGATAGTGAGCGTTCGCCTTAGATATCATCCACCCAAGTCACAGATATCCCTTGCCGTTGAAGGTCTGTGGCGCTGTACCTCCCCCAGACCCTGTATGCAAAATGCTCATCATTCTTCCATGAACGCTCTCGATGCTGATCCGGCGATCGCGGAAGCTATGCAGCGGCTGCATCGACTGACGGTCTGTGGTCGCTGGTTTGTGGTGCTCGGACTGTGGAGTACGTTAGGCACCCTGAGTTTGTGGAATATCCGCGACAATATCCAGCTTTGGCTAGAGTATCCAACTTGGGCGGCCGTTAGATATGCCTTTATCTACCACCACTGGTCTGCCCTGGGGTTAGCGCTTTGTTTTGCCCTCACCGCCTCGGTCTTAACCTGGCAAGGACGCAACTTCTTATTTGGACTACCGCAGCGCGAACAAAATTATCTCCAGCAACAGGTGTTGCGGATTCGCCGTCAGGGGACTTCACATCCGCTATGGCGCTGGGTTTACGGAGAACAGAATCGTTTCGAGCCCATTCGGGACAGGCAAGATAATAATCACCAGTAGAGCGAGGGCTAACAGTCCCAGGCCATCCCGCCAATTGTCCAGCTCAGAAACATCGTTGAGGGCTGGCTCGTCGGCAACGGGCATAAACAACAAAAGAATGCCCCAAAACAGTAAAAAGGGCTGCACGAAGGCCAGTAAGAGCACCAGCAAGCGGGAGATTTGGCCGACAATAATCCCCACCCGTTGACCATACATGGCGTGAACAATGTGGCCCCCGTCTAGTTGACCCACGGGCATCAAGTTTAATGCCGTTACAATCAGTCCGAGCCAGCCCGCTACGGCCACTGGATGCAGATTAATGGCACTCTCTAGGCCGAGGGTGCCGCCAAAAATCAAGCGCGCAATGAGGGTAAAGCCCAGGGAAAATTTGGGGTTAAAGGCACTCGTAGAAA
>CAZXWR010000099.1:0-12138 GCA_964644325.1 uncultured bacterium
GGGACACCGCCAACTCAGCCATTAAGCAAGTGGCGTCGGGTCGGTTTGGGGTCACGCCGGAATACCTGATGAACGCCCAGCAGATCGAGATCAAAATGGCCCAGGGGGCCAAGCCAGGGGAAGGCGGTCAGCTGCCGGGGAAAAAGGTTAGCCCTTACATTGCCTCTCTACGACGGTCGAAGCCAGGGGTTACCTTAATTTCGCCGCCCCCCCACCATGACATCTATTCCATTGAAGATCTGGCCCAGTTGATTTTTGACCTGCACCAGATTAACCCCGAGGCTAAGGTGTCTGTGAAGCTGGTGTCAGAGGTGGGCATTGGCACCATTGCGGCAGGCGTCGCCAAGGCTAATGCCGACATCATCCAAATTTCTGGCCATGATGGCGGGACCGGAGCATCCCCCCTCAGCTCGATCAAACATGCGGGCAGTCCCTGGGAACTAGGCCTGACGGAGGTGCATCGAGTGCTGATGGGCAATCAGCTGCGCGATCGCGTGATTTTGCGAGTCGATGGTGGCCTGAAAACGGGTTGGGATGTGGTGATGGCGGCCCTGATGGGGGCAGAAGAATATGGCTTTGGTTCCATCGCCATGATGGCCGAGGGTTGCATTATGGCCCGCATCTGCCACACCAATAACTGTCCGGTGGGGGTTGCGACCCAGCAAGACCATTTGCGACTCCGGTTTACGGGCATCCCCGAGCATGTGGTGAACTTCTTTAGCTTTGTGGCCCAAGAAGTGCGCTCCCTGCTGGCGCGGCTGGGCTACCACACTCTGACGGAGCTGGTAGGACGGGCCGATTTACTGCAGCCCCGAGCAGAATCGCGCCTCACCAAAACCGATGCGGTCAACTTAGACTGCCTGACCCAGCTCCCCGATGCTAAAACCGATCGCAGCTGGCTGGTGCACGAGGCGGTTCACAGCAACGGGCCAGTGCTGGACGATCAGATCCTGGCGGATCCAGAGGTGCTGGCCGCCATTGCCAACCAAAGTGCGGTCACCAAAACCTACCCGGTCGTCAATACAGACCGCACCGTGGGCACGCGTATTTCGGGGGCGATCGCCAAACGCTATGGCAACGGTGGGTTCCAGGGGCATCTAGATCTCCACTTTACGGGGGCAGCGGGTCAAAGTTTTGGGGCCTTCATCCTGCCGAATATGACCCTGACGCTGGTGGGTGAAGCCAACGACTACGTTGGGAAGGGAATTCACGGTGGCGAAATCATCATTAAGCCCTCGCCGTCAGCCCCCTTTGCCGCCGCTGACAATGTCATCCTGGGCAATACCTGTTTGTATGGAGCAACGGGGGGCACGCTGTTTGCCAACGGTCGCGCCGGGGAACGATTTGGCGTTCGGAACTCCCAGGCCCAGGCTGTGATTGAAGGGGCAGGCGACCACTGCTGCGAGTACATGACAGGCGGCACCGTTGTGGTGCTGGGGCCAACGGGCCGCAACGTGGGCGCAGGCATGACGGGCGGACTCGCATACTGCCTGGATGAAATCGGCAATTTCCCCACCAAGGTCAACCCGGAAATTGTCCAGATTCAGCGGGTGGTGACAGCGGCAGGGCAGGCCCATCTCAAGGCTCTGATTCAGGCTCACTCCGACCGCACGGGTAGTGTCAAAGCACAGACGATCCTCCAGGATTGGGAACATTACCTGCCGCAGTTCTGGCAGGTGGTGCCTCCCTCCGAGGCCGATCGTCCAGAGACCAACCCGGAAGCGGCAACCGACAAAGTGCTGGCTCCGGTACCCTAGGCTGAACCCTCATCAAATCCAGTCATGCAAGTCCAGTCATGCAAGCGTTAACCCTCCCCTCTGGTCGCCCTATTCCCCGGTTGGGGTTGGGCACTTGGCGGATGGGGGAAGTCCGGCAGTCCTTCAGCACAGAGGTTGCGGCACTGCGCTATGGCCTAGAGCTGGGGATGACCCTCATTGATACAGCCGAAATGTACGGCGAAGGTGGCGCAGAACAGGTGGTGGCTGAGGCGCTCGGCTCTGCCGACTCATCGAGTATCGCCCCCTGTCGCGATGCGGTTTACCTGGTCAGTAAGGTGTACCCCCACAATGCCTCTCGGCATGGCACGATTGCGGCCTGCGATCGCAGTTTGCAGCGGCTAAAGACGGACTATCTGGATTTATACCTGCTGCACTGGCGGGGCAGCGTGCCCCTGGCTGAAACCTTGGCAGCCATGCAAACCCTGAAAGCAGCGGGCAAAATCCGGGATTTTGGCGTCAGCAACTTTGATACGGCGGATATGTCGGAGGCCTTCGCGGCCCCCAATGGCAAGGCGATCGCGGTTAATCAGGTACTCTACAATCTATCGCGGCGGGGCATTGAGTGGGACTTACTGCCCTGGTGTCGAGCGCATCAGGTGCCGGTGATGGCCTACTCCCCTGTCGAGCAGGGGCGACTCTTGCAGGCTGCGGCCCTGAACGCAGTGGCCCAGCGCCATGACGCAACCCCAGCCCAAATTGCGATCGCCTGGCTCCTGCATCAAGACAACGTGATCGTGATCCCCAAGGCGAGCTGTCATCAGCACCTCGCGCAAAATCGCGCCGCCCTCGATTTAGCGTTAACGAACGCCGATCTGATCGAACTCGATCGCGCCTTTCCTCCCCCGAACCGCCGGGTCGCCCTACAGATGTTGTGAACATGATGTTGTGATTGGGAGTCAGCCATGGTTGACCAACAGGAATTTATAGCAGCGCTGCAGCCGGATAGCATGCGCGTCAAACCGGGCACCTCAGTTCACCATGGAGACCTTGACCCAGGATTTACCGGAAATCTCACCAAAAGCAAAGCCAAAACCTGGCTCAAGCTGAGTATTGAAAAACTGGCCAAGTACCAGGACATGCTCTACGCCCAGAATATCTATGCCCTGCTGATTATCCTGCAAGCGCGGGATGCCGCGGGCAAAGACAGCACCATCAAACATGTGATGTCAGGGCTCAACCCTCAAGGCTGTCAGGTCTTTAGCTTTAAATCGCCCTCAGCCGAAGAACTAGATCATGACTATCTCTGGCGTTCGTTTAAGGCGCTGCCAGAACGGGGGCGCATCGGCATTTTTAATCGGTCGTATTACGAAGAGGTTTTGGTGGTTCGGGTACATCCAGACTTCCTCGAGAAGCAACAGCTTCCTGCCTCTGCCAAAGGAAAACATATCTGGGCGCAGCGCTTTACCGAAATCAATAACTTTGAGAAGTACCTGGTACAAAATGGAATTCTGGTGTTGAAGTTTTACCTGAATCTTTCCAAAGCAGAACAGAAAAAACGCTTCTTAAAACGGATTCAGCAGCCCGAAAAACACTGGAAGTTTTCCATCGCGGATTCACAAGAACGTCACTTTTGGGAGGATTACACCCATGCCTACGATGATCTGTTAACCCAGACCAGTACAGACTGGGCACCCTGGCATATTATCCCTGCTGATCATAAGTGGTTTACGCGTTTAGCTGTGGCTTACTTTATCTATGAAAAGCTCAAGTCCCTGAACCTGGCTTATCCCAAAGTGAGTGAGGAGCATCAGCGGATGCTGCTGAATGCCCAAGACCTGTTGCTCAATGAACCTGAGCTGGGCAAGCCCTAGGACTGGGTGAGCAGGGACAAGGTGCTTAAAAGGACTTCGCCCGATGGGTCAGCGGGTCAAATTCAAAGCGCGATCGCGGCTGAGTATCCCCATACATCTGGAAGGTGACCGTTGGTTCTGGGCCAACTGCTTCCACCCCGTGAATCGCCTGGGGCATAAAGCTAATAATATCCCCGGCGGAAAAGACCTGCTCCCCCACAACGGCAATCTGATCCGGCAACTGTGGGTTGAGGGTACGTCGCCAAAAGGTATGTTTTTCTTGCCCCTGAAGAATGGCAACAATCCCCCATGTGCCGTGATTATGGACAGGGGAACTGATCCCAGGCTGGATGGTCACAACTTGCACCGTTAAGGGATAGCCAATTTCATCGTACAGGGTCTGAATTGCCAACCCTGTTTTGGGACAAGGGTCTTGGGATTGGGTTTGTAGCCAGTAGGAATTGGTGACTAACTGACGGACGCATCGCCTGATCTGGGGCAGTTTTTGCCATTCATCCTCTGCCTGGGGAGCATCCTCACATAGATCAATGATTTCGGTCAAAAACCGATGAAAATAGTAGCGATCGCGAATGAGATCCCACTGCCTCAGGCCTGGACAGAGCTGGGACTCACTATTTTCAGCAACAAACCAATCTTGAGCAGTCATCACTTAACACCGATGCAAACATCACCCTACAAAGGTCAAAATTGCTCCACCCCAATGATCCATGCCTGACACCCCGGGCAGTTCAAGAACCCTCTGAGGACAAGAAACACCCAAGCATAGAGTTGCCAAGCAAATTTAGCGGATGGGATCAATAAGGTAACGGTAGAGGGTTCAATCATTGACGCGATAACCTTTCCTGAAGGTACGGCTAACCCCAGAAAAGGGTTATTTCCGTTAGATACAGCGGTTTCCATCTAGATAGGGGACAGGCAAGCCTATGATGCTATGACTGGCAATCATGACAAAAATCTAGTGTCCCCAATATGCCTGAAAAACGCTGTAATGGGAACGGACATCAGCGATCGCAGCAACTCTGAAATCAAGGCTTAAATTTTAGCTCTCGAATCAGCTTACACTATGCCTTTCTCAGAGGAACAACAGACCCTTGACCGAGAATATTAAAACAAGTTTAAATGCTTAGTTTGAACAATTAAGAACCCGTGCTTCCGATATAAGTATGATTAAAGCTGATTTGCAAAATAGCGTTTAAAAATTTTTGTCATAGCTTTTTTTGTCAGTCGCGGCTTTCTGGAAATAATGAATTCGCGACTTTATTTACCTCTCAATCACATGAAAACCTGGTGCATTTAGCGCCAATAGTTTGGATGAATAAAATTAATGCTGTATTAGTGATTAATTTCGCTAAAACTTGTTGCATTGTCGCTGCAAGAACCCTTTGGAGCGCAGAGTGTAGCGTTTGCGGAATTCGACTGGGCTCATCCATGATGTTTGAGGTTACATCAGCCTAGAGTTAAAAAATCAGGTCAATCAAATCAGAGCGGTTCGGGAATGTAGGTTAAGAGGTAACCCATCAGTTCTAAGTTTTAATTCATGTATTTTCTGTATTATTTGGTGTTCAAATAATACTGCTGCGTCTATCTCAACCAGTACTCAGGCATTGTCCATGATCAAAACAAAGGGGCCACCTAAAGGAGCGAGGGGATATGACATATGCGATTACAAAACGATGTGATCAATGCGAAACTTGCATGCCATTATGCCCAGTGGACGCCATCAAGCTCATCAACGATGAGTTTTGGATTGACCCCAATATTTGCAATAACTGTGAAGGTTATTCAGAAACTCCGATCTGCGCTGACATTTGCCCCGTTAATTCGCCTGTCCTCATGCAGGCTAAGAAGGGCAGGTATAAGGCTGAGGTAAGACCTGCAACCAGTCCTGATTTATTTGTTGGTCGTCAGGAGCATCCCTTCGCTTCAGCGATCGTGATCTGGGAGTTGTGTAACGTTCTGGCCCAAAGGCAGTCACTACCCTGGCAAGAAGATCAAGATGGCGTTGTAACTTACCAGCGTTCGGTGAATCAAAATCGCGGGAGTCTTGCCTTTAAAGTTGCGCAATACCCCAGTCCGCCAGGGGAAGCTGGGCCAATCGTTGGCAAGAAGGCATACGATCGCATTGAGGCGCTTGATATGCGAGCGGCTTGTTTGCACCTGATCTACGCAGCCTATGCTGTGACCCTGGAAACCCCGTGGCAAGAGGAATTTACAATTAGCGATCGCCAAATTGAAACATATTTGGGCCTGGATAAGCGCAAAGACCTCAGTAAGATCGCAAAGCTGGGGCTTATAAAAGACTTGGTAGAGCAATCTTGTTCAATGATTGCCGATATTTCATGGCCTCAGCAAGGTAGGATCCGGGCTTTCACGCTACAAAACAGTGCGATCTGGCATCTCGGTGAAATAGAACATCATTTTCAAGAAGATGACCAGAGCTGCAAGCATCTGGTGGGTTTGACCTTTCGAGTGAAGCCCGGTGACTGGTCTCAGTACTTTCTCAATCATAAAAACTGCAAAAAATCCACGGCTTACTATCAGTACAGCAGCCTGCCCCAGTCCTTGCTCTGTGCTGTGATGAGCCTTTGGCAACAGCATGAAGGGGCTGTCAGAATCATGCTCTGGCTGCTCTTTAAGGTGAAAGTTGGCAAGGAACAGCGCATTACGGTGCCGACCTTTATGCGGATTGCCTATGGCCCCGAAAAAGTCGAGCAAGCAACCGTCGATCGCGATAGTCGCAAACGACTGTTACGGACCTTTGAGAGTGACTTAGAGGCACTCAACCATTACGGGTTAAAGCCCATATTTGACCCCGTGACCTATCCGACTGAGATCCAGCCGCTGTGGGCTAAGCTTGCCGACCTTCCTGACGATGCCGAGGATGCCCTAGAGTTTTGGACGAATGACGGTGCCCTTGATACTCGCCTCACAGATAGCCCAAGGGGGAAGTGGAATCGACTCATCCATGCCCGTTTCAGCAATTTTGAACTCCCATCAGACTGGGAGCAATTGACCCTCAAACGCAAGCGGAAGCGATCGTCACAAAAAAGGCAGCGCAAGAGCCAGCCTGTGATGAATGGTCAGCTGATTGTGGAAGCAAGGCAAAAGTCAGGGTTGAGTCAGCGGGAACTGGCCCAAAAGGCAGGCAAAAGTCAAAGCTGGATTCGAGACTTAGAAAATGGCCGATTTAACGCCAAGGTCAAGGATCAAAACCTGCTCAGAAAGCTCTTGGCAATCGACTAATTCTAGGGCGCTGTTCCATGCTCCTGAAACTATATAGTCGTCGAACTGTGACTCTGAAACTTGGATTGTCAGGCACTTTGGCAAGGGCATCAGACTTGAAGTTCCCCTCGGAGGTGAAACAAAGGTCTAGGGGGGACACAGGTGGGATGTTCGCCAACGGCTGGATCTGAAATGAATGCAGATCGCCAGAATTCTTGCACCATGTTCCCAACAGCGAAGCTAACATATGAGACATTCCAGATTATTAGCGGTAGGAAACAGTAGTGAATAATGGCTGGTCTTGGCAAACAGCGCTCCATGGACACCCCTATCTGACCTGCGAGTTTCTCGATCGCTGGCCCCACGGCTTTTTTTCACGACTCTGCTGGCCGCAGGCGCCAGAAGACTTGGTTGCTGTCATGCACCCAGCGGCGGCGGTGCTCCGGGTGAAGCAGGTTCATGGCAACCAGGTTCTGACGGCTCTAGAAGTCCAAAGGCTAAAAGATGAACGTATTGCGCAGTCGGACTCAGCAGCGCCCTACTTCCCCGAGGCAGATGGCATCTTAAGTCATCAACCCGGCCAGTCTACCTGGGTTTGCTCAGCAGACTGTACACCTGCCCTGATTGCCGATGAGCGGACAGGTCAGGTGGCCGCCGTGCATGCGGGCTGGCGCGGGACAGCCGCAAAAATCTTGCCAGAGGCCGTGCAGCGTTTACAGGCGCAGGGGAGTCGCCTTGCGGATCTTCGGGTCGCGCTCGGGCCAGCAATTGCGGGTGAAGTCTACCAGGTCACCACTGAGGTGGCGGCACAGGTGGGATTAAGTGTGGTCGCTGCAACAGCGCTCGATAAGACTGAGGCGATCGCCCCCGACCAGATTACGGCTGCCCTGATGCAGATGCCCGATCCGCCCGTCTTTGCAGACCCCACACCGGGGCGAGTTCGGCTGGATGTCCGGCAAATTAACGTGATGCAGCTTCAGCAAATGGGCCTCGATAAGGCCCAAATTGCGATCGCCCCCCACTGCACCTTTCAAGAGCCAGAACGATTTTTCTCCTATCGTCGCGACAACCAAAAGAAGGTGCAGTGGTCGGGTATTGTCAGCATCTAACGGTCTGGATCTCTCTGTTCTCAAGATACAAGGGGAACCGGACTCTTGCTCCCTCTCCCAAAGTGGGAGAGGGCTGGGGTGAGGGCGAAACAATCTTGCAATGACCGACCTTATTTAATTCACGATCCTTAGCGGCGTGACATTGACAGCACAATCCGCAAGATGTACCAGAACAGCAACGCAACGGAGGCAAACAGCTCCAGGGATGCAGCTACATGGTGCCGGGTGGAATAGTGGTGCATGACCTTGGAGGTGTCATAGAGGATCGCAGCACTGGCAAAGGCCACCATCACCACAGAGAAAACCAGACCTAAAGTAAAGCCAAACAGGGCGCTACAGATGATTAGGCCTAGGGCGACAAAGCCACCAATCTTCAAGAAGCCTCCCAAAAATGAGAAGTCTTTGCGGGTGGTAAAGGCGATCGCCGTTAGCCCTGCAAACATCAAGAGGGTCAAAATGCTGGCCGTGGGCAGCACGCTGGGGTCGGCCATATAGGTGGCCACGCCTAACAGCGGCGCAAAAATGATCGCCTGGGCGACCACATACAGGCCCAACCCGGCATACTGAAGCCCCTCATTGTCCGCTTTAGCTGCCATACTCCGGGCCATCCAGCCCAGCAGGGAAAACCCACCCAGAATCATCAGCCAGCCAAAGCGACCGCCAGCCATAAAGTTCAGCATGGCAGCGGGCAATCCTAGCTGAAACAGCAGAAACTCGACAACCACAAAGGCGCCGACAGCACCCGCTAAATGCAAGTAGGTTTTCTGGATAAACTGCGCCCGCTCACTGGGCAGCGCCTGGGCAACGGAAACCATAGGATGTCCTCAACGAAATGAAACATAGAAGAAACAGGATGCCAACGATTGGCTAGAGCGACCGCTTGTCCTTGGTCAACCCTGACCCGAATCAATAGCGCTGACTAAATTCTGGCATTGATGCCCTGCAATTGCCCACAGCTGTGGGAGGTGCTTGGGCAAACCCATTTCGGCTCAGGGACAGCGACAAGCGTTCCCCTAGACGCGTAAACTGGAAGTAGGCAGTTTGGTGTGGTGATCGCGATGGCCCTGGTTCCCTGTAAGGTGTGCGGTACCCTGAATAGCGATGAGGCAGAAATTTGCCTGAGCTGCGAGTTTCCGGTGCAGGGTCGCAAGCGCCCAGCTATTTACCAGTGGGCTGCTCTGGGACTGTTTGCGCTATTTGTGGCCCCATTACTGGCGATCGCCCTCAATTGGCTCAGCCAGCGACAGCAAGCAAGTCCGACTTCTGCGGCACCCCCAATCCTGTTCCCCAACCCAGTTGCGAATAAAAAATCCAGCTGAGCACCTAACGGTGTCGCCCTCGGATGCAAGCTCGGATCCAAGCTATCCCTCAGTCTTTGTCGCCACTATTTCTGGCACCCCAGCGCCCTCTGTGGTCGCGCTAGCGCTGGTTTGGGCGAGATAAATCCCGGTGAGTACCACGGCAAAGCCTACCCAGGTTACAGGGCTCAAGCGCTCGATAAAGATGATCCAAGCCAGTAAAGCGCTGATGATCGGCTCCAGCAACAAAAAGACCGAAATAAAGCTGGATGACAGCCGATCCATGCTATCCGCCAAGAGCCGCTGACCAAATCCTTCACAGAGAATACCCAGACCAATCACTGCGAGCCAGGTGCTTTGGGTGGTCGGAATCATCTGCTCTCCCCGCAGCCAGAGCACCAAGAGCAGCACCGCACTCCCGACCCCACAGCGCCAGAGCAAAATAGTGGTGGCCGTGAATCGCGTTCGCAGCTGCTCCACCACTAAGAAGTAAGCGCCCAAGAATACCGCCGACAGCAGCGCATAGCCATCCCCCAGAAGACTCCCCGCCGCACCATTCAGGTCTTCAAACCCCAAGGCGATCGCGCCGATCAGGGCAATGCTCATGCCCACCAAGAAGCGTTTGTCAAACTGCTTCCTAAAGAACAGCCACCCGCCCAAGGTTGTAAACACGGGGGTTAAATTATTGAGCAGCATGGACTTGGCCACGCTGGTGTACTCCAAGGACACCGCCCACAGCCCCAGGGAACACACTGAAATCACACCCACGCCTCCGAGCATCAGCCACTGCTGTTGGGTGGGTGGGACTGGGAGCACCGGAGCGGATGGCCCCACACCTGCCCGCAGCACTTGGAACGACCCAAACACCATAAAGAAAATCAGCAGCCGATTAAAGACCGTGGCATTGGCACTCAGTTCAACTTCACTGAAGCGGATCAAAATCGGCGCAAACGAAATCGCCAACAGCGCAAAACAAAGCAAAATAAGCGCAACGAAAACAGAGCGCTCAGGTCGTTGCGACACCTTAAGGTCAGACATAAACACCGTGGGTTTTGGATCGGAACTTGCACGATTCTGGCGGCTGGAAACCTTGGAAATCCAGCATCCTAGGTTGCCCCCATGCTCAGTTTAGAAGAACTGATTGACGTTGGGGAGGATTCCCATCGGCTTTTGAACTGGGATGCCCCGAACGCAGAGGCAACCCAAGTCATTTAACCCAAGTTGTTTAGGGGAGAGTCAGCGGCAAGATCACGGTGACAAGGGTGCCGACTTCAGCCGTTGACTCAATGCTGAACTGCCCCCCATGCGCCTCAACAATTTTGCGCGTGATGGCGAGCCCCAGGCCATTTCCGGATGATTTAGTCGTAAAGAAGGGCCGGGTGAGATTGGGCAGGACATCCAGCGGAATGGGTTCACCCTCATTGTGGACACAAATCTGAGCTTTCCCTTCCTGGGGCAGGCAGTCAATGCGACAGGTGACCACATCACCCGGTGCGATCGCCTCACAGGCATTGCTCACCAGGTTGATCATCACCTGCTTTAACTTGTCGCGATCGCCTGCGGTATAGGCTGGGGTAGCACTGGGCAAGAGGGCAATGGTGCGTTCTGCTGCAAAGGGCAGATCCTGGAGTGGCCCTAGTATTTCAGTCATCCAGGCATTCAGTTCGAGGGGCGATCGCTCTAGGGTTTGATGGCGGGCATACTGCAAAATTTCATTCAGCAGTCGCTGTAACCGCTCTGCCTCATCCAGCGCCAGACCTAGCCGCATCTGTGACCGCTCAGGCAACTCGATCCGCTTGAATGAATTCAAGCCCATTAACACCGTCGTTAAAGGGTTGCGAACCTCATGGACAATCATGGCCGCCAATTCCCCAATCTCGGCCAGGTCAGCCATTGCCTTTTCGGCTTGCTTGCGCTCTGTAATATCGCGACTGAGGGCCAACAACAGTCTCTCTGTGGTCGTTTCTAGGACACCCACCCGCACCTCAACAGGAAACATGGATCCATCTTTACGGCGATGCAGACCTTCAATGGTGATCGCGTCCCCCAGCTTAAGAGATTGCCATAGCTGCCCAAAGGCCTCTGGCGTGAAACGCACCTGAATATCTGGCACCGTGAGCTGCATCAGTTCCGCACGGGTATAGCCCAGGTTGCGACAGGCCTCCTGGTTCACATCAATGATGCCCCCCTGGGCATTCACAATAAAGAAGGCATCGGCAGCCTGCTCGACCAGGGTACGGAACCGCGTTTCACTTTGACGGAGGGCCGCTTCCGATTGCTTGCGCTCAGCGATCGCCTCTGAGACTTGGTTAAACATCGCTTCAAAGGCCGTGACCACTTCCCCCAGTTCATCCTGACGGTAGACCGCAGTGCTGGCAAAGTCGGGCGGGTCGCGGTCGTCCCGCACAGCATGACCCGCCTCGATCAGGTCACTGCGCAACTGCAAAATGGGACTAATGAGGGTCGGCTCCAGCACGAGCATCGTTGCTCCCGTGACAAACACCGAAATAATGAGCACCAAGCCTCCGATCCTAAAGACAAAGGCAATCAGCTCCTGCTCCACCTGCGTTGCATCCTGCCGCACCACCAGGACATAGCGGCCCTGAAACTGCGGTAGCAGCAAACGACAGTCATAGCGAGCTTGCGATCGCCAGTAGCGGTTATTGACTGGCGCATTGATATCTGGCTTTAAGTTCGGCGGCTCCCCAAACGTCCCCAGTACCTGAAGATTGGCATCATAGAGGGCGCCCCCCACCACCCGCGTCCGCTCCGGCAACATCTGCAGGCGTTCGAGAATTTCCCCAGGGGTCTCTGCACCGCCCTCCGTCATCAGAATGCCCGTAATCGTCGCCTTAGAGATATCTTGCAGGTTGTTCAGTAACTCACCCTGACGGCGATAGACCGACGGGACTAAGATAAT
>CAZXWR010000100.1:0-12112 GCA_964644325.1 uncultured bacterium
GAATCGTTGGCAACCTCGATTAAATGCTCATTTTCGGCCCGAATCACGTAGCTTTGACGTTCCTTGTCCCAAAGAACCTTGATGGCATCACCCTGAATTCCAGATTGATTCACCTGATTGAGTTTGGCTGCAATGGTGGTGGCCCGCCAGACAGGATTATTGACGTCAGTAGACTGTCCAGCTGCTAGCCTGCCTAGGCTCTCGGCATCAGTTGTCGCCACCTTCACGCCATCGCTTGCGGCAGCACTCGTTTCCGCGCCGACAAAGGTCACCACTGGAATATTGCGGACATAGAGGGTTGCAGCTTGACGACCCTCCTGAAGATGGGCGTAGATAGTCGCCACGGTGTTGTCTGAAGCACCATCTTCACTCTGACGCTCACCAATCTTTGAGATATCTGAGCGGCCAGAGGCAACAACGTTTTCCTCTGGGGACACATTCGGTTCTTGAGACAAACTTTGGGCAGAATTTTGGGCACTAGCCTGAGACCCTTGGGGTACCTCTGTGGTCGCTTCACTAGAGGTTAGCTTCCCTGCAACTGTTACAGTTAAGGCCGCAGCCAATCCGGTCAAAATTACTTGCTTCATAAAAGTCCGTGAAATGGGGCAAAGCAGTCATTCCAAACCAGAAACCTGATTCACCTGAAGTCAAAAAACAACTAAATCAGGCCAGAATGATGCTCAATGTGCGCTCTCGCAACAGAACCTCCACAAACTATCATGACTTTTGGTCAGAGAGAATCCGGGTATTCCCGGAGGGGATCCCTCAAAAACGACATCTCGGCGACTGGGATCCCATAACGGGGATCGGTTTGGTGCACATGAAATCCTGTCTCTGAGCCACCTTGCCTGCATAGGGCGACTCTGTCTGTACATTGATTTTAATTATGCTTAATATTTGTTTATATAGATTATTCTGATGGGACTTTGGGGTTGACTCTGTCGGTTGGTAGATGAAAAGATAGGTCGTCTTTTTGGTAGGTATAAAAAAATCGTATGTATCGCGTATATTTACGGAGGGGAATTGAGAGAGAGCTGTGGGGTGGTGAACGTTCTCCTGGCCAAAGGGATAGGATTTGTCTGAGTTCGTGTCGATGATGCAAGTCGCTTCAGAATGGAACGATTCCTGATGCTTAGAACTTCAGGCAAAATTTGAGACAACGATTATCCCGGTCTTCAGTCGCCAAACCTTCTGGTTTAGTGCATGGCTATGGGCCGTTCTGCATTGTCGGGTGGCGGCATACAATAGCGAAGGGCCGCGTTATATGGCTTCCTGGAAAAGGGCGCAGAGCAGGGTTTGATTGAGTAGGCCAACATTCGCTCATGTCTCATGCCCAGAGTCCGGAATTTGTGCGTATTTTAGGTAGCAATCGTAGCTGATGGATTATCGTGACGCGGGTGTTGACATTAATGCGGGCAGGAATTTTGTTGACCAGATCAAAGGGATAGTGGCCAAGACTGCCCGTGCCGAAGTGATGGGCGGGCTAGGGGGATTTGGGGGCCTTTTTCGGCTGCCTACGGGGTATGAAGAACCCGTTTTAGTCTCAGGGACCGATGGGGTGGGCACAAAGCTTCAACTTGCCCATCGTTTGAACCGTCATAATACCGTGGGAATTGATCTCGTAGCCATGTGCGTAAACGATGTCCTGACCTGCGGGGCTGAGCCACTTTTTTTCCTGGATTATGTCGCAGTGGGCAAACTCGATCAGCAGCAGATGGTGCAGGTGGTGGCGGGAATTGCCCAGGGATGTGAGCAGTCTGGCTGTGCTTTACTGGGCGGTGAAACAGCGGAGATGCCTGGATTTTATGAGCCCCATGAGTACGATCTGGCTGGATTTTGCGTGGGGATTGTGGAGCACCGCCAAATAATTGATGGCTCACGCATCCAGGTGGGCGATGTGGCCATTGGCGTTGCCAGCACTGGGGTACATAGTAATGGGTTTAGTTTAGTCCGTAAAATTGTTCAGGATGGGGGGTTTGCCTGGAGCGATCGCCCTGAACTGCTGGCAGGCCAAACTTTGGGCGAGGTATTACTCACCCCCACTCAGCTCTATGTCAAACCTATTTTAGAGTTACTGCGGTCTGGGTATGACCTGCGGGGAATGGCCCACATTACTGGGGGTGGGCTGCCAGAAAACCTGCCCCGATGCCTACCACCCGGTGTTGCGATTGAGGTTGATTCCAGTGCCTGGCCTGTGCCGCATATTTTTGACTGGCTGGCGCTCAACGGCGATGTTCCCCCTGCGGCCATGTTCAATACCTTTAACATGGGCATTGGTTTTGTTGTCGTGCTTCCGGCTGACGAAGCACCTGAGGCGATCGCCCGGTTCAGTGAGCACCAGCTCCAGGCTTACGCGATCGGGCAGGTGGTCGCGGGTGAGCAAACCTTACAGGGTTTGCCTGTATAGCGGGTCATCTGGCACCCAATTTCATGAGGGGGCGACCGATTCAGTCCATATCAGTAGCTGACTGTTTCAGGGCTCAAGGCATAGGGAACCGCTGATGAGTTTATCCCTATGTGTTCCACACTGACTCCCAGTCTGGACAGTTTGGCTCATCAACCCCAAAAGGATGGATAGCACACACGAGGAACTGCCCCCCGTAAGCCTCGCCATGATAGTTTCGGCAGCCTGCACAGGCGGGATGATCCTGAAGGACGGGTGTAACGGTCTGCACAAACGGGCGACTGGCTTGCTCAACTTGTTCGTCAACGCCCTCTAGCCAACTCCAGAGGGGCTGAAACCAGACATCAAGCGCCGCATCTATTTCTACCGTGATGTCATCGACCTCTTGCAGTAGCTCGGTGTACCCTTCCTGAAGGCGCTCATCGCACCAGGTGAAGAACTCGACAATCGACTTGTTCAGGTCATCCATGGCAACAGCCCTAACGCAGCAGCCGTGAGGGGGCTAAATTGTTCCGTTGGTTGCTACAGCTCCGAGGAGTCTCCCTCAGATTCGACATCTTCGATGGACAGAATTTCAATTTTCTCTGGCCCAGACGGCTCGGATGGAGCAGATTCTGCCGAAGGCGTATTCGCAGCGAGCCAAGTGTTCATCCACTGAGATGCCTCACCCGCAGTTAATTCCCCCCGACGGATTAGATCGTCGGCCAATGCCTGAGCTTTACTTTGAGCTTCGGTGATCGTTTGCTCCGCATGTTCCCCGGCATAGGAGGCTAAACCCACCCCAAAATAAAATGCTTTTTTAAAGCTATCCGTCACATTTTCCATGGGCTCAATGAACCTTCTCAACAGAGCTAAAATACTGTGTTTGCTGAGCCAAGTCAGTCCTGCTGATGAACGACTTAACCAGTCTGCTTGGCAAAGGACACGCTGGGGATGAACGGCCCCATAATTATTGTAGTGAAGGGAGCGGTTCAAAAAAAAGTGACCCGGAGTCCACGCCTGTTACAAGCATCCCGTATTGCTGCTACCTTCCGGTCCTGACAAGGTTGAGGCGTTGTAACCGCATGGGTCCGAGTCATCCATAGTCTAACATCCTTGACCCACCCTGGGACAGGAATGACAGAACCCAGCCCTAAATTTAATCCAGTTCAGCGTTTTATTCAGGAAGACACAAGTGAGCTACGGTGCTTGATAGAGTGTTAGCGCTGGTGCATCCAAGGATAGATAGACTGAGCTTGAATGCAAACAGAACTTGAGACGTACTTATTCTTGAACTCATTGCTTGGAGTTTACGAGCCCACGCTGTCTTGTAACAGAGGTAGGTTAGCGTTTTGCTCCACACTCAATTATCGATCCGGATCAATTCTGACCTCGCCCCACCGAGTAAGACTTGGATCCGCGATATCAGCAAGAGGGCAGTTTTCTGTTGCCATCAAGACCTTTTTGGACACAACGCAACCACATGCTGCACAAATTCGCCGATCGGTTCCAGCAAAAGTTCTCGTAATTTGGTAGGGAACTGAGTTGGGCGATTCAACCAGCTGATCACAGTTTAGGCAAGCGGCTTTTCGCTTCTCAACAACCTCTGTATCTGCGGTTTTAAAGCCAGATGCTCCCCAACGAAGCAGGGCCTTACTACTCTTCTTAATCAGCGCTACCGTCGAAAGCACTGGACGCGCACTCTCTTCACTCTCGCTTAATGGAGGATCCGGTAACTCGAACGCTGCATTTTTAGGGTCAGAGAGAAGCTGATCACGCCAGGCGGGAAACTTACGAACTGAGACAAGCTTCTCAGCAAAAGCCGGATCGGCAAGGACACGCAATGTAACGGTCGTTGCTGCTGGATCCGACAACTCTAAAACCTTACCGAGCTTATCTCGCGCCTCACCCAGCGTCTCCGCCTTGTATATGGGATCAAGAATTTGGATAGCAGGATGCATCAGCCACTTACATTCAGGCCTTGACTATAGCATGACAAATTCTGCCTCGACAGTGGCGAGAATCCTTAATCAGCCACCGTAGAATCATTTGTAGTTGCCAGGGTTAAATTTTCTAAGTAGGACAGTATTGGTTACTGAGGGTGTAGACAACGTCCAGATTGGGGCAACTAGTCTGGATTTTGTTATTTGCTGCAGCCAGGAGAGATTTGTAGTCTTCACAAAGTCAATTTGGGCTTGATGTCATGGAGGCGTGGAGGCGTGGAATGAATCGGATGGCTCTCAAAATGGATAGAATTTGTGACGGATAATAACCGCTGCACCGGGAGTCAAGCGATCGCGGCTCTGCGGTGATAGAATGCCACAATCTACGGGTTTTTCGATGATTTGTTATTGAGGTTCAACCGTGGTTCAAACGCCGTTGCCGCCTGCTGTCCAATCCGCTGAGTTAGTCTTTGCAATCGATACTTTGCCGCGCGATCGCGCGGGATTAGAACATTGGCTTTTGCAGCTCAGTCATCAGGTGATCCGTGGCAATCCGTTACCTCGGGATACGGCGCTGCTGCTGACCCAAATTGAAGGACAAGATCAGATTTTGCTGCTTTGTGAGGCAGCGGATCGGGTACGACAAGCCTGCTGTGGCAATACCGTTGATCTCTGCAGCATTGTGAATGTGAAATCGGGAGGCTGTTCTGAGAACTGTTCCTTCTGTGCCCAGTCTGCCCACCATCCTGGGACAGAGTCGCCTATCTATGGTCTCAAGACTCAGGCCGAAATTTTGGCCCAGGCGAAGGCGGCAGCGGCGGCAGGGGCCAAGCGATTTTGTCTAGTGAGTCAGGGTCGCGGCCCCAAGTATACGGGCGGCAAAACCACCGAATTTGAGCAAATTTTAGAGACGGTACGCACCATCATCGCCGAAACCGCGATTAAGCCCTGCTGTGCCCTGGGGGAAGTGACCCCTGAGCAGGCCCAAGCCCTCAAAGAAGCAGGCGTTACGCGCTATAACCATAACCTCGAAAGTTCCGAGCGATTCTTCCCCCAGGTGGCAACAACCCACACTTGGCAAGATCGCGTGGAAACCATTCGCAACCTGAAAGCCGCTGGTATTCAGGCCTGCACTGGCGGCATCTTGGGGCTGGGTGAAACCTGGGAAGATCGGGTAGATTTAGCCCTGGCCCTGCGAGAGCTTGAAGTGGAGTCGGTTCCCCTCAATCTGCTCAATGCCCGCGAAGGGACGCCCCTGGGCGATCGCCCTTCCCTGTCTCCCTACGAAGCGCTCAAGGCGATCGCCATCATTCGGCTGCTCTTGCCGCAACAAATTTTGCGGTATGCCGGTGGCCGCGAAGTGGTGATGGGTGAGCTACAGGCATTAGGGCTGAAAGCGGGCATCAACGCTATGTTGGTGGGCCACTATTTAACCACCCTGGGTCAGCCTCCCGAGCAGGATCAGGCGATGTTGGCCGAACTCGGACTTCAGGGTGGAGAGGCCCCCATCCCCGGCGAATATTCACCTGATTAAAATGCAGTCTTCTAAGGAACCGGTGCTCTCTCCCCTTGATAAGCTGCTGTGGGTCATTATCGGACTGCTGCTTACCATCAGTGGCGTCTTTATTGAGGTGGCTATTCCGCTTCCGAAGATCACCTGGCCCATTGACCTGAGCCAGGTTCAGACCTATTCATTGGGAGTCACGCTCCAGGTCGGCTCAATTTTGTTTGTGGGCTGTATGGCAGGCCGCAATGCAGCGGCTCTTTCCCAAATTGCTTATTTGGTGTTGGGGCTGAGTGGACTCCAGATTTTTGCTCAAGGGGGTGGCCTCAGCTATCTGAGAGAGCCCACGTTTGGCTATCTGCTCGGGTTTTTACCCGGAGCCTGGATTTGTGGGTATTTAGCCTTCCGTCAACCCCGGCGACTGGAACCCCTGATTATGAGCTGTTTGGGGGGGCTGTTGGCGATCCATGTTGTTGGCTTGGCCTATCTCGGCGGCTTGTCAGTCCTGCGTATCGTTCCGGGCAGTCTTTGGGAGGCAGTCCTGCGCTACTCAATCTATCCGCTGCCGGGGCAATTTATTATTGTTTGCACCGTTGCGGTGCTCTCGTATTTGCTGCGTGCGGCATTATTTTATTAGGCCTTCCTGCTGACACGCTATGAAATTAAAACGGAACCCGATGTTTTGGCTTTTCGCAGTGCTCAGCCTTGGGCTAGATCGCTTGACTAAGGAATGGGTCGTCCAACAATTTCAGCTCACCAACCCACCCCAAACCATGGCCCTATGGCCCGATGTTTTCCACTTTACCTATGTGACCAACCGGGGCGCGGCCTTTAGTTTGTTTCAAGGGGAGGGCTGGTTGCGGTGGCTGTCGTTGCTGGTCACCCTAGCCCTCATTTACTATGGGCTGTTTGGGACTCCCCTCAAGAACTGGGAGCAGGCCGGGTATGGTCTCTTGTTGGGGGGTGCGGCTGGCAATGGCTTAGACCGCTTGTCGACAGGAGAGGTCATTGACTTTTTAGACTTTCGGCTGATCAATTTTCCGGTGTTCAATGTGGCGGATATCGCCATCAATATTGGCTTGGCCTGTCTATTTATTTCCCTCTGGTCTCGGAATCCCCAGGCTGGTTCATCTGCCCCCACCGATGCTGAGGTTGAGGAATAAGCGGATGGCTATTATTGAAAACAGACTGGGCTATCGGGTCACACTCAACAGCTTTTTTGGCCCAGTTTATCTAGACCCTGGCTTAAACTCCGATATCCCCGACCGACTTTGGCAAAACCTCAAAACCAAAAGCCCAGATGTGCAGGCTTATCTCAAGCAAGAACTCCTGATAGAGCACGAACCCGCCGGGGCTTGAGTCGGCCTGTATCCGCTGACCTGCTTGCGAAACTTGTATGGAACGAAAATTTTAACCTCGGTCTCAACGGGTTAGGACGGGCAGTGCTGCGCGACCCACTCGCCAAGGATAGGATTGACCAGTTCGGGAGCTTCATCCTGGGGGCAATGGCCTGTGTTTTCTAGGGCGATAAAATCTGTGACAGCCTCATACTTGGCAAAGGCTCTCCCCAGCTGAATCGGCTCCCAAGGATCTTCGTCACCCCACAAACATAAAACCGGACAATGGACTTGGGGTAATAATTCCTCCGCCAGAGGGCCATGGGAGTATTGAATAAACGCCAGGAAAACATCCGCAGCGCCGGGTTCTAAGGCAGGCTGAAGTAAAAGCTGCACCAGTTCGTCGGTAATGGCTGCTTTACGAACGTAGGCTTGGTTTAGGATTTGACGGATCGTCTTGGCTCGGGCTAAGCGGTGGAAGAAGAAGTGACCGATGGGTCGCAAGGCCAGTACTTTTTGGAACCAGGGAGAAAAGGTACGCTGCACCCAGGGGAGGGCGGCTCGTTTGCGTTCGTGCAGCATCCGCAGTGAGCAGTTGATCATGATAACGCCACGCACCATCGCTGGATTTTGAACGGTAGCCTGTAATGCCGCAATGCAGCCAATTGAGTTGCCAACCAAAACGGCTGGGCTGCCAACAACTTCTTGGCAGAAGGTCAGTATCTGCTCTGCCCAGGTTTCAAAACAATAGTCAATTTCTAGGCCGGGCGCAGGTTTTGCCGAGCGGCCAAACCCAATTAAGTCCAGGGCATAGACACGATGATGGGTGGCTAACGCTGGCATATTCTTCCGCCAGTGATCGGAAGAAGCCCCAAACCCGTGAATTAAAATCAGCGGGGTGCCAGATTCACCCGCCGACTGGTAGCGGATGGCATGGCCTCGCCATTGCCAGATGGCTGAGTTTGTGGACGTAAGGGTAGGTGGCATGACGGTTAAGCGGGCAGATATTTCAAGAAACTTTATCTATTGTGACGCGATCGCCCAATTTAGGGGGCCGCTTGGATTTGCTAGGATAGCTAGGCTAGTCATTGGTTACCCCGATTATGCGAATGAAGTCTTGGGAGTCGCCGCGCCGCGGACGACGCCGAAATGATAAGTCGAAGCAGGCCTCAGCCCGACTCAGGCAGCTTAAAAAACGCAACCAGCAGCTACGCAGACGACTCAAGTCTGATGGTCAGTCTTCTCCACCCCCCTCGGTTCCCCCCGAGGGTTTATTTTTGGGCGGCGTCACAATCTTCAACGCTAGGCACCAGCAGTTCCGAGCACGAGGGCGACGCTAGTGCTCGGGACTGCGGCCAAGGTCACCATAATGCCAAAGAGGGCTAGGGCATCAAGGGTATTCATCGGTTCTGAGGGGCTGACTCTTGCGACAAACGCTCACTGACCAAGGTGTGAAGCAGGTTGACCTGTACCGTTTGCGGTGGGGATTGCAGGTCAGGGGGAGAAGAGGATAGCGCTGCGAAAGACTGATCCGAGGGCGATCGCTCAGCCAACAACCCCCGAACTTCCTGGACGACAGACTGCTGCTCCTGCTGTAATTGCTCCAGACGCTCGATCAGGACTTGTAGACGCGCTGCAACTGGGTCAGAGGGCGATACAGGGGGGGACAATGCCGCAGGCTCAATGACTTCTACAAGATTGGCACGGGTGGGATTGTGGGCACCCCAGCGCCATAAAAGCCGTCCTATGCTCAGGAGACCGATCCAGAGCTGCTGCAACAGCCATAGCGGTAGCCGCAGGAGAAAAGTCCAGGTTGACTCTGCCAAGCGGGCGATCGCCCTCAGCAGGCCCCAAAACAAAAAAATGCCGCAGCCGAGCAAGCCCAGAGTACCGAGGGGATGGGCGAAAAGCCAAGCCCAAAGGGGATGATGTGCCAGCCAGTCCTGAAGCATACTAGAGAGCAGCCGCTGCATAGCCTCTGTACCCATCGCCGATCCTTTGCAATCGCTGTGCCCGTTAAGCCTAGCCTAGCGCGTTACTGAACCGCAGACACATCTGAGTTTGGCATTCTGTTACTGCAATTATGGTACTGTTTCGGCAGTTCGCATCTATCATCACCCTGCCATCAATAAGTCTTAGAATGCCCTAGTTTACGAGTTCCCCAAGATGCCACACAGTCCAGAATTGGAATCTGACTGATAAGATGACCTAAACCTTGGCTAACTTGCTAGCCTAATCCGGACACATCCGTGGCGCAATGTGTAGTTGGACGTTATACAAGCTAGCTTTGTAAACCCTTCTAATCTGACGCAGCATCATTCCGCTTTCTCTCCCGAGAGGATCTAGATCTATCACTTGTCCCGTCCTTAATCGAGTGTCAAAGTCCATGCATGTACTGCTGATCTACCCAGAATTTCCCAAAAGTTTTTGGTCTTTTGAAAAAGCCCTAGAGCTAGTCAACCGCAAGGCCATGCTGCCGCCCCTGGGTTTGGTAACCGTGGCGGCACTCTTGCCGCAGCAGTGGGAATTTAAGCTCGTTGACCGCAATGTGCGGGATATCACGGAAGCAGAGTGGGCTTGGGCAGATGTGGTCATTTTGTCGGCCATGATTGTGCAGAAGGCCGACTTTTTGGCCCAAATTCGCGCAGCAAAGCAGCATCAGAAACTGGTGGCGGTCGGTGGTCCCTACGCGACGGCACTGCCCCATGAGGCCGCTGAGTCAGGAGCCGATTTTCTGATCCTGGATGAGGGCGAGATTACGCTGCCTCTCTTTGTCGAGGCCCTAGAGCGGGGCGACACCTCTGGCACATTCCGCTCGAATGGCGAAAAGCCCGATGTAACGTCTACGCCGATTCCCCGGTTTGAACTGCTGGAATTTGACGCGTACGATAGCCTTTCGGTGCAGTTTTCGCGGGGCTGTCCTTTTCAGTGCGAATTCTGCGACATCATTGTGCTCTATGGCCGCAAGCCGCGCACGAAAACGCCAGCCCAGCTAATCGCGGAGCTGGAGCGCCTGTATGAACTGGGCTGGCGCCGCAGCATTTTTATGGTGGACGATAATTTCATTGGCAATAAGCGCAACGTGAAGCTGCTGCTCAAGGAGCTGAAGGGGTGGATGGCTGAACATAGCTATCCCTTCCGTTTCAACACGGAAGCATCGGTGGATTTGGCCAATGATCAGGAAATGATGGACTTAATGGTGGAGTGTAATTTCAATGCGGTCTTCTTGGGCATTGAAACCCCTGATGAATCCAGCTTGGCCCTCACCCAAAAGTTTCAAAATACCCGCGATTCCCTCTCGGATTCGGTTGATGCCATTGTGCGCTCGGGGCTGCGGGTGATGGCGGGCTTCATTATTGGCTTTGATGGTGAGAAACAGGGGGCAGGCGATCGCATTGTTCGGTTTGTGGAGAAGACCACGATTCCCACGGCAATGTTCAGCATGCTACAGGCGCTTCCGGATACAGCGTTGCTACACCGCCTCAAGAAGGAAGGGCGGCTGCTGGAGCAAGACTCCGGGATGAACCAAACCACCTTGATGAATTTCGTACCCACCCGGCCCCTGGAGGACATTGCCCATGAATATGTGGAAGCTTTCTGGACGCTCTATGACCCTGCGGCCTATCTCGACCGCACCTATCGACATTTCTTGAAGCTGGGTGCGCCGAAATGTCCCAGTCGGGTTAGAACGGTCAACTGGGTCAATATTAAAGCGCTCTTAACCCTCTGCTGGCGGCAGGGCGTGGTGCGGAAAACTCGCTTCCGCTTTTGGATCAATCTCATCGGCATCTTTCGCCATAACCCCAAGGTTTGGGAGCCATACCTCGGCGTTTGTGCGTTGGGCGAACATTTCTTGGAATATCGCACGATTGTCCGAACTGAAATTGAAGCCCAGCTCGCGGAGTATTTAGCGACCCAGCCGGACAAAGCGCAGGAGCGACAGCTGCAGGATGCGGCGTAAAGGTAAATCCCGGTCATCTTCAGCAGTGCCTGAACGAAAGACGGTCTCCATACCCTTTAGTTGGCGGTCATCTGCATCAGGGACTTGGCCCGCTCTAACGCTTGGTGTACCTGGTCAAAGCCTGTACCGCCATAGCTGTTGCGGGCTGCGACAACCTGCCGTGGGGCGATCGCCTCGTAAATATCGGCGGCAAACTGGGGGTGGATGGCCTGCCATTCCTCTAGGGTGAGATCCTTGAGGAGTTTCCCCTGAGCTAGACAGGTCTTCACCACTTGACCGACCTGGTTATAGGCCTCCCGGAAGGGCACCCCCTTGGCGGCCAGGTAGTCGGCCACATCCGTGGCGTTGGAAAAATCTTCCGTGACCGCTGTGTTCAGCCGCGTGGTTTGAAATTCGAGCCCTTCAGTGAACAGAATTGTCATGGCTTCTAGGCAGGCTTGAACGGTCTTCACACCGTCAAAGATGGCCTCTTTATCTTCTTGGAGGTCTTTGTTATAGGCCAGGGGCAGTCCCTTCATCAGCACCAGTAGCCCCTGCAAATGACCAAACACCCGCCCAGTTTTACCCCGCACCAGTTCCGGCACATCCGGATTTTTCTTCTGGGGCATAATGCTCGATCCCGTGGCGCAGCTATCGGTGAGGGTGACAAAGCCAAATTCTTCCGAGGCCCAGAGAATCACTTCCTCAGAGAGGCGACTCAGGTGCACCATGATCAGGCTGGCGGCGGTCATGAACTCAATGGCAAAGTCGCGATCGCTGACGCCATCTAAGCTGTTGCCGTACACCCCGGCAAATCCGAGCAGTTCGGCGCTGTAGTGGCGATCGATGGGGAACGTTGTGCCTGCCAGTGCGCCAGACCCTAAGGGCAACACATTTACGCGCCGCCGCACATCACCTAGGCGTTCCCAATCCCGCTGGGCCATCTCAATGTAGGCCAGCAGGTGATGGGCCAAACTCAGGGGCTGAGCCCGTTGCAGATGGGTA
>CAZXWR010000101.1:0-12089 GCA_964644325.1 uncultured bacterium
AGAACCCGAGGGGCTCTGACATGATGATGGGAGTTGCACAGGTAATCGGGATAAAACCAATTTTCAGGTCAGTCTTTTCCAGGTTGGCGGGGACAGCGCCTGGTTCACCTCCCACCTCCGACTCTTCAGCCGTATCGCTGCCGGAGCCACAGCTTGCCAAGCTCACTAAGGCCGCTCCAATAGCAACATTGCGTAAAAACTCGCGTCGGGTCACGCTACTAATGCGCTGAGCATCTGTAAAAAAGCGCCCGGCCTGCGGCCCAAAGGCAGCTGCAAAGGCCTGATCCAGGCCGCCTGCTAGCTTGATCAAATCGTTAACCAGCTGTTCTCGCTTAGGGTCGCCCCGCGAAACCGTCTTGAGAAACAGCTGCTTCCGCAGCTCTGTGCGACTGATGGTGTCTGCCAAGCCGAGACTGTCTGACTTGTACAGCCGCATCTTGACCAAGTCGTCGATCATATCAACTGGATCAGTCGGCAGCGTCTCCATGTACTGCCAGTGATCTTGGGTCATATGCACCCCACCGCAAATAACGCAGAGCAGCTCTAGTTCACTGAGGTCGCCGCGCTGAGCAGTGAGGTTATTCCATTTTTGGGAAGAACCACCAAAGGAAGCTACCACCATAATTGATCACACATGAGGTACGGATACTTATCTATATCATGTACATTCAACAATGTTTTCTAGATACTTTTTGTTGTTTTTTATACGATTCGACCAAAAAACAGATTCACGGAAAATCTGAACGGCAAAATTATACTCAAATCACGATTAATTTTCAACAAAAATTCGCTCTATAATCTCTAAAATCCCTTCCCAGAGGAAGACATAAAACTTTTATAAAGCAATAAGAATATAGGAAAACAGGGAAATCAATTAGACCCTATTTATGGTAGAAACTCCGGTAAGCTGGATCTAAAAACCACAGAGTAGCAAACTCTTAAAATGGCAAGATTACTTTTGGTGCTGAGACGTGGCGACAGCAAAAAATACACGCTACTGAATAGTATCAGCAAATTGCCCAGGGCACATAGGAAAAAATATGGCAGTCACAGGACTTTCTTTTGATGTAGCTTCTAATGTTTAAGCACTGAGCTGGGACTGCACCCTGGTGCGCCAAGATTGAGGAGATACTCCGTGGAGTTGACGGAACTGTCGAATAAAGTAGCCGGGGTCAGCGTAGCCAATAGCCGCCGCTACGCACTTTACGGGCTGATTGCTATGGGCAAGGCGTTGACGGGCCTCTACCATCCGGCGCTCTATGATCCACTGTTTGACGGAGCGGCCAGTTTGGCTGTGGGTCAGGGTGGTGAGATAGGCAGGAGAGTATCCGGCAATTTTAGCCAAATCTTGCAAGCGAATGGACTGGTGGTAGTGGGCTTCTATGAACTGGAACACGCCGTTGAGCTGGGGACAGTCTGGGAAAATATGATCGGCTGGGGGAGGAGCAACGGGTTTCAGGCTGGAATGCTGCTGGAGATCAGCATGACGTTGCAGACGCGTGGCGATCGCCTCGAGCAATTGCTCGACAGTACAGGGCTTGGTTAAGTAGTCATCTGCCCCTAGATTCATGCCTCGGCGCAGGTCGGACATCGTTACCTTGGCAGTCAGAAACAGAAAAGGAATCGCTGCGGTGTGGGGGGCTTGCCGGAGGGTTGATAGCACCTGATAGCCATCCATGTCCGGCATCATGATATCGCACACAATTAAATCAGGACGGTGGGTTTGAGCCAATGCCACCCCATCTGTGCCACAGTCTGCCCCCAAGGCAGCAAAACCCTCAAAGGATAGACTACTTAGAAAAACGCTGCGGGTTTGGGCTTCATCCTCAATAATGAGAATTGTTTGGGTCATGGCATGGATACCGTCAAACGATCGACACAGAATACCGGGCTTTCTCTCAGGGGCCAGCGCAGCCAGACTCCCCTGGGCTTGGAGTTCAGCGTCTGGGTTTGACTGAGTGGCAGGCTTTCTTGCGGGGTTGGGTATAGCTAACCCTTTTGCAGGCTTAGATTGTGGTGTAATCGGCTACGCTTTACCCGTTAATCTGGGTTACCCCGCCTCGATCATTACCCTGTACCGTTGCTCTGCTGTCCGTTGTTGCCTGGATGTCGTTGTCTGGATGTTGTTGCCTGGATGTTGTTGCCGATGCAGCCCTCTCCCTGGATAGCCAGCCCCAATCAGCCCACTGCCACAGAGCTGGAAATCCTGCGGCGACAGCATCAGCTCATTTTGAATGCCGTTGGGGAAGGGATCTATGGCGTGGACTTAAACGGGAACGCGACGTTCGTGAACCCGGCAGCAGCGGCTATGATCGGCTGGGATATGGCGGATTTGATTGGCCGCTCGATGCATGCAGTGCTGCATCATTCCCATGGCGACGGCAGGCACTATCCCTGCGAAGCTTGTCCCATATACGCCGCGTTTAAGGACGGCATCATCCATCGGGTGACCGATGAGGTGTTCTGGCGCAAGGATGGCACGGCCTTTCCGGTGGAATACATCAGTACGCCGATGCATGATGAGCAGGGGCATCTGGTGGGGGCGGTTGTAACGTTCCGGGATATTACCGAGCGTCGCTGGGCTGAGGCGGTGCAGCAGCAAGCCAATGAAGCATTAGAGCTGAAGGTACAGGAACGAACTGCGGCGCTGATGGCGGCAAACCAGAAGCTCCAGAACTTGAGCGACCTGCGATCGCGGTTTGTATCCATGGTCTGCCATGAATTTCGTAACCCGCTGCACAATATTGCCCTGTCGGTTTCCTGCTTGCAGCGTTATGACCAGCAACTGACCCTGACCCAAAAGCAAGACTACCTAACGGCGATCGCTGCCAACATTGACCGCATGACCGCCATGATCGACGACATTCTGGTGCTGGGCAAGTTAGAGGCTAATCAGCTCCCCCTGAAACCTACCCCCCTAGATCTGGTGTTGTTTTGCCGGACAATCTTGACAGAACTCCAGCGAACCACTGACCATCCGCTGCGCTTGTGCTGCCGACATCGGCAGCTTTCAGTGGGGATGGATGAACAGCTACTGCGCTCAATTCTGATTAACCTGCTGCACAATGCCATTCGCTACTCCCCAAACCCCAGTGAAATCCAGCTGAAGTTGAGTCGGCGGAAGCAACAGCTGACCTTTCAAGTACAGGATCAGGGGCTGGGCATCCCAGCCCAAGAACAACCCTTCCTGTTTGAGCCCTTCCACCGGGGCAGAAATGTCAGCAATATTCCCGGTTCTGGCCTGGGGCTAAGCATCGTTAAACAGTTCGTGACGCTCCTAAATGGGAGTGTTGCCCTAGAGAGTACCCTCGGCAAAGGTACAACCTTTACGGTGCGGTTGCCCGTGTTAGAGCCAGAAGATCCTGCATGAAACTTACCCAAACCCTTGGCCTGCGGTCTCTGCTGACCAAGTCATCACCTTCCCGGTTTTACCCCCGGCGGCCAATATCGTTCCAGACGGGTGCCATGCCAGCGTAGTTGTGCCGCCTGTTGGCCCTTTCAGACTTTGACCGACCTGTCGAGCGTTGCGCCACAGGATCAGGTTGGCATCTGTGCCCCCGGAAGCCAACAGCTGTGACTGAGGCTGAAAGGCGATCGCCTGAACAAAACCCTGGTGCTGGGCCAGGACCTGACTGCGCCACTCAGCCGTTTCTTTGTGCCGCTGCCAGAGCGTAATACCCTCCATGCAGGCCGCCGCCAACAGGGGCGACTCAGTGGGTATATCCGACCAGGCAACCAAACTAACCTTTCCTGGAAATCCTTGCATGAGCCAGGGGGGCAAACTATCCCACTGCAAAACCGACAGGGTACGGTCTAAATTCCCTGAAGCCAGGTAGCGTCCTTCCCTAGACCAGGCAGTTCCTAAGCTAGCCCCCGGAACGTCCAGGCAAATGGGGGGCGATTCCGGGCTGTGCCAATCCCAAATTTTAACGCCACCGTGACCACTCACGGCCAAATATTGCCCCGCCGGATGCCAGGCCAATCCCAGCACTGACGAACCTTGAAAATCAAAGGGGGGCAAGGCTTGCTGCGTTGCCAGATCCCAGAGCTGCACCTGTCGCCCAACCCCCACGGCCAGGATAGGCAGGTGGGGATGCCAAGCCAGGCGATCGATCCAGACAGCGGAGTAGGGATGCACTAGCATGAGCTGGGGGCCATCTGCCATCATCCGCCACACCCACAGTTTGCCAGCCTGTCCCGCTACGGCCAGGAACTGACCGTCTCCCGAAAATCCCAGGCAGTCATGGGAAGCATCACCACTCGTTTGCAAACAGAGGGGCGATCGCAAATCTTGAGCGGCATTCAGCCAGAGCATCAGTTCACCCTGAGCCGAGGTCGCTGCCAAAGTTGAACCTTGCGGAGACCAGACTAAGGCCCTAACGTAGTCAGAGAGATGCGCCTGAGCTTGACGTCGAAACTTAGGGGGTGCAATCACGCCAAACAGGTTTTGAACGCAGCTTGGAGGTTCATTTCGTCAAGGTTGCGACCAATAAAGACCATTTCGTTTTGGCGAGTTTCAGTGGGCCGCCAGGGGCGATCGGGCGCACCTTCAAAGATCATATGCACCCCTTGAAAGACAAAGCGTCGATCTTCACCCGCCACATTTAAGATCCCCTTCATCCGAAAAATATCAGGGCCGTGGGTTTGCAGGAGGGTGCTCATCCAGGTATTCAGCTTTTCGAGGTTCACCGACCCCGGTTCAACAATGGCCCGCGAATAGACCGAGTCATCATGCTCATGGGCATCTTCCCCCAAAAACTCCGGATCGATCTCCAGCGCTCGCTGAAGGTCAAAAGCTTTAACCCCCAGTACCGCATCCATCTCGATATGGCACTGCTGCGTGGGATAAAGTTTGACCATGGCGTTCATGGCCCGTATCTTTTGCTCTAATTCAGCCAGTTGGGTCGGGGAAACGAGATCCGTTTTGTTGAGCAAAATCACGTCGGCGAAGGCAATTTGCTCTTGGGCTTCATCGCTCTCCCAATGGAGCCAGATATGTTGGGCATCAACGACCGTCACCACGGCATCCAGATCGAGCTGGGACTGGATTTCTTCATCGACAAAGAACGTTTGAATGACGGGAGCCGGATCGGCCAGTCCAGTGGTTTCGATCACCAGGTGGTCAAACTGGTCGCGACGGCGCATTAAGTTGCCGATAATCCGAATTAAGTCACCCCGTACCGTGCAGCAGATACAGCCGTTGTTCATCTCAAATATCTCTTCATCCGCATCAATAACCAACTGGTTATCAATGCCGACTTCGCCAAATTCATTGACGATAACCGCAACCTTCTTGCCGTGTTCGTAGGTCAAGATGCGATTCAGAAGAGTAGTTTTGCCTGCACCGAGATAGCCTGTAAGCACGGTGACGGGAACACGATGGGAACGACTAACCATACTGCAACTGTAATGTAGTGATCTTTTGAAGATATAAAAGCCTTGGGTGATACACGCATCGACCCAAGGCTCATCAATATAGATTGAGAACTGAAACGCTGCAGGAAAGACGCTACTTCGCCATACCTGCATCCACAGAGCTATGGGCAAAGGCTCCGGCTTCTTTGACAAAGCCACTGTAAGCCTCCATGCCGTGCTCGCTGATGTCGAGACCGATCAGTTCTTCTTCTTCGTGGACTCGGATCCCGATAGCAACTTTGATGATCGACCAGACAATCACGCTGAAAATGACCGTGAAGGCACCAATAGCTAGAATGCCAATGATCTGAGTAATAATGTTGCCTGTCCCAAAGATACCAACGGCTAAGGTACCCCAAATTCCACAAACGAGGTGAACTGAAGTCGCCCCGACCGGATCATCAATTTTGATCTTGTCAAAGAACGCAACGGAGAACACGACAATCACCCCGGCGATCCCACCGATAATGACAGCAGAGAGGGGAGTGACATCAGCACAACCTGCCGTGATACCGACCAAACCTGCCAGGACACCGTTGATAATCATGGACAGATCTGGCTTGCCATCCTTTAACCAAGTCGTTGCCGTGGCTGTGATGCAGCCTGCTGCTGCTGCCAAGTTAGTCGTTACAGCGATGTAGGGTACATTTGCTGTAGCAGCCAGCTCCGAACCAGGGTTAAACCCAAACCAGCCGATCCAGAGAATCAAGCAGCCCAATGTTGCAAAACCCATGTTGTGACCCGGAATGGCGCCAGGTCTACCTTGCTGATACTTGCCAATCCGGGGGCCTAACATGGCAGCACCCACCAGCGCACCCCAGCCACCGACCGAGTGAACCACCGTGGAGCCAGCAAAGTCAGAAAACCCCATTTCACTGAGCCAGCCGCCATCCCAGACCCAGTGGCCGGTGATCGGATAGGAGATACCGACCAGTAAAAAGCTGAAAATCAGGAAAGCGCTGAACTTAATGCGCTCGGCCACCGCACCCGAAACGATGGTGGCAGCGGTCGCAGCAAATGCCACCTGAAACAAGAACGAAATGTATTCGGGAACGGCTGCCGGGTAAGGATCATTCCCATAGGGCGCAGGGTCGCCACTAAAGAAGAAGCCTTGGAACCCAAGAAATGCATTGCCTTCGCCATACATCAAGGCGTAGCCAGCTGCCCAGTAAGCCAGCGTAGCAATCCCAAAGACAATTAAATTCTTGGCTAGAATATTGACGGCATTTTTTTGCCGACAAAATCCTGCTTCAAGCATGCCAAACCCGGCATTCATGAAGATGACGAGGACGGAACAAAATAGTAAGAAGATGGAGTCCAGAACAATCTTTAGTTGCTCTAAATCAGCAGGTGGATCAATACCCTGGGCAGTCGCCGCAGTATGCCAGCCCACCAGTATCAAGGCAGACAGTGGGATACATGCAAACCAATAAAGGGGAGGAAGGTTTAATCTCGCGCCTGCCGATCTACGGCGCGAGCCACGAAGGAAGCTTTCTCGCTGTGAAAGCACTCGTTTGGTTTTTGGAAAGTCGGGGTTCATGTATTGCTTAACTAATCTTTAGACGACCCTTGGAAAAAGTGTTCTTTCGCACACAGTTGATAATAATATCTCGACCAGCTTCTAACTCTTTTCTTTCCATTACTGTAATCTATGTTACTTTTTCGGGGTAAAGTCGCCAGGATACGTCAAGCAGCATTCCATGCTGAGTCGCCCCCAAAAACATCACAAAACTTTACGTCTGGCAGGCATTGTGCGTCGCTTTAGCGATGTTGGCCTACCTGTTTATGCAGCTGACACAGGCTGCTTACAGGTTAAGAAAGCCAATGAGGTCTAGTGTGCCAACTTTGCCGCCAGCGACTAAACCACTCAGGAGCGTTAAGGGGTAATCGACTGCTTCAATTCATCTATATATATGCTGTTTTATGGGTAGGGGTCTGATTTTAGCGCTGGGTCAACAAGGGAAACATGCCTTGGGTGGGGGAATGAAAAGAATCATGAAGGTTTCGTTTTTTCATGGTGTGATGGCTGAGATTGAATCGATGGATCTCTAAGATGGGAGTATGGCGCTGCAGGTTTTGGCGGTCATGCTGCCTGGGCACAAGCAATGCATGTAGGTCTGGGCTGTGCCCTGGTTGTTCTTCCCCTATCAGTTGAGGTTTGTGTGAAAAAACGGGTGACCCTGACTTTCCCCCGCAGTACGGTACAAATGCCGGTGACCTATCGGTTGGCCAAGGACTTTAACGTTGCAGCCAACATTATTCGAGCACAGGTGGCTCCGAATCAAATGGGTAAGTTAGTGGTGGAGCTATCCGGGGACATTGATCAGCTGGAGGCGGCCATCGACTGGATGCAGCTGCAAGATATCCATGTGTCGCAGGCAAATCGAGAAATTGCCATTGATGAAGAAGCTTGTGTCCACTGTGGGCTATGTACCGGGGTCTGCCCAACGGAAGCGCTGTCTTTAGCACCCCAAACCTTTTTACTCACCTTCACGCGATCGCGCTGTATTGTCTGTGAGCAGTGCGTTGCCACCTGTCCCGTGCAGGCAATTTCGACTAATTTTTGAGCTGTTTTGAGCTGTTTTGAGCTGCGTGCATCCATCGCTATGCTTCTGCGATCGGCACCCACACCGTGACCGCTGCGATCGCAATGTACATCTCGTCGTTCTTATCATTCAGTTCAGGAATCGCTGTTCCGGGAACGACCATACCCCCCGCTTCGAGCTGGAGGGTCTTTTGGCCAAAGGGGAGGGCGGCGAGCACTTCCTCCTGGCGCACCTGTTCTGGGTAGGGAACCGCGACCTGGACGACAACGCGCATTTCGTTGGGATGACTGAGTCCAGCAACTTCCCAAATGCCGGGTAGGGCATTGTGGGCGATCGCATTCCGCACGGCACGGGTTGCTGCAACGGTGGGGTCTTGTCCATGCTGTTCCACGCCCATACCCATCTCAATGACGAAGCGTTTGTAGTTTTTTCCTGGATTGGGAGTCATTGGGGTTGCGGTTTTCTCTGAACGATGATGGTTAGGCACTGTGGTTGTTGAGATACTCGCGGTAGCGATTGAATAGGTGATGAGCCGCAGGCCAGCTGGAATTGGGGCTCATAAAATGGGAAAACTCAAAGGTAATCAGCTTTTCCACGCCAGCTTGCTCAGCCGCCTGAATTTTCCACCACAGTTTACGCCAGTCAATGGGCGGGAAGTTAAAGGGCATATCCCGATCAAAGCTTTCGGTGTTCGACCAGGCCCGCATGCCGTACTTCTGAATCAGTTCTCGGTTTGCCTGTAAAAAATCTGGGAGTTCATCGTAGTCCACCTGGCCATCCTGAAAGGCCACAATATCAATGACCCCGGCAAGCATGGCTAAAATTTCGTCCCAGTCGGCGCAGTGCTGGGCGAGGGAAATCGGGTCGTCAAATTGCTTAGTGCCGTGGACAAAGGGAGAGATTAGGGTCGGCAGTTGGGGGGCTAGGCTTTTACAGTGGCCCGCAAGCTGTCGCAGGCAGTTGACTCGCTGCCGCTCCATTTTGCTGAGTTCAAAGGTGAGGTACCAGCCCTTAAAGGCAGGGCGATCGCCATAGGTGGCCCACATTTCATCAATGAAGGCTTTGCCCAGATCTACCTCTTCGGCCAGGGTGCGATCGCGGGTGGGCCAAGTGGCGGAGTCGTAGGTACCCAGGAAAAAGTCCATGCCATTTTCGGCAGCCAGATCTAAAAATAAATCCACCAGATCCAGATACACCGGGTAGCTATCCGCCTGGGCTGCTAGAACTTTGGATGGACAGGCGGCCATGCGACCGACGCCCGCGCGAATCAAGATGACGGTATCAATGCCAACCGATCTCATGACCTTAAAATCTGCGGCCCATTCCTGACGACCCCAGTTATTCGCCGGAATATCGTGGGTAATTTCGTCGAGGAACGTCCCGGAAATACGCATGAAGTTGCAGACAGACTAGAGGAACCTCCCTATCCTAAATCGCGATTGCCGACCGGTAAACGTTAACCCTGTCAAAAACCAGCAAAGCGGCTAGCCGCCAGGTACACTTCACTCCAGTTCGGGGGGCGATAATCTGAATTGAGGCTGCGATCCACATATCCCACCAGGCGGGGCAAAGCTTCACCGCGAATTTCCCCTTGTAAAAATGACCTCAACTGGGTTTCCCAATCCTGGGGATAGTCTCGAATAATTGGATGCTTGACCACGAGGGGCTGGTATTCAGCCTGATCTATATCCACAATGACATCCAGGTAGAGCATCCCGAGGGCGCGCACAAAAATACCCGTTGCCGCAATTTCAAATGTCTCGTTTGCCTGTTTTTGCTTGAAGACCACGACAAAATGTCCACCATCAGGAATGGTGTAAACCAGCTTACTGGGGTCTTTAACAGGCTCCACTTCGACGTTGTAGCCACGGGTTAGCCCTTCTTCGAGGGTGATACCCTCGTAGGTCTGGCCGGGATGGGGCAGGAAAATTTTAAACTGGTGGACGTCGAGCCAAGGGGTATAAACAGATTCATCCGTGAGCTGCTTCCAGGCATTATATTGACGGCGCATCTCTTGCCCCACCGGGCTTTCGCTATCGCAAATATGAATGAGCGCCATGTTAAGCATGCACTGGTCAAATTGATTGAGTAGTCCTAATACCTGCATGGTCTAGTCCATCCTTTTGTGTAATTGGGAGTCGCATCAAATCGGTACGCCAATGGCAGCGCAGTATTTAGGGTTGGCCTCAGTCTTCATCGAGCGCGGGAAAAGATTCTTCGATTTCCCAGAGCATGCTTTTGTGGGCCATGAACCAGCTGCGGGTTTCTGGGGTTAATACATCCCAGACCTGATCTGGGGCAACATGGGGGGACTCATACTGATATTTGCGACCCAGCCAGCGCAGATTGATCGCGACGGTTTCTGGAATCCCAAATTCCAGCCAGTCCACCTGGACAATACGGCCCGACACGCCACCACCGGGATCGTAAATGAGCTGGGCCACTCGCACTAGGTCAGAAAAATGGGTGGGCTTCAGGCCGGTAATGCGCTGAATTTCCTGAACACGCCCTTGGTTTTGTTGCAGGTTCATGGTGCTTTCCTCTCTGTTTAATGCTGATTTGTCACTGAAGTAGGTCGGGTCAGGAGGGAGCGGCTTGATAGTTTTTGACCCGTTGCTCAGCCCCCACGCCCAAAATCTTGGCCAGCCAAGGCGGCGGTGATGTGGCGATCGCCCGCTGTAAAGCTGCGAGAATATCCTGAATAGTCCCACCCTGTTCAATTTTCATGGGATAGACATGGGATAGACATAGATATTGACCTGAATGATGTTTGCGGCCGCTGGCCCCCCAATAGAAACCACGTAAACAAGCACACCGGAGAGCATTGTTGCCATCGTTGTTTCTGGCATTCACCTCTGCCCCAGCCTGGAGCAGGGCGGTGTCGCCGTTGTCCCCCCCCTGTTCGAGATCTCCTGGTTTAAACGCATGGGTCAGTAACCAGGATTCCAGGTTCAAGGGAGTAGAATGAGTGGCAGGTGGTTGACGCATAGAAGATTGACGCATAGAACTGTCATGCACAGGACAACCCTAAATGGGAACGGCTCTGCAGGCAGAGAGTCGCTCCAGATTTGCTTAGTTTAGAGCACGCAAGTTTTGGACAGGCGATCGCCTTTAACGCTGTACTCAATAGCTAGAATCCCCTCAGGGCAAGGGCTTTAAAATTCACTCGGGGAATGGGGTGAGCATTTTAATGCCCTGAACACAACCCAGCAGGTTCGTGATTGATTGAGGTGCCACTGATGCAACAGACGGACTTACCTTTCCCTGAATGAAGCTCGCGAGATCCATGAACGCACTTCCCACCCCCCGACAAATTCTTGAGACCCTGTACCCTCACCTGCAAACCGCAGCGGCCTATGCGCGCACGATTCAAGCCAGTATTGCAGAACAGCCTGAGAAAGAAGACTCTGACAATTTTTTTGCGGCAGCCCTGAGCGATGCGGACTTATCCATCCAAACGGCCCTTGAAGTCGCTTTACTCGGGCATTTCCCGCAGCTACGCTTCTATGGCGAAGAACATGCCAAAACCTACAACACCCAGTATTTCCGGTCTATTGAACTAGGGCCAGCAGATGACTACCTGATCACTCTTGACCCCATTGATGGCACACGCTACTACCTAGATGGCCATTCCAACTATCAGATTATCCTGGGCATTTTGAATGCCGACCACTATGAAGCCGTTATGGCCCTCACCCCCAACCAAAACCGGGGCTATTATGCCCTGCGCGGGCGGGGGGCCTTCTCAGGTAAGCTACACGAAACCCTGGCTGACTATGCCCCCTGGCACCAGAACCCGCAGCTGAACAAAATTTACCTGGGCAGCACCCTAGGGTCGCTGGCTGCCGATCTCCAGGCCCGTCACTACCCAGTCATTAGTATCTTGGAGGACTATTCCAGAACGGCGCAAGTGCCGAACTTAAATGGTTTGCTGAGTGGTGACTTAGCAGGTGCTATTTTAGCCACTGGGAAGTTTATTGATGGCGGGGCGATCGCATTTTTGGCCCAGGAGATGGGCTTTACTGTAACGGGCTTTGACGGAGCTGACCTACCGCCGCTCTACACCTGTAACAACTATCAGTGGCCTGGTGTGCTCATTGCGGCCTCAAACAAAATTCATCAGGACTT
>CAZXWR010000102.1:0-12087 GCA_964644325.1 uncultured bacterium
GCCTAAAGTCCAAGCTATAGCTCGTGGGCTATCAGCACTTTTTGAGAAATTGCGAATTTGATACTTACGATCGGGGCAGACCCGCCTCTCCTGGATTGGAGAGCTTGGCGGAAGATGGCGATACAGCGCTCATTTCTCAGGAATTCGATCTATCCAACCTGGGTTCCACCCAGGCCACGATTCCAGGCCCCAATGGCCCGATTCGCCCTGGAGAATCAACCGGGTTACTGATCAATGTTGAAAATCCTGGAACTGATGGGCAATACCTGAACTACGCCTCCATGATATTGCCCAGTAACGACTTCTTTATCGCGAATGGTAATCCGCTGGCCCATCAAATCTTTGATGATCAGGGGAACTTTATTGGGGCTGACTTTATTGTGCAAGGGTCCCAGGTTCTAGATGCAGGCACAGAAGTCAATGACGAAATTCCAGAAAATACCGCCTTTTTTGGTCAAACGACCCCTAATACGGGTGAGACTGAAAAGGGTGTCATCCAAAGTGCGACCGGTTTTATTGAAGGTGGCAACATTCTCAGCACACCTGAATTTGCCAATGCTGACTATACCGAGCCAGACTATGAAGTCGCTCGGATTCGGGTCTTTAATGCCATCGTTGGCACCGATCGGCGCGATCGCTTGCGGGGAACCAATGCCGATGATTACATTTTGGGCGACGATGGCAACGATCGCTTGTTCGGCTTAGGCGGGAACGATCGTCTTCTGGGCGGTGATGGTCGCGATCGCCTAGTGGGGAACTTTGGAGACGATGAACTCTATGGGGAGGGTGGCAACGATATTCTCCGAGGGGGAGTCGGCAACGATACGCTCTGGGGCGGTCAAGGCCGTAATCTTCTGTTTGGCGGTCTGGGGGATGACATTTTCGGCATAAGCGAGGGAGGCTTTGCCAGAATCCGCGACTTTGAAGTAGGTGAGGATCTACTTCAGCTAGATGTTGGGCTGAGTTTTTCTGACATCACTATTCGTGACAGAGGGCGGAGTACGATTATTTCTGCTGGCGGTCAGGACTTAGCACTTTTGGTTGGGGTAGAAGCGAGTACAGTTAATCAATCTACGTTTCTACTCTAAGCCTTACAGATAACGACACGCTGGGGGGGAACGCAGGACAATTTATCCCTTAAATTAGCCACAGTTTGGACATTTGCTTTCTAACTCGCACCCAGTTTCTAACGAGAATCTGGGTGCAGAGAGGGTTCTGCTAAACCTGATTTAATGTTCAGCGCAATGTACCCTCGTCAATAAGTCTGATGGGGACTTAGTTATCGCCACTAGCTAGCGCTCTCAATTGCGACTGAACCTGTGCTAAGAAATATTCATCTTGTAGAGATGATTCCGGCAGGCGGTTCATGCCTATTGCAACCTTTGTTAAGTCAGTGGCATTCACTTCTCCAGCTCGGTATGCCCGAACCAACGCAGATCCAGAAGGAATATCCTCCCCCGCAAAGAACCCCTGGTAGGCAAGAAACACCAAATTGAAAGGTGTAACGGCCATGCCCAGCTTGGCAGACATCATGGGGAACTCTGAGTCCATCATTGGAACTTGCACAATCACTGTAGCCCCATTGGGGCCACGGGTTTCGGTTGTCGGATTGGCCAAGGCATTACCCGAAACACTCAGCGATAATATCGTCGCTCCTGTAAGTAGGGTATTCTTCAGCAATTGCTTGCATTGCATAGTGGTAAACTCCATTACCAGTTTTACTAAGGGAACTCTAATTGGGTAATGTGAGAAGGAAATGAGAGCATGCTTGAGATTTCGAGCGCCATTGCCCTATATCGCCTGTCACCATAACTGTTGATGCTCAAAAATTTAAATTGTGGGTAGAAAATTCAGACTGTTCACCAGCCCCCCGCGATGGCCTATGACTCCATTTCAGGCGTACTCTTGGTGCGCAGCTTTTGCCCCATACCCCTCTCAGTTTTCTCAGGATTTGCTCTGGGAGGGTTCAGGACATTCCTAGCGATCGCTTCTTTTCCCATCATGGGTACCTCAGACTCCAGCTCTACATTGAAATCAATGAATCGGTTGGAGAAACACATCATGACTCGCACAAAGCTTTTCGCCCACACCCTGCTCGCTGGTTTCGCGCTGTTCAATGTGGTGACTGCACCCCAGGCCAACGCTGAATACGTCACCATCACTCGTGGCCCCAATGGAGCATCAACCATCGTCAAGGCCAATAATACTAAATCCGGATAGCTTACCCCCGAAATGTTTGGGCTTATCATGCGGGCCACCAATGATAGTTGGTCAAGGCTTTAATCTCGGATTGCATCGACAGCAAGGTGCGGCAGCAGTCATAATTCACTCCAACGGCTTTAGCCGCATCCGTTAGGGTCGTTTGCGTGTGAACAAGCCACAACAGATGCCAACCTGACTGCCTGACACATCTCTGGAAACCCTTGATTTTTCGTTGAGAGCCTATCCGCAAAAAGACGCTAATCCAAGACTTTCAGCCCCAGATTTCAAGATTTAAGCTCCAACCGGGAAAGAACGGAATATCAATGCTTTGAGGCACTTGTGTCAGGCAGTCAGGATGGAGGGGTCTAGGGATTCCCCAGTCTTACGCTATCCCGGGGGTATACAAGTCGGATTTGGTATGATACCCCCGCTTAAACCTGGACAGAAACTGATTATTGACAATGCAACTTTTCATAAAGGAGGTCGCATAGAGGCCTTGGTGAAGCCGCAGGTTGCCAGATTTGGTACCTGCCGCCTTACTCACCTGACCTCAACAAGATTGAGCACTGTTGGTCTTGGCTAAAAAGCCGAATTCGTAAGTGTCTTGACCAGTTTGAATCCTTGCGGGAAGCGAGGGAGCACGGCCTTAAACTCGCGTCCTGACTTGTGTGGCGACGGCTATAAATAGTCTGTGAGGTTTTTGTGTCATCTGAACATTCTCCTAGGTTATCGACTCTTCGGGAATGTCCACCTTTTCGGGGTAAGGTCACATATTCTATAGCTGCTACCTCTGTTAAAGAGGCACCACAGCCTTGACACTCAGTCACTGGATGCAAAACTACGGCATCGACGGTCTCGCTCCATTCCATGGTGCGACCAGGATGACCTATTTGCCCGCCACTTTTGCGCTGGCTTTTACCCCGTAGACTTTTTGTCCGCTTCTGAAAGCCATCTCCTGAGGGTGGTTTGTTACTATTACGACTATCCTTACCAAGACGTTCTTCTAGTTTCTCTATCCGCGCTATGAGACCGATGACCAGTTCAACAACCGCATCCTCACCTTCCTGATAGGTTGCTCGAATATCAGCTTCATTAATATTCTGATAGAGGGCTTTTTGATTCAACTGACGATTGTGGGTTAACTGCTGTTGTGCTTGAAACATAGCTCCAGAGAGAGTCGTACCTTCATTCTCAACACAATGATTTAAGCCTGAGCAGTAACCATTAACGTAACCGTCCCTGGAACTCATATTGAGCTTAGTGTTCAACGAGTTTAATAGGGTTTCAGCTTCTACTTTGAGCGGTCTTTAGACCTGAAATGGCTGAAACAACCAATCTTCGTCAGATGCCAGGGACAGTTACCCATTAACCTTGAAAAGGCTGTGTGAGTCTCCGCATTTCTGTCTAAAGGAAGACCTAAGCGCATGGGACTCTTTACCTTGGGTTGATGTGTTTAGCCCCACAAATATCATTAGATGATAAACAGTGATGGCAGCTTATAAAGGTGTGAATTCAAGTTTACGGATCCTCGAATATAGGGCGACATAACCCTGGTTTGAGATGACGAGGGAAAGTTTGAATCTGACCTCATGAGGTGCATTGAATTTTATATCAGGATAAGAAGATGCCGTAAAAGTTGTGCTGAGTTGTTGAAAATCCATCAGCAATAGCCATTAGCGCGATGTAAGCGCCTGCCCTATGGGGCTATGCAGAGACAAAGAATTTGGAGACCGTATGACTATTACCTTACAGCCAGAAATTGCCTACACACTCTTGAGTCAAATTCGCGAAAACAGCAGCGAAGGTGCGCCAACCCAGCCGCTGAAATCAGCCGTAGAAGGCACCTTGGGACATGCCATCTCAGAAAAAGACTTCCTGGGGCACCTAGACTACATGAACCAAAAAGGATACCTAGACGCAACGTTCGCTGGAGATGCCTACGCTGATGAAGGGCCGAATCCCCTGCCTAGTCCAGTGGCCCTAGAGAGAGCCCGACTCACGGAATCAGGGCTGTCCTTACTGCAAAGGTTAGAGCAAGAGTACCAAGATCGGGGTTCTGAACCTCAGCAACCAGCGATCGCACCTGAGAATATGGCCTTCTTGGAGCGGATCATGACCCAAGCTGGTTTGCCCGATATCTTTGATGCCCGAGACATTACTGAAGTCGTCTTCCGAACCATGCGAGACATGATGAGCCATGACGCTGCGCAGCAGGTGGCGGCGGAACTGCACCAGCGGGCTTCAGACACCCGCTCAGATGAAATTCGGGAAGAAGTCGCTGACCTGTGGCTGGATACCAACCCCATCGTCAGTCTCATTAGCCAGCTCCGGCCACCCCTCAACATTGACGCAGACCTCTTTCTCCGGCGGATTCGCCAAGAGGGAGCCGTCCCTAAGCATATCGAGACCGAGCAAGTTTTGACCGCTATCTTCAGCGCCACCAAGGCAGAACTTTCCCCTGAACGCAAGGCCGAGGTAGGCCGTTGTTTACCCGGTCAAATCCAGCAGCTCTGGCAAGCTGCATAGGTTGCTTGCCCAATACTGTAGCCAGGAAATCAGCGGGATAAGACAGGAGCAGATTTGCCCTGATGTTCAGTGACGCCTTAGAGCGCGCACTTAAACAGCCTGATAAGTTAGAGTGCGCGCTGCATTTTTCATTTTCATGGCTCGACTCATGTCCCCTTCCCGGTGATAGATTTCAGCCAGGGCCAGGTATGGGTCTACCAAAGCAGGTTCTAGGTAAATAATCTTCTTGTAAAGTACTTTTGCTTGCCGATCATCCGCCAGGGCTAAAGCAGCCTCTGCCCACAGCAGCAAGGGTTCAACCGCCTCCGGCGCTACCTCCGCCGCAGCTTCACAGGCCGCTATCGTCATGTCGTAGCGCTGCTCTGCAAAATAATGTTCTGCCATCCACAAATGAGCGGTATAGGCAGTTTGGATCTCAGACTGGGCCTGAGTTGGGGTGTTGCGAGGAGCGGATGTGGCAGCAACTGGCTGCTTTAATTGGGAGGGTGCCGGAACAACAGCAGGCTGGGTTTGCCAAGGGCGAACGATGCGGGTTGGGGAGCACGAGGGCTTAACCGCCATGGGCTGCGGCATTGGTAAGAGCGCCGTCTGGGATGCCTCTAAACCTGCGGGCTGCTTGAGAACTGTGGACGTTGGCACGAGCGGGCGTTGATAGACAAGAGATTCCGGAAAGTTAAGGGTTTGAAACTGGCTCAGGTCTTGTCCTTGAAGTTCAGCATGACCCACCATTAAATAACCCTGGGGCGATAGCGTATCGTGGAAGCGCTGCAGCACCTGTGCGATCGCCTCAGCACTGAAGTAGATAAATACATTGCGGCACAGAATTAAGTCCATGCCATAGGTCAGGGAGAAGGGATTTGGAGCGCTGTCCTGCAACAGGTTACCGTGGCGGAAGGTGACCATCTGCCGAATGTGGCTGTGGATTTGCCAGCCCTGGGCAGTTTCGGTGAAGTGTCGCTTCAAATCGGGGGAGGTTTGCCGAAATGACCACCGTTTATACAGCCCTAGTTCAGCTTTCTGAATCGCAGCTGGGTTGACATCGGTCGCTAAGATTTGCAGGTTCCACTGCGCGATATCAGGCAGCAGATCCCGCAAGAGAATGGCTAACGTGTAGGCTTCTTCCCCCGTCGAACAACCCGCGCTCCAAACTCGCAATGATAGCTGGGTCTGCTGTCCAGATTCGACAGCAGCGCGCTTTGCTTTGATGAGGGTGGGAAAGAGGTGCTCCCGGAGCACTCTAATTTGACCGCGATCGCGGAAAAAGTAGCTTTCACCCGTGGTAATTTCTTGCGTGAGTAGCTTCCACTCGGCATTGGCCGCGAGCGCCAGTGGACTGGGGTGGGCCGTCGCGGGGCCAGCCGCTTCCAGCAATTCATAGTAGGCGGCTGGCCCTTCTAGTTCTAAAGCCTTGATCCGCTGGGACAGGGTGGCGGCCAGTGCCGGATAGTCTTGTCGGCGAATTTCCAACCCGGTTTGTGCCCCGATGAGCTGCACCAGCTGCTCCAGCCAGACAACACTGATATCCCCTTGCATCGATAGCTCTCCCCCAGATTAATCTGCACCTAGGATGCCCGAATCTCCCTTAAATAGGACAGCCAAACATCGGTCAGTATTGCCGTCTTATCCTTGTCCTGACAGGCTTTGTACAATCCCACTACAATGAAATCTACCCTAAGTAACATTGCTAAACTTGCCCCATGCTGCTGCACCTTTGTACCTGGCCAGAAGTTGAAGCTTACCTCCAGCGCTCCCAGGGCATTCTGATTCCGATTGGGTCAACGGAGCAGCATGGGCCAACCGGACTCATGGGCACCGATGCCATCTGTGCCGAGGTGATTGCCAAGGGCGTGGGCGAAGCCACCCAGGCCCTGGTCGGCCCGACCATCAATGTGGGCATGGCGTTGCATCATACGGCCTTCCCGGGCAGCATGAGTCTGCGGCCATCCACGCTAATCCTGGTGATTCGCGACTATCTGGTGAGTTTATCGCGGGCCGGGTTCCGCAAGTTCCTATTCATTAATGGGCATGGGGGAAATGTGGCGACCTTGAAGGCTGCGTTTGCCGAAGTCTACGCCACACTGGCCGATCTAGCGGTGCCGGAGGGCGATCGCGTTCAGTGTCGCGTGAGTAACTGGTACATGTGCCCCTCTGTGTACAAGCTGGCCCATGAACTCTATGGCGATCGCGAAGGTTCCCATGCTACCCCCAGTGAAGTTGCAGTGACCCAATTTGTCTACCCCGAGGCGATTAAGACCGCGCCCCTGAGTGCTGACGTTGCCAAAGGTCACGGTATTTATGGTGCTGCCGACTTCCGGCGGCGCTACCCAGATGGCCGCATGGGGTCGGATCCCTCCTTGGCCACCCCTGAACAGGGTCAGCAGCTCTATGAACGGGCCGTCCAAGAGCTGTCCCGAACCTATTTGAGCTTCCTAGAGACGGAGTAGAGATCCTGTGAAGCACCCGTCTTCCTAAACCATCATTGAACGATACTGCTAGCGCTGTGAATGATCAGACCCATCCCCCTCAATCTCCGGCAGACTCACCCTCTAACCTCGGCGCAGAACCTGGCTCAGAACCCGAAAAAGTTCTCTGCCCCCACTGTCAGCGCACTGCAACCAACGGCATCAAGTGTAAAGGCATCTGTGTGGCAGACAGTGACTATTGAAGCCGAGGGCGGCTCGCGTCCGCTTGCAGTGTGACCCGTATGCTTGCATGCAGCGAGCGATCGCCTTATCGGTAGAGCTTGTCTAGCCTTAGAAAGGTTTGCAGGAGCACGTTGGCCCCTTGGGTGCATTGTTCTGGGGCAGTGTATTCATCCTGGGAGTGGCTAATGCCAGCCTGACTGGGAACAAAGATCATGCCCATGTCCGTGAAGCGACCGATTTCCTGGGCATCATGTCCGGCACGACTGGGCAGCTCGGTGAAACTGAGCCCCGCTTCGCTGCAAGTACTGGCGATCGCCTTCATGATCACCGGAGCCGATAGGGTGGGCAGGACATGGAGCGTTTCCGTCATGGAAATTTGGGTGTCGGTCGCGGCAGCAATCTCGGCAAACTGCTGCTCCATGGCCCGAATGAGTCGATCTAACTGGGTCTGAGAAAGATCCCGCAGATCAATCTTGAGGTTAACCTGAGCCGGAACCGTATTCACGGCGTTGGGCAATACCTCCAGGAAGCCGACCGTCGCCACCTGATCTCCCGGTGTGGTCACGGCCAGCTGGTTCACGGCCAAGACCACCTGGGCCGCTGCCACCAACGCATCTTTGCGGCGATTCATGGGGGTCGTGCCCGCATGATTCGGTCGACCCAGAATGTTGACGCGCAAACGGTGCTGGCCCACAACGCCCTGAACCACACCAATTTGATAACCGCCCTCCTCTAAAACACCGCCCTGCTCCACATGGAGTTCAACGAAAGCCGCCAGTTCCCCGGGCTGACGCTGCGCGGTGGCAATCCGTGACCAGTCACCACCAATGCTGGCCAGACAATCTTGAATGGCAGTCCCATTGCTGCGGCGATAGTAGTCAGGGTCGGCCACAATATCGCCCGCCATTGCTTTACAGCCCAGGACGGTGCATTCCTCGTCGGTGAAGACAATCACCTCCAGGGGATGTTCTAGGCGGAGCTGGTGCTCGTTCAGGGTTCGTACCACCTCGATCCCCGCGATCACCCCCAGGCAGCCGTCGTAGCGACCCGCCACGGGCACGGTATCAATGTGGGATCCGGTGGCAAACGCGCCCAACTGCTCAGATTGCCCCCCATATCGACCGATTAAATTTCCTGCCGCATCGGTGCGGACGGTCATGCCCGCATCTACCATCCAAGACTGCACCAGCTGGCGGGCCAGGATATCCTCGGGGGTGAAGGCAACCCGGCTCACGCCACCATTGGCCAGTTTCCCGACTTCGGCCAGCTGAAAAATCCGCCGATTCAGGCGATCGCTATTGATAGTGAGGGTACGGTCAAGGCTAACGGTCATGGGTGCTTCCTGCTGGGTGATCGGTGGGTGATATCTGTGAGTGATACTTGTGGGTTGTATCTGTTGTATCTGTGGTTGTTTCCGCGGGTGATGGGTGGAGAGAGTTTGGTGCAACCCGATCCGGTCACTGCCTTAAGCGATCATCGCTTGGGCCAGACGATTGGTTTTTGCCACCAGTTGACCCAGATCAACGGTTGTCAACTGGCCCTGATCCACCACTTTTTTGCCGTTGATGAAGCTGTAGTCTACGGCATCAGCCTGACAGAAAATTAAAGCGGCCACCATATCATGGAGTGCTCCGGCAAACTGAGGCCGATCGACGTTGAAGGCGATAAAATCCGCGGATTGTCCGGGGGCTAACGACCCAATTTCCTCGCGACCCAGTACTCTAGCGCCACCCAAGGTCGCCAGCTCAAGCACGTCTCGGGCCGTCATCTCGGCGGCATCGCAGGCCCGCACCCGCGCCACCAGCATGGCTGTCCGGGCTTCATGGAGCAGGTTGGTGGCATCGTTGGAGGCCGCACCATCCACACCAATGCTCACGGGAACGTTGTGGTGCAGCATCTTGCGAATCGGTGCAATGCCGCTTGCAAGTCGCAGGTTACTACAGGGACAGTGGGCGACCCCGGTACCCGTGCGGCCAAATTTCTGGATGGATGCATCGCTGAGCTGCACGCAGTGGGCATGCCACACATCCTCCCCAAGCCAGCCCACCGACTCGGCATAGTCCCCAGGCCGACAGTTGAAGGTGGCTAAGCTGTACTCCACATCGGATTGATTTTCAGCCAAGTGGGTATGGAGCCGCACGCCGGCATAGCTGCGGGCCAAGGCCGCTGATTCCCGCATCAAGGCTTCGGAAACCGAGAAGGGGGAACAGGGTGCTAGGGTTAGGCGCAGCATGGAATGTCGGGAATTGTCGTGGTACTGCTCGATGAGGCGCTGGCTATCTTTCAGGATGGCTGACTCCGCTTCAACCAGGGAGTCGGGGGGCAGCCCCCCCAAGCTTTCACCTTTGCTCATGCTGCCGCGGCTGGCATGGAACCGCAGCCCGATATCCTGCGCGGCCCGGATCTGTTCATCCAGGACACAGTCGTTGGGGAAAATATAGTGGTGGTCGCTGGCGGTGGTGCAGCCAGACAGGATTAACTCCGCGGCGGCCATCTGGGTGCTCACGTAGAGTCCTTCGGCGGTGAGGCGGTTCCAGATGGGGTAGAGGGTTTTGAGCCAGTTGAACAGGCTGGTGTTTTGGGCGCCGGGCACGACGCGGGTTAGGGTCTGAAAAAAATGATGGTGCGTATTGACCAGCCCCGGCAGCACAATGTAGCGCCCCTTCAGGTCTAGAACCTCATCGGCTTCCTCCGGTAGCTCGGCGGTGGTGCCCACCTGGGCGATCGCATTGTCCTGCACCAGCAGCGCCCCGTTGCGAATTTCCCGGCGATCGCGATCCATGGTCACCAGGGTGTGAATATTTTTGACCAGTAGGGTTGTCATAAAGCCCCGAGAAACCCGAAAAGAACAGCATAAATCACGATTGCAAGGGTCAAGACGTAAAGGGCGGGCGATCCTTGGCTCTGCCTATGTATACTGCATACAAAGAAATACGCTTGTACTATAGCACTGTTCTAGAGGGACAGTCTGACCTGGGCTAGGGGTGACGTGAGGCATGGCCTCTGCGATCGCCGTAGGTCGGAGCATCAGCAAGACGGGCAGAACCCGAGGTGTAGGCCGATCCTCTCGTGCCCATGGGGCAATGGTTATGTTCCCAGCCCCATCCTCCCGGATCCGACATCGGGCAAACCGTAGAACTGACTACCAAAGGGTGGGTCAATTGCAGGTTGCCCCGATCTTGCGGGCAATGGGGGCACAGTGCTAGCGTGACTGGGCTAGCGAATGAGCCAGAAAAAGCGTCGCCAGAACTGGGTTTGGGTAGCCTGATTGAAAGAATTGGGCTGCTGCTGCCAGCAGTGATCGAGATACTCCTGCCGCTCCTCTAGGACTAATTCGGCCAGCAACAGGTTCAGTAAATGTCGCCAGCACCATCTCAGACCCAGACGAAAATGCAATCGGGGTCGCTTTTCTAGGAGGACGTCCATCGGCAGTAGCTCTAGCTCGCTGTAGGTTTGCTGCTGAAGCTCAAATTTTGGGCGATCGCTGGAATATTTCATGAAAACCTCCTCAATTTCAGGGATTGTAGGAGGCACTGCTAAACCTGTCACCACACCCTCAGACCGATTTGAGCAGTTCTGAAGGCATGTCCGAATCTTTTTCTGTGCCTTTTAATACATTTTATAGAATTAATATAGCTATTTTGAGAATAATTGTCATCCCCACGGGGAGTGATGCAGAAGCAAGCCCGACTCAGTGGGGTCTTCCTCTGCGAGGAAGACTTGTTCACGACTCAGCTCGAATGAGAGGCTGAGGGCGCTGGCCAACCAGTGCCCTCAGCCCCGTCTAGATACTGGATTTATACCCAAGCTCGACGGCGGATGTCTGTTAGGGTGTCTTCTCTGAGAAGTCTGCCATTCTCAAAAACAGTGTTGAGCTGGTTATGGGACACTCCTTCAGGGCTGTCGGGCACTGTTTGGTAGACCCCCTGGTCTTGAATCAAGGCCAGTCGGCCTGCTTTGCTGCGTTTGCCGGGGTCGGTAACGGGGTCTTTATGAATGGCGATCGCCTGATGGTTGACGGTCACTTCGCTGCACTTCATAGCAAATTTCTGAGTGTCGCGGTTGACCTGCTGTAGTAGCGCTCCACCCATCCCAAAGGCAATATTGGTGGCGCTAAACCCGGACTGTTCCATGTCGTCTAGGATGGCCTGAATGCTTGTCTCATTCACCCCATCTCCCTGAATGACCCGCACATGATTGAGTACCCTGTAGCCCTTGCGATTGACTTCATAGCCAAAATGAGCCGCGAGCCGCTGCAAAACCTTGCCCACGACTTCTACAGGGTTGCCGGAATCGGGACGGATGATGACGGTTGCACCCGAGTCAATCACGGCCTGCCTCAGGCGATCGCCCCAAAGATGATCGATCGCGTGCCACAAGTTATAGGAGTCGGAAACAACGGCCAGCAGAGCGCCGGGTCGGCCAAACTGCGTCAGCATGTTGCGGTAGGCTTGCTCCTCACCTTGCTGCTGCCAGGTTGTAATCGTGGAATGCTCCGCAGCAGGAATTGAAAACGCCGCCATCTCGTGGTGGTAGTAGCGGTTCGCATACACCACACCCTGAACGGTGTCAGAGCCCAAAAAGTTGACCAGGTGTGCCATCCCGCCAATACCGGAGGACTCGCAGCTGGATACACCGCGCGCGCCAAAATCATGGAGCTTAAACCCGGATATCTCACGAGTGCAGAGGAATCGGGGTCAAAAACCAGCGAGAA
>CAZXWR010000103.1:0-12079 GCA_964644325.1 uncultured bacterium
CTACGGGTGCTGCTAAGGCCGTCGGTCTGGTGATTCCTGAGCTTCAGGGCAAGCTTAACGGTATTGCCTTGCGAGTGCCAACTCCCAATGTGTCCGTTGTAGACTTTGTCGCGCAGGTAGAAAAACCGGCGATCGCCGAGCAAGTCAACCAAGTGCTGAAGAATGCAGCTGAGGGTTCCATGAAAGGAATCATCCACTACAGCGACATTGAACTCGTATCCAGCGACTATCGCGGCCACGATGCCTCATCCATTGTTGACTCATTCCTCACCCTAGTGATGGGCGGCAATATGATTAAGGTTGTGGCTTGGTATGACAATGAATGGGGCTACAGCCAGCGCGTTCTAGACCTGGCGGAAATTGTTGCCAACAAGTGGTAATACATTGCCTTCGGTCACGATGACGCTGTCCTAGTGTGCCAAAAATACCGGAATTACAGAAGTACTTAATCATAAAAGGGGCCAGTGCTAAGCAGCACTGGCCCCTTTTGCTCCCAAGGTAGAGTCCTAGTGAACTGCTAGGGGTGTGCGCTGGGCCTCGACCCGTTCCTTGAGCTCGGCAGTGTAGGTCAACAGGTTGCGAGCCATAAACTTGTGCAGCGGATCAATATGAACCGCCTCGCGCCACTCAGATGCGAGATCCTCAATGACATGGTGTTCATTCATAAGGGTATTGCCGCAGTACCGTCGAATAATCGGATGAATAAATTCGCTGTCAGATGCATGTGCAGCATCATCCTTATGGACTCGGTTGATTGCGAATGGATCCGCAACCTGGGCGACATCCTGTCCGAAGTCTAAGGAGACTAAATAATAGTGGCTGAGGTGCCCAAACCCACCGTTAAGCACGTAGTCTTTCGGGACCTCTTCAAAGTATTGGGCTGTCAACCCATCGTCAGAAATCACAATGAGGTCACAAATAAACCCAGTTTGCTGCCATAGTGCCGAACTCAAATTGGCCCGCTCTAAAATCTTCCGGGTCAAGCTAGCTGAAGACGCATCAATGTGTAAACTTGGCCAAGGCTGCCCATGATACTTTTTCTCAAAGATGCGGTGCAATGCTCTGATATTGTATCGAAAGCCGTGGATGAAGCCAGACTGCTTCTTTTTGAAGTCTCGCATGTGCATCAGGACGCCAGCAAAATAGAGGTCTGGCACATTAACCGATTCCCACTCACTGGTCTGCGCCGGAAAACGGTTATTGATGACGCATTGAGGTTGGCAATCAACGTCAAAGATAGAGGCATCAAAGGCAAAGCCAGTGCAAACAATGACGCGGTCATAGAGGATTTCCTCAACCTCGCCATGGGCATGGGAGTAACTCAACTGCACGGCGTACTGCTGGCCCTGCTGCGTAATCTGTTGGATCGTTGCATCCAGGACGCCATTTTGCGACTTGAGCTGATAAGTATCCAGAAAATTATTGTTGACGGCACGTAAATGCCCCACATATTTAGATTGCCAGGCGAGCTTAATCGACTCTGGGCTCGCGATATGGATGACGGCAGCATGACTAATGAGACTATCCGCTGTTTCAAAGCCAGAATTACCTTTGCCAATAATGAGAACTTTTTGGTTCGCAAAGTCTGCCGGGTTCGTTGAGACCTGCATGTAGTTCTCAGCCAGTTCAATACCTGGAATATCTGGCGTATAGGGCTTAGAAAGTCCGGCTGCGACAATCAAACGGTTGGCGGTGTAAACGGTTCCTTGACTATCCGTGACCTGAAAGCCGTTTGCAGTTCGACTGACTTTGGCTACTGCACAGTTGTATTGAATGTTGAGCTGGTAATGTTCCGCGAAGTCCTGTAGGTACTGGGTGAGGGCCTGGGTTGACGGGAAGTAGTCTTGAGAATAGTGCTTAAACTGAAGATCCTCACTATCGCACAGTAGCGAATTCCAATCCCACCTCAGGTTGATTTCTGGGTCGTCATACCCTGTATAAACTTTATTGATAGAAATTAACTTGCCATGCCGGGGAAATTTTTGAAAAAACGTACCAGCAGTAGACCCTGCTTCCAAAATTAGATAATTGCGGTTTGCTTTCTCTAAGCAATAGCCCAGTTGTAGTCCAGCTGGGCCAGCACCAATTACCAAGGAGTCGAAGTGGTTAGTCAACATGATGAACCTCTTTGGGGGGACAGGGTTAGGTGATCGGAGTGAACATTGCTATCACCCGGGACTTTATTCCCAGCACAAGCGGCCGCAGCTTTTGTTGCATGACACAGACCGTGTCGCGCCAGCTGACAGTTTTCCCGGAGATAAAAACTAAAAAAAGTGAAGGTTAGGGGAACAGCACAGACCGCAAAGTTGTATTGGGGTCATAGACTTGTTTGACCGTCTGCCAATACTGAAACTGGCTGCCATAGTGCGTTCGCCAGCTCTGGTCGGTCATTGGTCCCAGCCAGCCTGAACAGTATCGTTTGCCGCCTGCTTGAATGACGCGCTGATTCAGCTCAGTCAGGGCCGCGATCGCCGTGGGTAATACCGCTTCAGGAATTGCGGTGGGTAAAATCGCAAAGACAATGGCCGGTGAAGTATCTGGTGTCATGAACAGTTTGGGCACAGGATTTTCCGCCAGCATCAGGGTGCGGTGCCCCTCTCCAAAACAGAGAGGCAAATCCTTCAGAACGTCTGAGATAATGTCCGCTGCCTGGTCGAAGGGCAAAAGGCATTCAAACCAGGGATGGGCTTGCTGCCACGCGCCACTCTGGCGCATGGCTTGAAACCGGGCATCATAGCGGGCCGCAAAGGCTGCGGTTTGATCCTCCTCAACTAGCAGTTGTTTAGAAAACTGCAAATTATCGAGTACGATGCTGTCGTCCGGGGGCTGATGCTCTGAGAATTCAACGCTGAGATGGAGACCATATTGCCAGTGCCTCAAGGGTCGCCGACCTGCTGCGGTTTTATGTAGTCCCTGGATGCTAGCGGCACAAAACCCTTCTAGGTAGGTAATCCCCGCACGTTGGGCTAAGTGATGCTGGGCTAGGTGATGCTGGGTCAAATGGCGCTGATCGTTCAGCCAGGGCTGCATCTCTTCGTAAAGCAGATAGTAGGTGCGCACTAGGGGCTGAATCGGTCTCAGGGGTAATGTGGCGGCTGTGATTACGCCGCAGCGCCCCAGCCCTGCCAGAACGCCATGGAACAGATCGGGTTCGGTGTCCGCACTACAGGCAACCCAGTCTCCGGCCCCGGTGACGACCTCTAGTGCATCCACATGGGCGATCGCAGGCCCAAACCTATGGGAATTGGCCCCAACTCCCCCCACAGCGAGGGTTCCGCCGACGGTTAAATCGAGGTTGAGGGGTATGACATAGGGCAAATAGCCTTGGGGTGCACAATGCTCCACGAGTTGCCGCCAGGTGACGCCCGCACCGCAGCGGATGCTTTGAGGCTGGCTGAGGCTGTATTCCACCTGATTGAGGAGACTGGTTCCGATCATGAGTCCCTCAGTACTGAGGGATTGACCGCTCTGGCTCCGTCCCCGACCTCTGACACTCAAGGAAATTCGCTGCTGATTGGCATGTTTGAGGATGGCCACGACGTCAGACGGCTGCCGCGGTTGCACGATCACCTCAGCCTTGCCCTGGACAATATGCCCAAAATCTTGACGGGCCTCGGCAAGAGAAGTGCGATCGCAAGTATAAGGAATCTGAGACTGTTCTAGGAACGGAATACTGGGGTGCTGATCGGTGTTGCTGGATGCCTGGCGATCGTGGATACCCTCTCGGTGGATGCGTTGATCAGTTGAGAAGACTGCCATAGTAACTCCAGCTCTCTATCATTTTCTACAATTTGCTGATCTAAGTAATTCACCATGCGGGTCACTGCATCAAAGGCCCGGTTCACCATTGCGATCGCCTCAGCACGGAGCACTGGCGACAGCTCAATCGAACGAATGCAGTCATCAATCTCTGTGTCAAAGAGCTGATGATCTAGTTCAACCTGTAAGTGCTCTTTAGAGAAATACTTGAGTTTTACTAGACACCCTGACCGCGCAAAAAAAGCATGGGCACGATTAAACAGCACATGTCCCATTGCCTCAAGAGCAAGTGGCAAAACAATTCTGACTCTATCGTCCGAAGCCTGAAAAATTTCCGACACAATTTCAAAAGAAATATCCCGCGTGACTTGAAACTCATCCCCAAACAAACGCGCAACATCACAGGGAAAATTAAGCGCGTTCAAGTCGTTCAAAAACCAATGATCGTGACCTAAATCCTCCTGGCGATGGTGCTGGGCAATCTGCTTTAAGAGGGGATCGATGATTTTCGCTTCGTTCAACCTCAGAATATCTTGGAAGGTTAAAACGAAAAAAGCCATCCCAGGCACGAAGATCATGGCATCCTGGAGACGCCGACTCATGTCTAAACGTAGGAATAATGGAAGATTCTCAAATTCCGTTTGCCGCGATGCAATTTCCTTTAAAACTAACTTCATCCAAGGCCTCTCCTAAGTTTTAATCAGCTGAGGTGGAACATATTAACTAGAAGCAATAAAGATTAACTTTACAAATTTTAATTGCAAAAGAAAATCTATCCTGAGGATGATAATTTTTTATTGGAAGCATCGCTTATTTTCTTGTGAAAAAAGAAATATATGCGGCATGATTAAAGGTAACGTACCCAAAAAAACAACTAAACTATCGTGAATTCTAGGTGAATTTTATGTCTAGGAAAATTAATATTCGATTTTGAGAAGGTGTTAGAAAGCATGGGGGCAAAATATTGATCTGTAGCAATAGCTACATGTGAGGGCCATTTGAGCTGTGCCTGAGGGGAATGGCTCCATGAAGGATGCTGTCGCCCACAGGTGCTGCAGATCCGAATAAGCTAGAGCATGAGCAAGCTAGCGCATTGCTCCTCCGATATTGCAGAGCCGCTATCTCCATGAGTCCATTGGTTTTTCAGTCAGCTGGGCAGCTGGCGGCGAACATTCGCGATCGCCGCTGTTCAGCCGTTGAAGTGTTGGAAGCCTATCTCCAGCAGATTGAGCGCCATAATCCAGCGCTGAATGCAATTGTCAGCCTTGATGCAGAGCGTGCCTATCTTCGAGCCAAGGCCGCAGATGCAGCGCTTGCGGCTGGTGAGGATTGGGGGCCGCTCCACGGAGTTCCTGTCACGATTAAAGATATCTTTGAAACCGCTGGGCTCCGTACAACCTACAGCTATCCACCCCTGGCTGACTACGTCCCGCGTCAAGATGCGACAGTTGTGGCGCGGTTGTTAGCTGCGGGGGCCATTATTTTAGGGAAGACTAACTTGCCGCCCCGGGGGACAGATTTTCAGACGGCGAGCCCCGTGTTTGGCCGTACCAATAACCCCTGGTGCTTAGACCGGACACCGGGGGGAAGTACGGGGGGCGGCGGGGCGGCGATCGCTGCCGGACTGTCGCCGTTAGAATTGGGCAACGATTTAGCCGGATCCCTGCGGATTCCAGCCCATTTTTGTGGTGTGTATGCCCTCAAGCCGACGGAGCAGCGTCTCTCGAATGGGTTTCAGATGCAGCCGAGAGGGCTCCGACATATGCTGGTGACGGGGCCGCTGGCCCGCTCCATTGCCGATCTGCGCCTGTGCTTAACCGTCTTGGAAAATACTGGAACCAGTTCTGCGGTCGCGGTTAACCGGGAAATTCCACCCCCGCACCGATCGCTGTCTGACCTGCGAATTGCCTGGTGCGATCGCCTGGGGCCGCTGGTCGCTGACCGTCAAACCCAAGCCGCTTTGCAGCAGGTGGCGCTTCAGCTCGAAGCTGCGGGCTGCCGCGTTGAGAACCGAGCCCCTCAGTTCAATATGGAAGCGCTTTGGCAAACCTACGGCCAGCTCTGTACAGCGCAACTTGCCCCCCTGGAAAATGCGGTACTGCGGGTCATAGCGCGAGGCATGGCCCAAAGTATTCCAGAGCGGTGGCTGCCAGGAGGGGCTTTGGTCAAAGGTTTCACCCAAGGCATTTCCCTGACCCTGACCGACTACCTCCAGAGCCTCAATCGCCGGGATGGGTTTATCCGTCAGCTTGATCAGTTCTTAGCGGACTGGGATGCCTGGATCTGTCCGGTTACCCCAGGCCCAGCCTTTATCCATCGCTCAACCCGTTCCTGGCTTCGTCGCGATCTCAATGTAGATGATCTGGCCGTGCCCTACTGGCTTTGGGGCTTCGGCTTCACCAGTATCTTTAACCTCACGGGCAATCCCGTGGTCGCGATGCCCATCACCCAAACCACAGCCGGACTGCCGATTGGCTTGCAGCTGGTTGGGAAACGCTGGCACGACCTAGACCTATTGGCGATCGCTGAAGCCGTATCTACCGTTACGGATGGCTTTGTGCCGCCCCCTGGATACGGTTAGGATCGTGAATTAAATAAGGTCGGTCATTACAAGATTGTTTCGCCCTCACCCCAGCCCTCTCCCAAAGTGGGAGAGGGAGCAAGAGTCCGATTCCCCTTCTCCCAACTTGGGAGTAGACCGCAGGGCGTGCGAAGCAGGGGTTAGGGGATGAGGGCGAGAATCTTGACGTTAATAAATTTGCGTTCCTTAGCGGTAGCAAACCCTGGGGCGACAATTGCGCGCTCAGAGAAATTTAGCCAATGCTCCCGTTAAGGTTTCTTTGGTCACCGCACCGACTAGGGTTTCCAATTCCTGACCATCCTTGAAAATCATCAGGGCTGGAATGCCGCGCACATTGAACTGGCTAGCCATTTGCGTGTGTTCGTCAACGTTAATCTTAACCACCTTCAGCTGGTCACCGTACTCTGCGGCTACTGCATCCACAATGGGTGAAATTAAGCGACAAGGGCCGCACCACGGAGCCCAGAAGTCCACCAGTACAGGGATAGGACTTTCGATCACTTCTGCCTGAAAGGTACTGTCTGAGATTGCAGCAACGGCTGTCATTTCTATCTCCTCTGTTGTGTGAATGACGATTGAGCTCAAAAACCTGAAGATTCTACCGTAAACCATAGAGAACCCCCTTTGAATCACAGGTCAGAACCGCTGTCTGCGACTCGTGGGGTGCCTCTCAACTATCATACTGCCGATAGTAATGCTGACAATTGGGTTGCGGTCAGGGCTGCGAAAACTCAAAAAGCCGCTGCCGCTGTCGGCGATTGACCCCAGTAAACGTGAGCATTTGCTGACTTTTATGGGAGAATTTCTGAATTCTCTGGCATAGAGCTACAATCGGTGTAGGCTAGCTCGTACAATCATCTAGCCCATAACAACTATAAACAGAGAGACAGTAATGCCCAAAGGTAAAGTTAAGTGGTTTGATGAACAGAAGGGCTACGGGTTCATCGAGCAAGAGAGTGGCGGCGATTTATTTGTGCACCATTCTGAGATCCAATCTCAGTCTCTCGGTGAAGGCCAGAGCGTCGAGTTTGAAATCGGGGAAGGCCGCAAAGGGCCTTGTGCCATTAATGTAAAAACAGTCTAAGGTCTCTATCGCGCAGGGCGATGTCTTGCCTATTTTCTTAAAAGAGGCGATCTCGACGGGTCGTCTTTTTTTTGTGGCTTCAGCTAGGATGCCTGGATCATTCTATGGCCGAGTTTTGGTTGAAGACCCAGAGAGCTGCTCAATGATGGCCTGATGCTGCGGATATTTCTGCTGGAGTTCGACTGGGTTCGCCAGTTCAAAATCAGCGAATTCAAAGCCTGGGGCAACGGCACAGCTGACAAGGGCAAAGGATGCTGCGTCTGGGATGTGGGCACCAAACCAGTATCTGGCGGGCACGTGGGCCTGGAGGACGGCTCCCGTGGTGGGGTCGTTCCCCAGGCGGCAAATCTCATAGGTGCCATTTGGGGCAATGCTATGGATGATCAGGGGGCTACCTGCATGGAAGTACCACAGCTCGTCAGACTGGATCCGATGGAAGGCCGAGGACTGATGCGATTCCAGAAGGAAGTAAATGCTGGTGCTAAAACAGCGATCGCCGTTGAAGCGACTGGGTAGATGGTCGGCGGTAACGCTCTCGGGGGCGCGATACACTTCCCGAAAGTAGCCTCCCTCCGGATGGGGGGTCAGGGCTAAGTGGGTAATCCAATCTTGGGCAGTGAATGACATTGTGGTTTAGAGCTGGACGATCGCTGGGCTCACCCGCCGATTTCGGAACGGAGATAAGGTGAGTGTACATGAGGTCATCCAGCAGCGTTAAGGATTGTTCTACCATTCACAGCAGAATTATGGGAGACGTTGTGCCGCATCCATCTATTTCAGCTGCACCAGGTTCAGTTGCACCAGGGGTATTCAGATCGCCGACAGCCGAGTTTCAGTACATCCCCCCATTGTCGGCCCATGGTGCCCAGCGCATTCTAGTTAAGCCGAATCTCGGCTACCCGGTCGGCCCCCCGGTCACGGTCAGTATGGGGGTGCTGGGCCAGGTACTCCAAGGTCTGCGCCGCGTTAATGCCACAGCGGAAATCTTGATTGTGGAGGGGGTTTGCTCACCAGTCTCCTTGGCAGCAATTGCCCAGAAGCATGGTCTAACCGCTTATTTAGATGCAGGAATGCGGCTTTTGGACGCGGATACCTTGCCCCTGTGTCCCTATCGCAACCAGTCGCCCCACCCCGTTCGATTTCAGGAGATGACAGCCCCCACGCTACTGTCAGAGGTGGACTGTCGCATCAGCGTCAGTGCCCTCAAGCGCACCACGCTCAAAGGTGCACCCCTGCTGTCCGCCTCGCTCAAAAATCTATATGGTCTGTTCCCGCGTGCGGTTTACAAAGCGCGCAGCCCTAATTCCCGTGGCCAGCTCCATCGACCGTCTGTCCCCCTGGTTCTGCAAGATGTCTATTTCTGTATTGGCTATCTGTTTGATGGGGCGGTGGTGGACGGCGATCGCAAATTTGTCAGCCGTGACTGGAAACCTGACCGGGGTGACACGATCCCCCTTGGTCAGGTGATTTGGGGAGAAGATTTGCTGGCCGTCGACCGACAGGCTGCACAACTGAGCGATGAGCCAGTTCCCGATTATGTAGAGGCGATCGCCAAACTGCGTGAACAGCGCTAGCCCCATCCCTGAGGCATTTAGACACCATTGTCGGTCGGGTCGATGGGCACCGCGCTCGGCTCAGTTGCCTACCCTAACGTCTCCGGACAGTAGCCTAGTCCCCGGATAAACTGCTGGCGAAAGGCTTCCACCTCAGACTGTTCCGGCTGCCCATGGGCAATCACTGCGACCTGGTAGCGCTGCATCACTTCAACGGGGTGATGACCAGCCTCTAGGTCGGCTAGAACACTCTGGAGACGGGGATTGGGCTGGTAGGCTACCCCCAACTCACTTAAATATGCCTGCAAATCGCCGAGCTGCCGGGACGACCACTGATAAGTACAGCGAACGCGTACCACCCAGCCATCTAACTGATGGATAACCGTCATAAACTCTACCTGAAGCGGGTAGTGTTTGAGATGCTGAATGACCCGTAAAACTAAACTTGCATTACCGATGTAGTATAGGTGATCCATAAAGATACCCTCTGCTTGGTATCCTAAACGCATAGTTCTTCCAGATACCTGTATCTCTATTGTTCCGGAGCCCAGGCTTGACGGGTAGGGTGAAACCCCTCGACTTCGTAGGGGGATCTACCCAACTTTGCGAAATTCCCGGTATTTAAGGGGATGGGCCGATTGCAGGGGGAGCAGAATCTGCCGTTAGAGATCGATGACCGCTGAACAAGATACAGCACTAGCTGCCTACGACTACCACCTTCCCGCTGACCGCATTGCTCAGGTTCCGGCTGTTCCCCGCGATAGTTCTAGACTGTTGGTGGTGGCACAGGATCACCACATCCACAGCACCTTTCGAGATTTACCGCTGCATCTTAAGCCAGGGGATTTACTGGTCCTCAATAATACGCGGGTGCTGCCCGCCCGCTTGTTGGGCCGGAAGGTGGCGGCAGGGGGCCAGAAAGGAACACCCGTTGCGGTTGAACTTTTTTTACTCGAGCCGCAGCCTGAAGGGCGCTGGCTAGCGCTGGTTAAGCCAGGGCGTCGCCTCAAACCCGGAGCTGTGGTTGAATTTGGCCCCGTCGAACAGCCGTCGCTGTACGCCAAGATTTTAGAGACGGACCCTGAAACACGAGGCCGCATCGTGGCGTTTAGCTGGCCCTCCACCGACTCCTTTGAGGTGTTGCTCCAGCAAGTGGGTCAGGTGCCCCTACCCCCCTACATTGAGGAGAATACTGAGGGTAATCAGGCTCTGACGGAGCAATATCAGACGGTTTATGCTGAAGCTGCGGGTGCCGTGGCGGCACCGACGGCAGGTCTACACTTCACGCCGGAGCTGTTGAGTAGGCTGGCCCATCACAATATTCGGCAGGCTTACGTCACGCTCCACGTCGGGATTGGCACCTTTCGACCGGTGGAAGCAGAATGCATCACGGAGCATCAAATGCATGGGGAGTGGGTCGAGCTTCCCCCGGAAACCGCACAGGCGATTCAAGAAACCCAGGCCCAAGGGGGGCGCATTATTGCGGTTGGGACGACCGTGGTGCGCACCCTTGAGGGCGTGTACAACCAAACAGGGTCGCTGTCGCCCTATCAAGGCAAGGTGAACTTGTTTATTTATCCGGGCTATTCCTGGCGGGTTGTGGAGGGGCTAATTACCAACTTCCATTTACCGAAGTCCAGTTTATTGATGCTGGTGAGTGCCCTTACGGGGCGCGAGCGATTGATGCAGCTGTACCAAATGGCGATCGCCCACCAGTATCGCTTCTACTCCTTTGGGGATGCCATGCTCATTTTGCCCGAGGCTGTCGGCCAGGGCTAAAACAACAAGCGCTCCGATCATTTCGGAGCGCTTGCAGAATCTAAAACGGCTTGAAGAGTCAATCAAGCGTTTCAGCGCTTAATCTACATCTGAACAACGCCACCCGCAGCCTGAAGCCGAGCCCGAGCCCGCTTAAACTCCTGCATGGCCTGGTAGCGTTCCTGACGGTTATCGCTTTGCTCAGCCTGAGTTAAGCGGGTCTGCGCCTGCTCAAACGCGGCACTGGCTGCCTCGCGATCGATGGTGTCGCCTCGCTCAGCACTGTTGACCAGGATGGTCAACTCATTTTGCTCAACCTCAGCAAACCCACCGCTAAGGGCGATCGCCTGCCAGTCCTTGCCTTCTCGCACCCGCATCACCCCCGCCTCTAAGGCTGTGAGGAGCGGGGCGTGGCCGGACAGAATGCCGAGCTGACCCGTGGTGCTGGGCAAAATGACTTCTTCTGCCGCTGCATCCCAGACCGTTTTATCCGGAGCAATGACCCGTACCGTTAATGTCATGGTCGTTCTCCTTATTTGCCTTCGGCCTTCATCTTCTCACCCTTGGCGATCGCCTCATCAATATCACCGACCAGGTAAAATGCCTGCTCGGGATACTCATCCAGCTCACCGCCCAGAATGCGATTGAAGCCAGAGATGGTTTTTTCTAGGGAGACATATTTCCCAGGCGAACCCGTGAAGACCTCAGCCACAAAGAAGGGCTGGGACAGGAAGCGCTCAATTTTGCGAGCGCGGGCGACGGTCAGTCGATCATCCTCAGACAGCTCATCCAAGCCCAGAATGGCAATGATATCCTGGAGCTCCTTGTAGCGCTGGAGGGTGGACTGTACAGCCCGCGCAGTGCGGTAGTGCTCTTCACCCACGATGCTGGGCTGCAACATGGTGGAAGCAGAGTCTAGGGGATCCACTGCCGGGTAAATGCCCTTAGCTGCCAGGTTTCGGGAGAGTACAGTTGTGCCGTCTAGGTGGGCAAAGGTGGTAGCAGGCGCAGGGTCTGTTAAGTCATCCGCTGGCACGTAGACCGCTTGAATAGAGGTGATAGAACCTTCTAGGGTGGAGGTGATGCGCTCTTGGAGGTCACCCATGTCCGTCCCTAGGGTTGGCTGATAGCCCACCGCAGACGGCATCCGACCCAGAAGGGCCGATACCTCGGAACCTGCCTGCACAAACCGGAAGATATTGTCAACGAACAGCAGAACGTCCTGCTTGTTCACATCCCGGAAATATTCTGCCATCGTCAGTCCGGTGAGACCGACCCGCATTCTGGCTCCGGGTGGCTCATTCATCTGGCCGTAAACCAGGGCAATTTTTGACTCATTGAGGT
>CAZXWR010000104.1:0-11967 GCA_964644325.1 uncultured bacterium
AAAGGGTTGCCAAATTCTTGAATGAGCTTGGCCTGCTCCTCCTGCATCTTGGTCGGGTCGTTTTTATGACGCTCCCGGATCTCGTCTTGCCGCTTTTTCATGGCAGGCTGAGCAATCCGCATGCGGCGCATGTTGCGAATCTGACCCGCACTCAAGGGGTAAAGTGCAAAGCGAACAACTAATGTCAGCGCTACGATCGCAAGGCCGTAGCTCGGCACAATCCCGTAAAATAAATCCAGGATTGGCAACATGACGTTGTTGGAGAGAAAGCCGACGCCAAAGTCCATTGTTTAAACTGATTTCAGTATTGATTTATCTAGGCTCTACCCTATGCTAGCCAGGGTAATAACGCAAAAACCGCGTCAAAGAAACTATGCAGTCGCTTTGGTGGCCTTACGCACTGCGGCTTTGTCTTGAATGTAGGCAGCAACCTCGCGGAATTTTGGCACCGATTTCAGTTCCAAGCGACTGCCATCATTGAGGGTGACTACCATGTCTCCCCAGAGCCCAATGCCTCGGGAAACGGCGACGACGGATGCCACCTCAGAATACACAACATCTGATCGATCCCGTCCTCTCCAGCCTCCAATCACCGTGATTCTCCGGTTTGTAATTCGGTAGCGCAGCCAAAGCGCCCGCACCACGGCACCTACCGTGAGCGGTAGGCAGATCACGGTAAACCCCAACAAAATGTTAAGGATTAGCTCGCCCACATGGGGGCCACCTTCAAAATAAACTTCTTCTTTAATCCCCATGAGAAATATTTGCCTGTGCCAGTAACTGTTTCAATTGTTGCAGAAATTGATGGTAACTGCATTGTGGAGCAGCAGAATGAGCGACTACAACGATGTCCCATCCTTGGCTGAGGCTGGGTAGTAATTCTCGCATCGCAGCCCTGAGCCTTCGTTTGATCAGGTTTCTGGCCACAGCATGCTTACTCACCTTCTGACTGATCGAAAATCCAATTCGGCTAGGCTGAATTTCTGTGGGTGCAGGGGGGTGCCTTAGGGCTCGCAGACCTAAGGCACTGGAATTAAGGCGGAGGCCACGCTGATAAACGGTCACAAAATCTCGTCGATGCCTGAGTCGGTATACCTTGGGCAACATGTCATGGATCAGACGATGTGCAACAGAATGCCTTTAACCAGCGGGTGGGTTCACCCTGGTTCTACCGCGGTCGAGTTAGACCGCTAGACGATGACGTCCCTTACGACGTCTGGCTTTGATGACGTTTTGACCGTTTGCCGTGCGCATCCGAGCGCGGAATCCAGAGGTTCTTTTGCGTTTGCGGCTTGTGCCGCCCAAGGTGCGTTTAGTCATGGTGGTGGGTATCGTACGACTGAATCTGAATCTTAAGGTTGCCTTTGTAAAAAGACCCCGGTTTTCTAGTCTACAATCTTAGCACCCGACTTTGTCCTTCTCTTGCATTCCTAGGGCTGGTATAAAATCCTTGACCTCTTTGTCATAGAATTTGCGATGTAGATTTGCCATGGCATCGGGTAAGCCAGCGCCGATACAGGCTGAGTGACTGCCGGAGTTGCGCAGGATTGATGGTCAAGGTGGTCGGATTAAATCATTCACAAAAGGTGGTGTGCTTAGGAATTTCAGGCTAGTCTAAGCTCGGATAAGCAGGTGAGGTTGATGGTGAACATTTCCGTGGATAGCCTTTGGGATCAAGTCATGGAGCGTCTGCAACTCCAGTTGAGCAGACCCACGTTTGAGACCTGGATTAAGACGGCTAGTGCGGAAACCCTGGACGAGAATCGTCTGGTCATTCGGACGCCTAATCCGTTTGCCCGAAACTGGTTACAGAAGTACTACATCAAAACGATCGCGGAGGTTGTCCATGACATTTTGGGACATGCGGTCGAGATCCAGATTGAGATTTCCCAGGAGCAGACGGACGCGACCCATCCCCCTGGAGATGCCGGTGCAGCACCTGCTGCGACTGTACCCAGTTTTTCGGCCCCGGCACCCAGTAGTCCCCCCCCGCGATCGCGAGGCGGGGATCTGAATCCAAAGTATGCGTTTTCGCGCTACGTGGTTGGGCCGAATAACCGCATGGCCCATGCAGCCTGTCTAGCGGTGGCAGAGTCACCGGGGCGAGAGTTCAACCCGCTGTTTCTCTGTGGCGGGGTGGGTCTGGGGAAAACGCACCTAATGCAGGCCATTGGCCACTATCGGCTAGAGATTGACCCGAAGTCAAAGATCTTCTATGTCTCGACGGAGCAGTTTACCAATGATCTGATTGCGGCAATCCGTAAGGACGGGATGCAAAGCTTCCGCGAACACTACCGGGCTGTAGACGTGATGTTGGTGGACGATATTCAGTTCATTGAGGGCAAGGAATATACCCAGGAGGAGTTTTTCCACACCTTTAATACCCTCCATGAAGCGGGGAAACAGGTGGTGTTGGCCTCTGATCGCCCCCCCAGCCAAATTCCTCGACTGCAAGAGCGGCTCTGTTCCCGCTTTTCGATGGGGCTCATTGCCGATATTCAGCCCCCAGACCTAGAAACGCGGATGGCCATTCTACAGAAGAAGGCCGAATACGAAAATATTCGGCTGCCCCGTGAGGTGATTGAGTACATTGCCTCAACCTATACCTCTAACATTCGGGAGCTGGAAGGGGCACTGATTCGTGCGGTGGCCTACATTTCTATTTCAGGCTTACCCATGACGGTGGAGAACATCGCCCCGGTGCTGGCCCCCTCTTTAACGAAGCTCAAAGCTTCGCCCCAGACCATCATCAATGCGGTCTCTGAAACCTTTGAAGTCTCGGTTGAGGACCTGAAGGGAAACTCGCGGCGCCGCGACATTAGCGTGGCACGACAGGTCGCCATGTACCTCATGCGGCAGCATACCGGGCTAAGTCTGCCGAAGATTGGCGATGAGTTTGGCGGCAAGGATCACACGACGGTGCTCTATAGCTGCGATAAGGTGGCGGATCTCCAGAAAACCGATACCAATATTTCCCAGCGGATTCGTCAGCTGCGCGATCGCATTAATGTGGTGACCCATCAGGCTCAGGGATAGACCCTTTGGGGTGAGCTGGGCCAGGGGGTTGTTAGCGATGATGGTGTCCCACTAGCTTTTCGCGGAGCTGCTTAATGCGATCGCGGTAGGTGGCTGCTGCTTCAAATTCCAAGTTTTTGGCAGCTTCTTTCATCTGGGCTTCCAGCTGCTGAATGAGCTCCGGAATATTCTCCAGGGGCAGGTCATCAGCGGCATTATAAACAGCTTCAAGTTCTTGGGCGTTGAGGCGGCGCGAGACTTCGAGGTAGGCCAGAATTGAGTTCCCGGCTCGACTTTTAATGGGCTGCGGGGTAATGCCATGTTTCTGGTTATGGGCAAGCTGAAGCGTGCGGCGGCGCTCAGTTTCGGAAATGGCTTTTTCCATGCTGTCGGTGAGATTGTTGCCGTAGAGAATTGCCTGACCGTGAATATGTCGGGCAGCGCGCCCAATGGTTTGAATGAGCGATCGCGTTGCCCGCAGAAATCCCTCCTTGTCAGCATCCAGGATGGCGACGAGTGAAACTTCCGGGAGGTCTAAACCTTCCCGCAGCAGGTTGACACCGATTAACACATCGAAGACCCCCTCCCGCAGATCCTGCAAAATTTCGATGCGCTGGATCGAGTTAATTTCTGAGTGGAGGTAGCGCACCCGCACGCCCCGATCTTGCAAATATTCCGTGAGATCCTCAGCCATGCGCTTTGTGAGGGTGGTCACCAATACCCGCTCCTGACGCTGTACCCGCGCCTGGATCTCGCCGTAGAGGTCATCAATTTGGCCATCGGTGGGCCGCACAAAGAGCTCAGGATCCAAAACGCCCGTGGGCCGGATCACCTGTTCGGCAATCCGCGGTTTAGAAATTTCGAGTTCCCAGTCCCCTGGCGTTGCCGAGACAAAGATACACTGGCCGACCTTCTCCCAGAATTCTTCAGATTTGAGGGGGCGGTTATCGGCAGCGCTAGGAAGCCGAAAGCCATGGTCAATCAAAACCTTTTTGCGGGCCTGATCCCCGTTATACATGCCCCGCAACTGGGGCACCGTGACATGGGACTCGTCCACCACCAGCAGCCAATCCTTGGGGAAATAGTCAATCAAGCATTCTGGGGGCTCTCCGGCAGCGCGCCCAGCCAGATGACGCGAGTAGTTTTCAACGCCGTTGCAGTAGCCGACCTCACGCAGCATTTCCAGGTCGTAGCGAGTCCGTTGACTGATGCGCTGTGCTTCTAAAAGCTTACCTTCTGCTTCCAGAACCAGCAGCTGGTCTTTCAGTTCTGCTTCAATATTTTGAATGGCCTGCTCTAGACGTTCTTCTGGCGTCACAAAGTGTCGGGCTGGGTACACATTGAGCCCCTCCAGACTTTGCAAAATTTCGCCCGTCACGGGGTCAACGTAGCGGATGGCGTCAATTTCATCCCCAAAAAACTCGATGCGAATAATGCGGTCTTCGTAGGCAGGGCCAATCTCCAGCACATCCCCGCGCACCCGAAATCGCCCGCGGCCAAGCTCGGTATCATTGCGGGTGTACTGAATCCCGGTGAGGGCACGCAACAGCTGACGTTGATTGACTTCAGCGCCGACTCGAAACGGAATCGAAGCCTTGAGATACTCAGACGGCATCCCGAGGCCATAGATACAGCTGATGGAGGCCACCACGATGACGTCTTTGCGCTCAAAGAGCGATCGCGTCGCGGAGTGGCGCAGCATGTCAATCTCTTCGTTAATGGAAGCAGTTTTTTCGATATAGGTATCGGTGACGGGGATATAGGCTTCCGGCTGATAGTAGTCGTAGTAGCTGATGAAGTATTCCACGGCATTGGCGGGGAAGAACTGCCGCAGCTCGTTACAAAGTTGGGCCGCTAGCGTTTTGTTATGGGCCAAGAGCAGGGTGGGCTTGCCAATTTTTTCGATCACGCGGGCAATGGTGTGGGTTTTGCCAGTTCCCGTGGCGCCTAACAGCGTCTGGAAACGGTTCCCCTGCTGGAGAAATTGGGTGAGCTGGGCGATCGCCTGGGGCTGATCGCCAGCGGGTTCAAAGGGAGCTTGAATATTGAAGGCCGTCATCCGTTCTTCCTGTGCTGGCAGCAGAACCATCCGCTACCAAGATACTGTTTTCTGGCCAGGAGCACAGTGCCCAGAGAGACAGTCGTATCACGAGATCAGCAGACATCTAAAGGCCTGAGCAGCAGCTTATCTCCAGGATGAATACCTTGTCCCGCATGAATATAGTCCGTCCTAAAACAATCTGATTGCCACCCCTGCCATAAACGAAAATAAATCGCATTTATCAAGGGGTCACAACCCCATCTTGACAAATAAAGTCGACTTCTGAACTCACTTGATTGCGCTATAAATTGCGCTAGTTCTCATTAACGTCCTGCACAATGTTCAGGATTCAGTCATACTGCCCAAACTGGCAAACCCCAGATAAAATAGCAGCAGCTTCGCATCAATTCGCCAGGTTCTCACATCAACTCAATCTCACATCGCTTTTGCAGCAAGGATTTGAGGAAAATATTTATAAAAAGTTAAGCAGCGATCCCCGAGCTTGCTATAATCATCACGAAATGTTTAGATGAGTGTCCATGCAGCATCGCACAGTCGGAAACTATACATTGCTAATTTCCTGCCGCGGCCGGATTTTAGTCCACCATATAGTAAGACCCTGGTTAGCTGTGACCTTGAGCCTAGGCGTTTTTGCCCCACTTTTAACCCTAGGCATTCTGAAGACAATCAATATCTATCAACAGAATCAGGAGTTGAGTCAATCCGCTGATGAGGTGTTGGCGAAGCTGGAGTCACTCGATCGTGAAATTGAAAATTTGAATCAGCGGGCGGGCTTAAAAAGTCAAGGAGAAACACTTTCCACCAAGGTTCCTGCATCGAAATTAAAGCCCCAAGGCGGGCCTGCTCAGCCCCTGCCACCCACCGAGAGTTTGGCAACGGCCAAGCAGTTGTTGCCCTCCCTAACGGCCCGTTTACAGCATCAGATTAAACCTGCCCTCGAAAAAACGCTCCAGCAGGAAGCGGCGCGGGCCGCTGCTTCTCCCACTGGCTATCCGGTCAGCGGCGTTCTGGAAATCTCATCGGATTTTGGCATCCGGCCGGGGCCTTTTGGCGGCACCTATGAACATCATGATGGCATTGATATCCTGGGACCCTACGGTACCCCCATCTATGCGACGGCAGATGGGGTCGTAGACCGTGCCAGTTATGCTGGCGGCTATGGAAACCTGGTTTCTCTTAAGCATGGGTATGGATATGAGACTTTGTATGCCCATTTGTCCAAGATGGCCGTTGCGCCGAAGCAACGAGTCAAGCGTGGCGATGTGATTGGGTTTATGGGCAATACGGGACGTTCAACGGGAACCCACCTGCACTACAGCGTCTATCTCCACAAGAAAGCGATTGACCCTAAGGGTTTCCTCAAGGCGGAACGCTTAGCATTACTGGATTGAGGTTGGGGTTAAGGCGTGAACGATTTCTCGCCTCGCAGAGAAGCCTTTGAAATCATCACAGTTAAATCACAGCTAAACCGATCCATCAATAGAAGTAAGGATTCTGAGGGGCTTTGATGGGTTCAACGCTCGTCGCCTGAATGACCAGCTGGCGTTTCTGTTCAATGTTTTCTGTGATCATGGTGCCTTTAACTCGCAACCATTGATCGGGGGGGAACTCGGTGCGGGCCTCTGCAAGCTTAACGGGCAGTCCCACCGGATACACGTCAGCAGCACAGCAGGTAATCACAAACCGTGTCAGGGTGATGTAGCGGTCAGATCCATTGGGGGGATACACCACAAACCCGTCCACATCCACGGCCTGTCCAGTATATTCATCGGGTTCTGGGTAAACATCAATGGTGCGAATCCAGTCAATGAGCGATCGCGACTCGGGAGATCGATTGACCCGAAAGGATTGGGGCCGGACGCGGGTCACAATGGTACTGTCTTGCAGGCCCCGCTGGATTGCTGTTTGACTCGTAAAGGGACGGGGGGAGATCAGCAGTCCGGTGATGGCGGCCACTAGCATCACGGTGCTCATTAACCCTGGCGGAAACAGGGTGATGTGCGCTAATCGCAGTCCCGTTCGCTGGCGCACCAATTTCAGGATGCTGAGACTGGCGATCGCCAACAGCGCAAAACCTGCGGAAATGGTCAAGGCAAAGTAGTTGGGATGAATCAAGAGACCCAGTTTCCCAGAAGACCAGTAGTACAAAAATAAAGCGCCCCAGAGGCCCAACGCGAAGGTATCCAACCAGGCGGTCAGGGCAAGCCAGCGTTTTCCTAGGGCAGTTTTCTGAGTCATGTCCGTTACTCGGAGGAAGTAGGTTCAGCGGGTCACTGTGGCGTCTCTGCTGGCGAATGCTGTGGCTAATTGATATGGAGGTTTACCCAGAGCGTGGGCAGTAGCGTCAACAGCACAATCAGAGAAACCAGATAGGTAATCGCGCGCGGCCGAAAAATGGTCAGAAGCAAACCAAAGCTTTTGAGGTCAAACATGGGGCCAAACACCAAGAAAGCCAGAATGGCACCGCTGGTGAAGGTTGAAGCAAAGGACAAGGCAAAAAAAGCATCCACCGTTGAGCAAATGGAGATCACACATCCCAAAATCAGCATGGCAATCACGGAGGACACAGGCCCCTGGCCAATACTCAAGATCCACTCCCGAGGCACTGCCACCTGAAGGGTAGCCGCAATCATGCTGCCCAAGACCAGTACACCCCCAAGTTCGCGGAGTTCCTGGAGCATGTTTTCCAGCAGCAGGGGCAGGCGATCGCGAAAGGGAATGGCGGGTGAGCGGTTCACGGCCAGTACAGCGGCCTGCTCAAAGGCAACAGGCTGTCCTGGTTGACCGAGTAGATAGGTCCCTGACTGTAAAAGGGCTGGTGCGCTGTTTGACGAGAGCTGGCTGATCGTTGGAGAAAGCATCGAGCGGGCCAGGGTCGGCTGCAGAAAAGGGCGAAAGTCTTTTTGGACACTAAAGATCCAGCCAATTGTTGTGGCAATGCCCAAGGAAAAGACCACCCGCAGCACCACAATTTCCGGCTGGTCACGAAAAGCTGTCCAGGTCGCCCAAATGACCACCGGGTTGATTGTGGGTGCCGCCAGCAAAAAGCCAACGGCAACGGGCATCGAAACCCCCTGACTCAGGAGACGTCGGGCAACCGGAACGTTACCACATTCACACACCGGGAATAAGAAGCCCAAAACGCTTCCGGCAAATGCGCCGAGCAGGGGATGTTTCGGCATTCTCTGGATCAGCTGCTGCTCATCAACGAACACGAGGAGGAGGCTAGAAACCAGCACCCCCAGCAGCAGGAAGGGAATCGCTTCGACCAATAAGCTTAAAAAAATCGTAAAGCCGTTATTAAACTGAACCATGCCGATGTTCGATCCATCCCTAGCGGTTGCGGAAATTGCCAACATTTATCATAGTGTAGGCGCGTGAGCTGCTGAGGTTGGCCTGATCCGCTTCAAGGACAAGGGCGACCAGCTCCGTTAGCCCAATTCCCCCGTTAACCCAATTTCAATCTCAGTCTTTTATCCTGGTGAGTAGCTCAGCGATGACTGCTGTTTGATGATTGCTGTTTGATGACTACTGTCTAAGGATAAGCAATGGAGTTCACTTCAGCACTGCCTGTTTTTATCATTACCCTCCGAGAGGGAGTCGAAGCAGCCCTGGTGATTGGCATCGTACTAGCCCTGCTGCAAAAGTCTCAGCAGTCTCAGTTTTATCCTTGGGTGTATGGCGGGATGGGCTGTGGATTGGCGGCCAGTGTTGGGGTGGGGTTTGGGCTAACGTTCCTGCTGCAACAGCTACAGGCCAGCCAGCAGGCAGGGGCGGCGCTCATCTTGCCCTGGGTTAAGGTGAGTTTCACAGCGCTGGCGATCGCGATGCTCACCTGGATGCTGATTTGGATGACCCAACAGGCCAGAGCGGCTAAGCGGGCGGTGGAAGGTTCGGTACAATCGGTGCTGCAATCCCAGGCGAGTCCGGGTTGGGGAATTGGCACCCTGATTTTTGTGGCGGTCTTTCGAGAAGGAATTGAAACGGCCCTGTTTGTGGCGGCTCAGTTCCAGCAGAATTGGGGCGCACTCTGGGGGGCGATCGCCGGATTGGGCGGAGCGGCAGTCATTGGCTGGGGATTTTTTGCCCTGGGTTTGCGCATCAACTTAAAGGTGTTTTTTCAGGTGATGGGCGTTTTTTTGCTGCTGATTGTGGGGGGGCTCGTGGTCGGGCTAGGCAAACAGCTCGATAGTGCGATCGCCCTTTTCGACCAGTCCTTTGCTTTGGGGAATGCCCTCTGTGTGAACAATCGCAGCCTGAATCCAGCCCTATCCTGTATTTTGGGGCCGCTGGTGTGGGATGGCCGTCAAGTACTGCCCGAGCAGCAGTTTCCCGGCATCCTGCTCAAAACCTTACTCGGCTATCGAGAGCGCTTATTCTTGGGCCAGGTTGTCAGCTATATCTTATTCCTGGTTGGGGCTGGCACCCTCTACCTGCGTAGCTTGAGCGATCGCTCGTCAAGCACCCCCGCGCCCAAGCTTCAGGTGCCGGAAAAAAGCCCCTAGTCAGAGACCAGGGGTGGATGGCTTATCAACTACTTCAGGGTGCCCACCCCAATTCAGATTGGAGCGTCCAGGCTAGAAATTATCTAGGCCGTCGCGTTGCCCAGCTGAAAGCGGGCCGCGAGGGCAACGGCGAGGGCGTCCGCCGCGTCATCCGGTCTTGGGATTTCGGTGAGTTCCAGTTCGCGGGCCACGGCTTCCTGTACGGCTAGCTTGTCCGCATTGCCATAGCCCGTCAGCGCCTGCTTAATTTGGGCGGGCGTAAATTCCACAAACTCTCGCTGATATTGCGAGATCACCAGCATAATGACGCCCCGAGCCTGAGCCACTAAAATCGTATTGCCCATCCGATAAAAAAATAGTTTCTCAATGGCCACCAGATCGGGCTGAGTTTGCTGCATGAGGTCGTGCAGGTCATCGTAGATCGTACAGAGGCGATCGCCAACCTTTGTTCTTGCCTGGGTTTGAATAATGCCAAAGTCAATCAGCTTGACCTTACCCTCAAGGTGAGGACAAAACTCAATCGCCCCGTAGCCCAAGGAGGCTAACCCTGGATCTAACCCTAAAATCCGAATCGGATTCTCCTCAACACCTGCTGCCTTACTCCGCGCTCAATCTCATCAATCATGTCATCCTATGCCCCGAAGATATAATGAGTGAACGTCTGTGCTGTCTATGTCTGACAAACGGAGGCGCTTAAGGTTTCTATAATATGAAGGTGATTTCTCTAAAACTGCACGGCCCATCGGGCTGTTTACCGCGCTCCCGTCCCATGTTAATCCTACGCCTGAGGTAATGGACATCCTCTTCACGACTGCTGCGTTTCAGACTGTTTTCGATCGGCCTTTCAATGCGATAGCTGCCTTCTGGCCCATGTTGCCCTTAGATGGGCTGATGTCGACCCAAGGCATTATGGTGATGCTGCTGGTGGCCTATGCCGGAGCCATGTGGATGTTTCTCTCCAGTGCTCCAAAGGTCTATACCCTGATGGTGTCAGATCTGGATTTAGCCCGCCAGTTCTATGAGGGCGATCTCCAGCTCAAGGCAGCGGAGGTGCCCCTGCACTACTACTACAACTATGAACAAACCCTGGGCCTGTCAGCCGTGGATCCCGTCTACATGCCCACCGACTGGTCGCGATCGCCGGGAAACACCTTCAGTGCTGCGGAGGGCCTCTGGTATCAGCTCAAGAAGAATGTGCAGCTCCATGTCATTGCCGGGGCGAGCTTAGGCAGCAAGCAGCAACAGCGCCACGTGTGTTTTGATCACGATTGCCTTGAGCAGCTGTTGCTCCGCGTGCAAAGTCGTTACGTCAAATTTAAAATACGCCGTGAAGAGCCCCTCAATTTTTTAGTCAAGACCTACCAAGGGGATGTGATTGAATTTGCTGAGGTCTCTAATTAGGGCCAGATCGAACCTGCTAAAATACAGCCCTGGTTTCTTTTTAGGGCAGCGCAAGCAATGGTTTTGGACTGGCAGCCGATTGGATCCTACACAGACATCCTTTACCACAAATGCAATGGCATCGCAAAAGTTACGATCAATCGTCCCCATAAGCGCAATGCCTTCCGGCCAGAAACAGTTTTTGAACTCTACAATGCGTTTTTAGATGCCCGTGAAGATGCCAGTATCGGCGTCATCTTTCTAACCGGGGCGGGTCCCCATACTGACGGGAAATATGCGTTTTGCTCAGGCGGAGATCAGAGCGTTCGGGGAGAAGCAGGTTACCTCGGCGGCGACGGCGTGCCGCGCTTAAACGTTCTCGATCTCCAGAAGCTGATCCGCTCCATCCCGAAGGTCGTGATTGCCCTCGTGGCGGGCTATGCCATTGGCGGCGGGCATGTGCTGCACTTAATCTGCGATTTAACGATCGCAGCTGATAATGCTGTATTTGGTCAAACTGGCCCCCAGGTTGGCAGCTTTGACGCTGGATTCGGAGCGAGCTACTTGGCGCGCTGCGTGGGACAGAAAAAGGCACGGGAAATTTGGTTCCTCTGCCGTCAATATTCAGCCCAAGATGCGCTGGCTATGGGTTTAATCAATAAGATTGTCCCCGTTGAAAACCTGGAGTTGGAAGGTATTCAGTGGGCCCAAGAAATTCTGGCAAAGAGCCCCCTCGCCATTCGATGCTTAAAATCAGCGTTTAATGCGGACTGTGACGGTCAGTCTGGCCTGCAAGAGCTGGCCGGGAACGCCACCCTCCTCTATTACATGGTTGAAGAGGCCGCAGAGGGGAAAAAGGCATTCCTGGAAAAACGCCCCCCCGACTTTAGCCAGTATCCCTGGCGACCCTAGTGCCCATGACAATCCCCAATCTCTTGGGAATCAGATACCTGATTGCTTCCCAGCTCTTTTGCTCCAGTCTATTGGAGAAGCTTCAGCAGTTTT
>CAZXWR010000105.1:0-11931 GCA_964644325.1 uncultured bacterium
GCATCGTCATAGTCTATTTGAAGTATAGCGGTCTAGTCGACCGTCCACCCACTCTAGCCCGTGAAGCCGACAAGCCACTGCGCCAAACGGCACAGTTCGGTTCAGCCTGTCGCGGTAGCCATTCATAATAGTAAGTCAGTGAGAAGAGGTGGGGTCATGGCTCAGTGGCAAGGGCTGCTGCAAAACTTAGGCACCTGGCAGGGATCGTTTACCCAACTGTCAGCAACTGGGGTTGAGGTGGCGGATACACCCAGCCAATTGACCTTGGCCCTCTCTGAGGATGAGCAGACCGTGACCCTAACCCTCAAACGTCTGCCGCCCAATGGAGCACCCCAGGAGACGGTTTTATCTTTTCGGTATCCAGGCCCAGGCTCCCAAATTCCTTTTTTTGACAACGGCTGTTTTTCCCAAGGATCGTTGCAGTGGTCGTCCTGGTCGCAGTTTGGTGCCGAGTTAGCCCTCAACGAGGGAGGCATTTCTGATTCTGGTGCGGTTCATTTCGGCGATCGCCGTTTACGCCTCGTGCAGCTGTTTCAGCCCGGTACCGACTTCAGCAGCCTCACCCTGATCCGCGAACAGCGCCTTGGGTCTGCTGCCCAAGCGTCGCCGCCCCTCACCGTGCCCGATTTAGTGGGCACCTGGCAGGGTGAAGCCCAAACCCTCTACCCAGATGGTCGTGCAGAAGCGTTTGCGACCCATCTAACGGTTACGCAATCGGGCGATCGCCTGTCGCAAGCGTTGCAGTTTGGGTCGCAGCAGCTCACCTCTAGCGCCCGCATTGACGGCAACTGTCTCCATTTTGAGGCAGGGTCGCAGCCCATGCAGCTCTTGCTGTTGCCCGGTGGCGCGTCATCCCTATGTCCGCGTCAGATTCAGGCGGGTTCTCCCTTTGTGTTGGAAGCGGGCTGGCTGATCACCCCGCACCTGCGACGGCGACTGGTACGAAACTACAGCGATCGAGGGGAGTGGGTCAGCTTAACCGTGATCACTGAACGCAAACAGGCTTAGGTTACAGTGGCGAAATCTATATTTCCGGTTTTCAAGGAGAGTTGTGCCATGAGGATGTTGAAACGGCTGCGCATCGGGTTAGTGCTTACCTCCTCGCTACTGCTAGCCAGCTCAGGAAATCTGCCTTCCACTGCCTTTGACCAAACTTGTCGGGACTTCTTAGAGGTCTGGGGGAAAAAGCCAACACCCTTAAAATTCACGGGTTGTAAGAAGGTTGAGCATCCCCAATCCGATCGATTAGTGGCTTCCTATGTTGTGGTTGGTTCACAGGCAGAGAGAGTGGAACAGGCCCTCAAAACAGATTTTGATATGGCCGCCCTGCATTTTCTCTGTTGTTACTGGACTGCACATGTGCCCAGAGAAGATTGGGACAAACCTATCCTGAGAAGCCGCGAGGGTTCCTATAAAGACCCCTTCTATAAACATGGATTTCAAATCATGATGTTTTCCGGTGAAACCCTGAAAAATCAGCGCAAACAATGGCCCGATATCCCAGAATTTCACGTGAGGGTAGAAACCCATCTGGGCGATATTTAACACGCGATGACAAGAGCGATCGCCGTGGGTATTTGCCCCTGTCGGCCATCAACGCTGTAGCCCTGTCCGCCTGGAATGCCAGACGTTAGACTGGAGGCAATATTCTGATTGCGATCGCGCCCGCTCCACATATTCTTCATGCCCAGGCCTGTTCTGCCCCAATTTCTTCAGTCGGTGCTGCGATGGTTGAGTATCCCCATCTTGCTGCTGCTGCTGATTGGGGCCGCCCGCTCCAGTCAAACACCGCTTTTCATTGTGAACACCCTGGCCCGCCTGGATCGCTACCAGCATATCCAGGATATTCCCTACGGCCCAACCCGCCAAAATCGGCTGGATCTATATATTCCCCAGGCTGGCACTGATCCACCGACCCCAAGGCCCACCGTTATCTTTTTCTATGGCGGCTGTTGGGGCGGCTGTACCACCTTTCCCAAAGAAAACTACCGCTTCGTTGCCCAAGCCTTGACCTCCGAAAACTACCTGGCTGTGTTGGTAGACTATCGCCTCTACCCCCAGGTCAAATTCCCAGACATCATGGCCGACGCGAGTCAAGCCGTGGAATGGGTCGCAGGCAATATTGCTGACTACGGCGGCGATCCAGACCAAATTGTGTTGATGGGCCATTCCGCTGGGGCGCACCTCGCTGCGATGCTGACCGTCAATAAAACCTACCTGAAACCCACCACCTACTCGCGCCTGCACGGCCTGATTGGACTGGCTGGCCCCTACGACTTTTTGCCCTTCACCGCCGACTATCAACGCCAGCTCTTTGGCCCAGAACCTCAATACCCGGCATCGCAGCCCATTAATTTCGTGGATGGCACCGAACCCCCCGTCCTATTGCTCTACGGGAATCATGACACCACGATTCATCCCCACAATATTGAAAGCTTGACGCAACGTCTGCAAGCCACGGGGGGCAAGGTGATCGCTAAACGCTATGACGGTCTTGATCACGCAGGGCTGCTCGGTGCCCTTTCCATCCCGCTGCGCCCAACCCAGCCCGTCATGACCGATATTGTGCAGTTTTTAAGCCAGTCCACCGGGTCATAACGCCGTTCGTTCTCAGGGCGATCGCGATCCAGTGGTCTGCGGCACTGCCCAGCGGCACATGCCTGCATCGCGCGCCCTCTGGAAGATCTTAACCATCGGTAAGATTTGAAAACTTTTCTCAAAATATCGCAAACCAGATCCGGTATTTGCGTAGGATACGGATCGGAATGGAGCGCTTAAACGACCACGCTGCCTGGGCATGACAGGGCATACAGGCGTTGAGCGTGGTCAAAAAACAGTCCAAGACGGTTTACGGAGTTTGAGTCAGATGGCAGAGCAGCAGCAATCAACGGCGGTGATTACAGGTGCCTCTTCAGGCGTGGGTTTGTACGGCGCGAAAGCACTCGCAGCCCGCGGCTGGCATGTTGTCATGGCCTGTCGCGATTTAGCGAAAACAAAGCGGGTTGCTGAAGAAGTCGGTATCCCGGCCGATCACTACACCCCCATGCACCTGGATCTCGCGTCCTTAGAGAGCGTCCGTCAGTTCGTCAAAACCTTCCGCGAAAGTGGGCGATCGCTCGATGCCCTCGTGTGTAATGCCGCTGTCTACATGCCGCGCCTTAAAGAACCCAAGCGGAGTGCCGATGGCTACGAACTGAGCGTGGCCACGAATCATCTGGGTCACTTTCTGCTGTGCAACCTGATGTTAGAAGACCTCAAACAGTCCTCGGCCCCCGAAAAGCGATTAATTATTCTGGGGACAGTCACCGCCAACCCCAAAGAACTGGGGGGTAAAATCCCCATTCCAGCCCCGCCAGATCTCGGCGACTTGCAGGGCTTAGCCGCTGGATTCAAGGCCCCGATTGCCATGATCAACGGCAAAAAGTTTAAACCCGGCAAGGCCTATAAAGACAGCAAGCTCTGCAATATGCTCACCCTACGGGAGCTGCACCGACGCTACCATGACGCCACTGGCATCACCTTTACTTCCCTGTATCCAGGTTGTGTGGCAGAAACGGCATTGTTCCGCGATGCCCCTCGCCTGTTTCAGATTATTTTCCCAATTTTCCAAAAGTACATCACCAAAGGCTATGTCTCAGAAGAACTGGCTGGCGAACGCCTAGCCGCTGTTGTGGCCGATCCCGATTACGGACAGTCCGGTGCCTACTGGAGCTGGGGCAACCGTCAGCAGGAAGGTCGCAAGTCCTTTGACCAGGAAATGTCCAATGAGGCCCTCGACAACAGCAAAGCTGTCCGACTTTGGGAGCTGAGCGAAAAGCTAGTGGGTCTTGCTTGACCGTCAAAGGTTAGGGCTGATCCAAAGGACAGTCTCTGGCGCTGCTGGGCCGGTCGTGGTCATAAAAATGAGGGTTCTGTAGAATCCGGCGGCGAAAGAGCGGGTGCAGCAGTTGACGGCCTGTTGAACGGAGCCAGCCATCGGCAACCAGCAGCGCATCGCGCCATCTTTGATCGGGTCGCCCTCGAAACGCGGTACTGGTGTAGTAGTGATCATGCTCGGGATACCCAAAGGGCACCGGAGAGAAGTAATAGTTCACCACACAGCACCGCTGGCGATTGACCGTGACCGGACTCACCGAATGCAGTGAACGTTGCGTAGATGCAATCACCAAAAGCCGATTGTATCGGCTGAGAATTTCCAGCGGCGGCTGATGTCGCCCGTCTCGCCATAGCTCAAAGTTTCCCCCATAGTCGAGTCGCCAGTCTGGGGAAATGTAGTACAGCAAGTTGAGCACCCGATAGCGCTCATGGGCTCGGTCGTGGGATTTATCAATGTGCGGATTCATAAAACCCTGCTGCGGCATGAGGGTTAACCCACCTACGTATAAGTCCGGGTCGGTGCTCAAGTCCTGACAACCTGTGATCTCAGAGATGATCTGCACAACCTGGGGGGTCTGAAACGCAAAAACCAGCTCCTCTAAAATTGGCGCGCAGCGATTCATCTGCGCCGTCATGTACTTGTGCTCCCGCAAATTTTTGCGACGGAGCATTTCGCTGGGTTGCGGAAACTGGGCAATGGCGCTGTCTACCAGTGCCTCTGGCAGCAAATTGTCCACAACAAAGTAGTGCCCGCCCGAACACTGCCAAAAAGATTCCCAACATCGCTCTTTCTCAAGAGCGATGCGTTCAGCAATTAAATTTCCCAGATGAGCACGATGTGCTGGCATGGATTCACGGGCGACCGACATACTGTGGTGTGGCACTGCCATCCTGAACCTACGCCTCAGGCTACCCAAAATCGCACGATTTCTTCCCCATACATTCACAAATCGTCAATTATCTGCACTATAAACCAGCTCATCCTGAAATAGCCCCTAGTGCTTAACTCATGAAAGTTCCATGCCAGCGAGCTTTCCGCCCCGCAGCCTGCCATCAATCTCCCCAGAGATAGACACATTTCTTCATCATGATGTTAAGATTGAAAACACATGATTGATTTTTATTGTTTTTTGTGCGCTGCCCATCAAGCTACTCTTGATGTACTTGAGGACTTAGGGGTAAAGCCCCAAGCGTCCGGGCTGTGTCAGAGCGCCGTACCGGAGACTTGACCCATGGATATTCCCCTAGAGCTAAGTCTGGAGCAGCAGTTCAGCCTTAAGCTTTATGAGCAGCAGTTAGAACAGATGAGTCATGAACAGTCGCAGGCTTTTGTTTTAGAGCTCATGCGACAGCTCATGATTAAGAACAACGTCATTCAGCACCTGATGCATGAGAACCTGGCCCATTTTACGCCGTGAGACGGTGAGGCCCGGTGGACATTGTGTCCGGGCCTAAGGCTATTGTGGCGATTTGAAGAACCTAGAACCTGGTTTCCAGGTGGATGGGGCTTTAAGGGGCCGTCTCACCTCACATCATGCAAGACGGTTGTAGAACTGGGTCATGTCCCGTAGTCGCTGGGTGAGTTCTGGCGTAATGAGGTGGTTGTCGTAGCGCCAGCGCCAGTTGCCCGCACTCACGCTGGGGTCGTTCATGCGGGCAGCTTGACCCAGCCCTGCTAGATCTTGCAGCGGCAAGATGGCCAAGTTGGCAACAGAGGCTAGGGCTAATCGGATAAAGCCCCAGTGAATGTCGGCGATCGCCTCTGGGGTCTCCAGCCCCAGGTACTGGGCAACGGTTTGTTTGACTTCAGGGCTAGCCTGCTGCCACCAGCCTACAGTTGTGTCATTGTCGTGGGTGCCTGTGTAGACAACCGTGTTGTTGACATAGTTATGGGGCAGGTAGGGATTCCGGGCATCGTCTCCGAAGGCAAACTGGAGAATGCGCATCCCTGGAAATTCAAAGCTATCTCGCAGGGCTTCAACTTCGGGGGTAATAATGCCCAGGTCCTCCGCCAGGACGGGTAGGTCGCCCAGGGTTGCTTTCAGGGTTTCAAAGAATTCAACGCCAGGGGTGGGTACCCACTCGCCGTTCATGGCCGTTTCCTCGCTGGCGGGTACTCGCCAGTAGGCTTCAAACCCCCGGAAGTGATCGACCCGCACAATATCAACGTATTGCAATGTGGCTCGAAACCGCTCAATCCACCAGGCAAACTGGGTGTCGAGGAGCTTGTCCCAGTCGTAGACAGGGTTGCCCCAGAGCTGCCCGGTGGCGCTGAAATAGTCGGGGGGAACCCCAGCGATATAGGCTGGGGCTAGGGTTTCTGGGTCAAGCTGAAAGATTTCTGGGTTGGCCCAAACATCGGCGCTGTTGTGGCACACATAGATGGAAATATCGCCGATGATGCGGATATTGCGTTCGTTGGCATAGGTGCGCAGCTTTGTCCACTGCTCAAAGAACTTGAACTGCACAAACCGATGGAAAAACAGGCGATCGCCTAAGGCCACGGCCTGCTCTTTGAGGGCTTCCGGCTCCCGACGGGCAATGGCCCGCTCCCAGGTGTGCCAGTCAGTGCCATCATGGGTTTCCAGCAGGGCCATGAACAGCACATAGTCCTCCAGCCAGCTGGCCTGGGTCTGGCAAAAGTCCTCGAAGGCCGGGTGGGGCGAGGTGGATGCTTGGAAGCGATCGCAGGCCTGCTGCAAATACCCCATCTTGTGGGGAATCACCCGGGAAAAGCTCACCCGTTCCGGACTGATCCCCATGAGAGGCTGGAGCGCGTCGGCATCCAGCCAGCCTTCTGCGGCCAGAGCCTTGAGATCAATGAGTAGCGGATTGCCAGCGAAGGCGCTGAAGTTCATGGTGTAGGGCGAATGTTCATACCCTGTTGGCCCAAGGGGCAGGATTTGCCAGAGGGTTTGACCACTGGCCACCAAAAAATCGATAAATTCATAGGCCGATGCCCCCAAATCACCAATGCCGAAAGGACTGGGCAGACTGGTGGGATGAAGCAAAATGCCACTGGCACGGGAGAATTTCATAGGGCGTTTTCTCGGGCAGCACTGAAGGGAAAGCGTATCTCTTGTAGAATGGCAGCGGACAGACAGGGCAGGCACTTGGGGACAAACCGTCATTTGTGGCGGTTGCACAACCCTGAACTTCCCAGATTCTAAGGCTAATCGTAACCGAATCCCCGACCGCAAGATTTTCAATCTAAAACTTTGTCAAAGCCTAGAACGGTCGTTTCCCCTGAGGGGAAGTTTCAGCCGCCAAGTCGGGCATGGTAGTCGATCGGAAGACTTGAGGCGATTCTTTCGGTGCTGGCAGAAGTCTTGACGTTTTTGAGCAAGTCCTAAATTAAATGGCAGGTATGGAACACCAACTTTTGAGTGACGATCCCCTTTGGTTTAAAGACGCCATTATCTACGAGGTTCCCGTCCGGGCCTTTGCCGATAGCGATGGCGATGGCATTGGCGACTTTCGCGGACTCACTGAAAAGCTGGACTATATCCAAGATTTAGGGGTGACGGCAATTTGGGTGCTGCCCTTTTTCCCGTCGCCCCTGCGGGATGACGGCTACGATATTTCGGATTACAACAGCGTCAACCCGATCTACGGCAACTTGGAGGACTTTCAAGAATTTCTCAATGAAGCCCACCAGCGCGATATCCGCGTCATTATTGAGCTGATTGTCAACCACACCTCCGACCAGCATCCCTGGTTTCAACGAGCGCGGCGCGCTCCCGCAGGCAGTCGAGAACGCGACTTCTATGTGTGGAGTGACACACCCGAGAAATACCCGGAAGTGCGGATCATTTTCCAGGACTTTGAGCAGTCTAACTGGGCCTGGGATCCGGTTGCCAAGGCCTACTACTGGCATCGCTTCTATGCCCACCAGCCCGACCTAAACTACGACAGTCCTGATGTCCAGAAGGCCATCTTTGATGTCGTGGATTTTTGGCTGGACATGGGGGTCGATGGCCTGCGCTTAGATGCGGTGCCCTATCTCTGTGTGCGCGAGGGCACCAACTGCGAAAACCTGCCGGAGACCCATGCGTTTCTGAAGGACTTACGCCGCCATGTAGACAAACATTTCCCGAATCGCATGCTTTTGGCGGAGGCCAATCAGTGGCCAGAAGATGCCGTGGAGTATTACGGCAAGGGGGATGAGTGCCACATGGACTTTCACTTTCCGCTGATGCCCCGGCTGTTTATGTCGATCCAGATGGAAGATAGCTTCCCGGTGATTGACATTCTGCAACAGACGCCCCAAATCCCCGACAACTGTCAGTGGGCGCTCTTTCTGCGGAACCACGATGAGCTGACCCTGGAGATGGTCAGTGACGAAGACCGAGACTACATGTACCGGGTCTATGCCCAAGATCCCCAGGCCCGTTTAAATCTGGGGATCCGACGGCGGTTGGCCCCGTTGATGGGCAATAATCGCCGCAAGATTGAGCTGATGAATGCCCTCCTGATGTCTTTGCCAGGGACGCCAGTGCTGTACTACGGTGACGAGTTTGGCATGGGGGACAATATTTACCTGGGCGATCGCAACGGGGTGCGGACGCCGATGCAGTGGAGTGCCGACCGGAATGCCGGGTTCAGCAAAACCAACCCCCAGCGCCTCTACGAACCGATCATTCTAGACCCTGAGTACCACTACGAAGCCATTAACGTTGAAACCCAGCGGAGCAATCCCAACTCCCTGCTGTGGTGGATGAAGCGTCTGATTGCGGTACGGAAGCGCTATAAAGCCTTTGGGCGGGGCACCTTTGAATTTCTTTACCCGGACAATCGCAAGGTGTTAGCCTTCCTGCGCACCTACCAGGGGGAGCATATTCTGTTTGTGGGGAATCTTTCGCGGTTTGTGCAAAACGTGGAGCTTGATCTGTCTCTATTCCAGGGCATGATCCCCATCGAGATTTTTGGGCGGAGCGCTTTTCCCAGCATTGGAGAAGCCCCCTACAGCCTGAGTTTGGGGCCGCATTCTTTTTACTGGTTTGTCCTCCAGCTCCAGCCCACCTTGGCCTGTCCCTTCCGCACCCCGGGCGAGGTTCCGACCCTCAAGGTGGGCAGCCGTTGGCAGTCGGTGTTTACCCAAGCGGAGGCCAAGGCAGCCCTAGAAGCACTTCTGCCGGACTACCTCTGTGCCTGTAGCTGGTTTGGCGGCAAAAACCGTGTCGTTCAGGGGACGCAAATCACCGAAACGATCCCCCTATCTCGGCCCCAAGTGGGCCGTGAAATTCAGGTGGTGTTTGTCCAGGTGAACTATGTGACTGGGGATGCTGAAACCTATGTCCTTTACCTGGCCTACGAGCCGGAAGGGCTGGAGAGTGAACCCTTCAGTACCCACATGGAATACATCGTCACCCAGCTTAAAACCAAGGATAGTGTGGGCGTTTTATTTGACGCCATGACCGACCCCGTTTTGCCAAACCTGCTGCTGGACGTTATTGGTGACCGTCATACTTTTGCGGGTCGTTACGGCAAGCTGGAGTCTAGCACCACAGAACTTTTTGCCGAACTGTGTCAGGCGGAAACCGAAGCAAGTCCGGCGCATCTTGGCCCCCACCTGTTTGCAGGCAAACAAAGCAATACTTCCATCATTTATGGCGATCGCCTATTGCTGAAGCTGTTCCGGCGCATTGAAGAAGGCATCAACCCCGACTTAGAGATTGGCCGTTTTCTCACGGAATCCTCACAGCGAGAGGATTCCCCCCTCGCGGAACACCTGATCCCCGTGGTGGGTGCCCTGGAATATCGCCAGAAGCGCGCCCAGCCCGTCACCCTCGGTGTGCTGCGCCAGTACGTGCCCGATATCCGGGATGGCTGGTCCTATAGCCTGGATAGCCTGCGAGACTTTTTTGAGCGGGTATCGGTCACCACCTTGAAAGTGGAAGAGATTCCGCTGCCGCCGACGCCCCTGGCTGAATCCCTGAAGGTGGAAATCCCTGAGTTGGCCCAGGAGCTACTGGGCAACTATCTGCGGGCCGCAGAGCTGTTGGGGCAGCGCACCGCTGACGTCCATCTGGCCTTGGCTACCGATGGCATCAACCCGGACTTTACCCCAGAGCCGTTCTCCTCCTTTTATCAGCGATCCCTGTACCAGTCCATGCGCAATAAAGCGGGGCAGGTGCTCATCAGTCTCAAGAAACAGCTTGCTCAGCTCCCTGAGGACTGCCAGCCCCTCGCGCAACAGCTGCTGAGTCATCGCGACTTTTTACTCGCCCAGTTCAAGCGCATCCTGGATCATAAAATAGTGGCCCAGCGCATCCGCTGTCACAGTCACTACTCCCTTGAAGAAGTCCTCTTCACGGGCAAAGACTTCATCATCATTGACTTTGAAGGCGACCCGGCTCGACCCTTAAGTGAACGTCGCATGAAGCGATCGCCCCTGCGGGATGTTGCCGGGATGTTGGAGTCCATGAACTTTGTGAGCACCGTGGCCTTGCGGTACGAACAAGACAGCGGCATCGTCCAGCCGAATCAGCTCCCGGTGATTGAGCAATGGGCAAACTTCTTTGTGCGCTGGGCTGGGGTATCGTTCCTGCAAACTTACTTTGCAGCCACTGAGTCTGCCCAGTTCTTCCCAGAATCCGCGCAAGAACTCCAGATTCTGCTGAATTTTTATCTCCTGGAAGATGTCATTCATGAGATTGACCTGGCCCTCAAATCGGCCCCTGACCAAATTCAGCCCCCGCTCCGGCGCATGGCTGATCTTCTAGAATACAAAGCCTAGCGGCTTTAATGAACTGAGCGCTCTGGATTGCAGCCCCCTTGCATTGACGATGATGCCCACCGCATCAGCCCGCGACATTCGCTTCTGACCTGATTCTTATCCAAGGGACGTTATGTATCTATCACTCTGGCCTGGCAAACCCTATCCCCTCGGCGCAAATTGGGATGGCAAAGGCACCAACTTTGCCCTGTTCTCCGAACATGCCACGGGTGTTGATCTCTGTTTATTTGATCGCAAGGGCCGAGAAACCCGCATCCCGCTGACAGAAGTCCGGAATTTTACCTGGCACGGCTACATCCCTTCCATTGGCCCAGGCCAACGCTATGGGTTTCGTGTCCATGGCCCCTATGATCCCCAAGCCGGCCATCGGTTTAACCCCAATAAACTGTTGATTGACCCCTACGCCAAGGCCCTGGATGGGGAAATTGGCTTTGGGGAAGAAATTTTTGGCTATGCCTGGGGGAACCCCGACGAAGATCTTTCTTTCTCGGAACTGGATGATGCCCATCTGGTACCCAAAGCGGTGGTCATTGACGAGTCCTTTGACTGGGAAGGCGACGAGCTGCTGCAAATTCCCTGGCACGAAACCCTGATTTACGAGACCCACGTCAAAGGCTTTACCCAGCTCTATCCGGAAATTCCCAAAAAATTGCGGGGCACCTACGCCGGGTTAGGCCATCCGGCGGCGATCTCGCACCTGCAATCCCTGGGGATCACCGCCGTTGAGCTGATGCCCATCCATCACTTTTTATCCCAGCCGGGACACCTGATTGATAAAGGCCTGAAAAACTACTGGGGCTACGACTCCATTGGCTATCTCGCGCCGCACTTTGGCTATGTGGCCGGAAAACCCGAGCAGCAGGTCAACGAGTTTAAAACGATGGTCAAGGCCCTCCATAAAGCGGGCATCGAGGTGATCTTAGACGTGGTGTATAACCACACGGGGGAAGGCAACCACATGGGGCCGACCCTCTCCCTACGGGGCATTGACAACACCACCTACTACCGGGTGATGGAAGATGACCCCCGCTACTACATGGACTTTACCGGGTGCGGTAATTCTCTGAATGTCCGGAACCCCCAGGTGCTGAAGCTGATCATGGACAGCCTGCGCTACTGGGTTCTGGAGATGCATGTGGACGGGTTCCGGTTTGATCTGGCAACCGCGCTCGCCCGTGAATTTTACTCCGTGGATCGCTTGGCCTCGTTCTTTGACATCGTGCATCAGGATCCGGTGCTGGCGGACGTGAAACTGATTGCGGAACCCTGGGACATCGGCGAAGGCGGCTACCATGTGGGGAACTTCCCGCTGCTGT
>CAZXWR010000106.1:0-11906 GCA_964644325.1 uncultured bacterium
GGATCTGGGAGCCGGAATCCCGGCCATCCGTGAGCACCACAACGGCATTGATGGCCTCTGGACGCAGGTTTTGGGCCAGCCAATTTCGCGCGTACAGCGTGGCATCAAATAGCTTCGTATCACCATCCGCCGTCAGGCCCGCAATAAAGGCCAGACCCCTTGCCTGTCCTTCCGGAGTGCCATCGACCAACACGGGCGGCCGAATCTGGGTATCAAAATCAATCAGCGCCACCTTCTCCTTTGGCCCCAGACTCTTCAGATAAAACTGGAGCGTAGACTGCACAGCCGCCAGCTTTTGGCCTCGCATCGACCCAGATGAGTCAATCACAATGGCCACCTGGGACGGCTTTTTAGCATAGGTTTGCCAGGACTGGAGCATGGCTTCTACCACCGGAGGCTGTGGAACTCGATAGGAGTCATAGCTGGGGTTTGGCTGTACGCCCCACTCGGGTGCAAATTTTGCCCCCAAGGGAATGCCAGGAACCCCAGGTCGCAGACCTAAATCGGTGGCAATTTTCTGTGCCGCAGGCGATCGCAGGTAGTCCATCACCTGTTGAGCGGCTTCTTTTTCTGGGGCTGAGATCCAGGGGCCATTGGCTAAAATGCCGCGCATATTTGAGGTGAACGTGGCCTGCGGGTAAACGGCTTCAAAACGGGGTTGACCCGACGGAACCAGGCCGTTGGCTTCAATCACCGAAGATTCGTACACCGATCCCACCGATGCCCAGAAGGGGCCATTCTGTACCATTGCCGTGGACAGTGCATGGGTCGAAACACCGTAGCGGGTAATTTTATTTTGAATCTGCTGCACTTTACCCTGAAACTGGGTTATGTCGGCTGCCGTTAGCTGTTCAGGGGACTTTCCGGCCACGGAGGCAAACTGGGCCACTAGGGTTTGCAGCCCTGAGTTAGAACGGGTGGGGGCGGTATGGACGTAGCGAATCTGAATCGGATCGCTCGCTGGGTCTAAGTCTTTATGGGTTTTAGCCGTGAGGATTGCTTGAAAAGGGTCAGGGGTCTGGCGCAGGCTTGGAGCAAGATCCGAACGCACCATAAACACCATTGGGCTGTTGGCCAGGAGCGGCGCATCCGTCACGCCTGGAATGTAGGACTGACCCGGAAATAGCTGATTGACCTGATAGGCTAGCTGTTCCTGGTAGATATCCCCATCCACTGAAATGAGGGTGGGCCAGTCGGGGCTTTCGGCCTCCAGGGTGCCAGACTTGAGCTGCTGGGCCTGATTGATAAGGTCCGATACCACATCGCCACTGCCTTTAGCTTCACAGGTGACATAAAACGCACTGCCATCTGCTAGCTGGGGGCGCTGTCCATTAAACGCGGCGATCGCCTGCTGGCAAAACTCGTTCAGGGCGCTACCCACTAAAAATTTCACCTCAAACCCCGACTGGGCGGACTGATCCCCAGGCGAAGAAAAGGTGCAACCCCCGATCAGGCTCATAAGACCCAAAACCAGGGCGGACTGCCAGGGCAAGCGACGAGCAGGGAACATGGGAGAGGACATCGGTTTAATGGCGCGATATTTTGACGGGACTGGATGCATGGCGAGCGGCTGAGGCGGTCATGAAGCGGTGAGCTGTAAGGTTCTTAATCCGGGATCTTCGCGAATCAGGCCAGGATGCAGCATTCAGGTAGGGGTCATGGCCTTGAGGTGAAACACCGTGATTTCGGGGCGGCAGTTGAGCCGCAGATGGAGGGGGGCCATGCCGATGCCGCGATTGGTATATTGCAGCATGGCCTGGACGGGGTAAAGGCCAGAAGGGTACTTGTAGGCCAAGCGCGGCAGAACACGCTGGATGCCGGGAAGGTAGACCTGCCCCCCGTGGGAATGCCCGGAGAGCTGGAGGTCGAATCGACGGGTGGCAGCTGTCTGGTCCGCAAAGTCGGGTTCATGGGCCAACAAAATGGCAGCGCCTGCTGTCGGTAGGGTGGTCAGTAGCTGGGGCAAATCCGCTTGATTGGCCCAAACGTCGCCAACGCCTGCAATATTGAGCTGGGCGTTGCCGCGCTTTAAGGTGAGGCTCTGGTTCAGTAAGACCTGAACATTGGCTTGCTCTAGAGTTTCCTGAATATAGTCCTGATCGGTAAAAGCGTCATGATTGCCCATCACGGCTACGCTCCGATCGTGGGGGGTTAACCCAGCCAGGGTCGTCAGGGTGGGTGCATATTGGGCAGGCGATCGCGTGATGTAGTCTCCGGTTAGCGCCACCAAGTCGGGCTGCTGTTGATTGACGAGGTTCACCACTTTCTGCAATCGGTTGGGTGTCATCCAGCGATCTGCATGGATATCAGAGATCTGCACGATGCGATAGTCGGTAAACTCTGGCGCTAAGTTGGGTAGCTCCAGGGTGACCGTGTGCACATCAAACCAGTTTGGCTCAATGAAATGGACGTAGCCCCCCAGACCTAAAACAAGCAGGAGTATGCTCCAAAAAGGACGACGGAGAAAACGCTTTAGCCTTTTAAGTGGATGAGCCATCTGCTCTTTTTACCTAGATAGTTTGACAATGACCAACGGTCTGGCGTTCATTGGCAACGATCGGGGGCTGTAGGTCGGCAAGTCAGCAAGTGGGTGATGCCCCTGGCCCTCCCTTAGGTATAGCTTGCCCAATTTCAGGATTTTCCCTCGGCCCAAAAACTAATTCGCCTGCCTCAAAACTGAATTGCAGTTAGGGAACACGAACCAGGTCTGGGGGCTGGAATGGCCCCGGCGAACCGTAGCAGGCGCTGCTGACCCTATTATCCTCTGAGCACCGTAAGGACAACGGCCTGTTTCAAGGTTTGGAACAAAAAAAGGCTTGATGATGCTTCATCAAGCCAAACTATGAGCGATTAGGTCGTCAGTTGCCAAAGCATCGGTGTTAGACCTGGGCTTCTTCCTGCACCAGTTTTTCCCAGCCCAGGCCCTTCAAACTGTTATTGCGCCGGAGCGGACGCGTTACCAGCTCTAAAATATCGCGGGCATTGGTAAACCCGTGGATTTGGGCGAAGGTGAACTCCACTGACCATTTTGTGCTGATGCCCCTGGCTTCGAGGGGATTGGCATGGGCCATCCCGGTAATCACCAGGTCGGGGTCTAGGTCGCGAATCCGCTGGAGCTGGTTGTAGTTATCGGGCTTTTCGACGATGGTCGGCACGGGCACACCCATCTCATGACAGGTGGATTCTAAGAGCGCCAGTTCAGCCCCCTGATAGCGCTTGTCCATGTAGGGAATCCCCACTTCTTGCACCGTCATGCCACAGCGGGTTAAGAACCGAGCTAAGGAGACTTCCAGCAGGTTGTCTCCCATGAAGAACACCGACTTCCCGCGCACGAGCGCTAGGTAGTCTTCCAGGCTCTCCCAAATTTGGGCCTCGCGCTCCGCTAAGCCTTGGGGTTCAATGCCCAGGACAGAACAGATCTTTTCCAGCCAGGCTCGGGTGCCATCGGGGCCAATGGGGAAGGGGGCGCCAATCAGCTTACACTTGCGGCGACGCATCAGGGTGGAAGCGGTGCGGCTCAAGAAGGGGTTCACCCCGCTCACAAAATAGCCCTCTTCAATCACGGGGAGTTCAGTAAAGCGCTTCGCGGGGAGCCAGCCGCTCACCTTGATTCCCTGTCGTTTCAGCTCCAGGGTGAGCTGGGTCACGACGGGGTCAGGCAACGAACCAAACAGCACCAGGGGGGTATGGTTGTGGTACTGGGTCTCTTCGGTGGCGATCACTTCTTTTTGCTTGCCAAAGTTCATGAGAGAGGCGATCGCATTGCGTTCTTTCTTTTCTGCTTCGATCACGGGTGCCTTGCTGGGGCAACGGTGAGCCATGGAAGCCAGCACCGTATCTTCGCCCTGGGTGAAGGCATAGTCTAAGCCATTGGCCCGCGCCACCACAATGGGGATGCCCAGCTCCGCTTCCAGGCGCGGCGCCAAGCCCTCTAGATCCATCTTGATAATTTCGGTGGTGCAGGTGCCGATCCAGACAATCACGCTGGGATTGCGATCGCGCTTGATGTCCAAACACAGCCGCTTGAGTTCTTCGTAGTCGTTGAGCTGGGCTGAAATATCGCCTTCTTCGAGTTCAGCCATCGCATAGCGGGGCTCGGCAAAAATCATGACCCCCATGGCATTCTGCAAGAAATAGCCACAGGTCTTCGTGCCAATCACCAGAAAAAAACTATCTTCAATTTTTTGGTAGAGCCACGCTACACAGCTAATGGGGCAAAAGGTATGGTAGTTCCCGGTTTCGCACTCAAAATTCAGCGCTTGGGGTTGGGCGTCAGCCAAAGTCATCGGTTACAGGTTCCTTCTCGAATAGGGATGGACACAGCGGCAGTGGCTAGGGCAGCCACTCCCACCGTTCGATCAATGAGGCAGTCGGGCCAATCGGTGCTTGGCACTGTGGCCCAAGGGTGCGTTCTACACCATCATCAGATCCAGCTCGGCATCGGCGGTTTTAGGCTGCACCGGGTTCAGGTAGAAGTCAGACAGCAGCGCAAACAAATCCCGATCGGGGGAATCATTGGGCACAACGCCCTCCGGCTGGGCCAGCAGCTGATCGGCAATGGTCAGGTAGTAATCGCAGACATAGTCCAATGAAGGATCCGACTCCGCCATCTCAAACAGGGTCTTCCCCTTCACCCGCGACACGCGAATGTCTTCAATCAGGGGCAGGATTTCCAGCACCGGCATGGGCACTGTCTCAATATACTTATCAATCAGATCTCGCTTGGAGGTGCGATTGCCAATCAGCCCTGCCAGCCTAAGGGGGTGGGTGCGCGCCTTCTCCCGGACAGAAGCCGCAATCCGATTGGCGGCGAACAGGGCATCAAAGCCGTTGTCGGTCACAATCATGCAGTAGTCGGCGTAGTTCAAAGGCGCAGCAAAGCCCCCACACACCACGTCTCCTAGGACGTCAAACAGAATGACGTCGTACTCATCAAAGGCATTCAGCTCTTTCAGCAGCTTGACGGTTTCACCCACCACATAGCCGCCGCAGCCCGCACCAGCCGGGGGGCCACCCGCTTCCACGCAATCCACGCCGCCATAGCCCTTGTAGATCACATCTTCCGGCCAAACATCCTCGTAGTGGTAGTCTTTGGCCTGTAGGGTATCAATGATGGTGGGAATTAAAAATCCAGTCAAGGTAAAGGTGCTGTCATGCTTAGGATCGCAGCCGATCTGTAAAACCTTCTTGCCTCGACGAGCCAACGCCACAGAAATATTACAGCTCGTTGTTGACTTACCAATCCCGCCTTTTCCGTAAACTGCAAGTTTCACTTTGCGTCCTCTCCAATGGTTTTGCTGAAAAGCTGTCCCTGAAGTCCATGTCTGAAGCGTGAACTCAAAGTTGCAAGCTCTTCAGGGGGTCTGACCGCATTATTGTGCAATCTCACCCAGATGGAAAGGACAACAAGGGCTGTAAAACAAATCTATAGCTATTAAATAAGAATCTTGATTGAATAAATCTATTTTTTGTCGCTATATGATATTGAACGTGATTTATTCAAATTTAGTAGTTCTTTTTAATTTAATTCAGAACAATACCCAAAAAATCCCAGGCTTTGATTGATGGGCCGTTGTTGGTCGTTCCCCGCACGGTTTTGACTTGACCCTGTCTAGGGAGAAAAATCAGCCCAGGAGAGTTGACGACGCGATTGGGTACTGCTCTGGCTTCACCTGGCGAGGAATATTGGGAATCCTTGGCGATCGCAATGGGGCAGGGATCGGAATTCATCGCCCCAGGTTAGATTTGTATTTCCGCTCAGACGCATCCGGTTGGGTTGGAGCTGCGGTCAGTCAGTCGCCTGAAAATAAATGCCATTATTAAAAATAGTTACTTTTGCCCCTAGGCGCGTTTTCAGGGCGCTGAGGTAAACTTATGCAAACTGAGCCTATGTTTTATGGCGCTGAAAGAAAAGACGGATCTGGGGGGACAGTCGTAAACTGAATCTGTTTTTCAGCCGTAACCCCGTTATGCATCCCGTAAACTGATCCAAAAGGCGATCGCCATCCAATTTCCGACGCTGGTTGCTGATTGAGGCCAGCGGGTGAAACCGATAGGATGAGGCTAGATGATTGCCTGACCCAACGTTAATCACCGTGTGAGGAGAAAGAGCCGTGATGCGTTTTTGGTTTTCTACTGTCTCTCGCCAGCATCCGTCTCAGCTGAACTGGACTTTTGTGCGCCGGTATCGCGCCCTTTCTTCTGCCCCAGTGGAACTGGCCTGGAAAAAGGTGATGGATTTAACGGATGTCTCTTGGCATCCCTTGATTCTGCGCACAAACGTTCCCTATGGACTGGTGCCTAAGCCGGGTCTCATTTATCAGGCGATTAGCCGCTGGGTGCCGCTGCCCTTCCGCGTATTTGTGGAGGGTGTAAGGCCGCGCCAGCTCCTCAGCTGCCGGATTCTCGGATTGCCGGGGTTAGAAGAGCGCGTCACTTACCAGATTGAAGCCAGCGTGTGTGGCACCTATATCTCTTACTGTGTCATGCTGCGGGGGTGGATGGCCCCTTTTGTGTGGTCATTCCTCAAAGGCTACGCGGCGAAGGTGGCTGAGCAGCTGGCTGAAGCAGCTGAAACTGAGAACCTGAATGTCATGACCCGTCGGCTGCGATCGCCCCGTAACACTTGCTTCGACTACTAGCCATTGCCGGGTGCCCTCTGGAACTTGAGCGAGAATCCGGGGATCAGGTGGGATGTTATGCCCGTCTCGTTCAACCCTAAGCTAAGATTTTTAAGTCAGATGCCCATCCCTCAATTCAGGAGTAGGGAGGCAATGTCCCAAGCGTTGACTTGCTGCTGAAGCAGGTCGCAGCCCCACTACCCCTGTGGAATTGTGGTGATGATGTCCCGTCGCAGCCGTTGAAACCCTGAGCCTCAAACCCATGTTATCTACCGCCTCCGTGCTGGATGTCTTGCGTCCTGTTCAAGATCCAGAACTCCAAAAAAGCTTGGTTGAGCTGAACATGATCCGCAATGTCGAAATCAACGACGGGCATGTGCAGTTCACGCTGGTTTTGACGACCCCGGCCTGTCCCCTGCGTGAATTTATCGTGGAGGACTGTAAAAAAGCCATCCAAACGCTGCCAGGGGTGGAAACGATTGACGTTGAAGTGACGGCAGAAACGCCGCAGCAGAAAAGTTTGCCCGATCGAACCGGAATTCCAGGCATCAAAAACATCATTGCGGTATCAAGCGGCAAGGGGGGAGTGGGCAAAAGCACGGTTTCGGTCAACCTAGCCGTCTCCCTGGCCCAGTCTGGAGCCACAGTCGGCATGATCGACGCTGATATCTACGGCCCAAATGTCCCCACGATGCTGGGGCTGGAAGATGCCATCATTGAAGTACGCAAAGAAGAACAGGGAGACATTCTAGAACCGGCCCAAAATCATGGCGTGAAGCTGGTGTCGATGGGTTTTTTAATCGACCGCGACCAGCCTGTGATCTGGCGGGGGCCGATGCTCAACGGCATTATCCGCCAGTTTTTGTACCAGGTGGATTGGGGTGAGCTAGATTACCTGATCGTCGATCTGCCGCCGGGGACAGGCGATGCCCAGCTGACCTTGGCTCAGGCCGTTCCAATGGCGGGGGTGGTCATTGTCAGCACGCCCCAAAATGTCGCCATTTTAGATGCGCGCAAAGGGCTACGCATGTTTCAGCAGCTGGGGGTGAATGTCCTCGGGGTGGTTGAAAATATGAGCTACTTTATCCCGCCCGATCAGCCGGACAAGCAATACGATATTTTTGGCTCGGGGGGGGGTGAGAAATTATCCCAGGAGCTGGGGGTTTCGTTGATTGGCGGGGTGCCCCTCGAGATTCCTGTGCGCCAAGGCGGCGATCGCGGGGTGCCCATTGTGGTCGCCAACCCAGATTGTGCTTCCGCTCAAGCCTTTAAGGCGATCGCCGCTCAGGTGGCGGCCCGTGTTTCTGTCGCAGCGTTAACTTAATCTTGGGTATTGATCGTGCTTCGACAGCCAATGTATTCTAGCCGGTCAAGGCAAACCAATCCCCCTGTCGCCTGGTTGACCCCCTGGCTCAGACTGGATCCGTTTTTATTTGTGATCCCCATTCTCCTGACGCTGATGGGGTCAGTACTGATTCGTAGTACTGAGCAGGTTAGCTGGATGTCCCATGCGTCCGTTGGACTCATTGGCGTCCTCATCGTACTCGTCTTCTCTAAGATTCCCTATGGGATTTTGCTGTCTTGGCACTGGGTCATTTATGGACTAACCTGCCTCTCGCTGCTGGCCGTCAAATTTGTGGGCGTCACCGAGCTAGGGTCCCAGCGCTGGATTCCCATCTTTGGCTTTAATGTTCAGCCCTCCGAGTTTGCCAAACTGGGGGTCATTATTTCCCTGGCGGCACTGCTGCACCATCGGCCAGCCGTCACCATCCCCCTCGTCCTGCGCACCGTTTTAATTACCGCCTTCCCCTGGGCTCTTGTCTTCTTACAGCCAGACCTGGGCACTTCCTTGGTTTTTGGGGCCATTACCCTGGGGATGCTCTACTGGAGCAATACCAGCGGCGGCTGGATTGTCTTGATCCTATCGCCGTTAATTTCCGCGATTTTGCTGAATATTCCGCTACCCTCCGCCTATGCCATCCCGATTTGGGTGGGTTGGACAGTGGCGATGGGATTGACCGCCTGGTTTAGCCTCCCCAAGCCCTGGCTGAGTGCAACGCTGGCAATGGTGATCAATCTGGGTGCAGCAACCGTTGGGCATTTTCTCTGGGGACTGCTGCAAGATTACCAGCGCGATCGCCTGATCCTGTTTCTGGATCCTGATAAAGATCCCCTGGGGGGAGGCTACCACCTGATCCAGTCGCGGATTGCCATTGGCGCTGGCCAAATTTGGGGGCGGGGTCTTAATCAAGGCACCCAGACGCAACTGGACTTCATCCCGGAGCAGCATACGGACTTTATCTTTTCAGCATTGGGCGAAGAATTTGGTCTCGTGGGCTGCTTGGTTTTGATGCTGGGGTTTTGGCTACTGTGTGTGCGGCTCATTAAAGTCGCCAACGAATCCAAGGATAACTTTGGTTCTTTGCTGTGCATTGGCATTTTGTCAATGCTCTTGTTTCAAATCATGATTAATGTCGGCATGACCATTGGGCTAGCTCCCGTTACAGGGATTCCGCTCCCCTGGCTTAGCTATGGCCGCTCCGCGCTCTTAACAAACTTTATGGCCATTGGGGTGATTGAGTCCGTGGCCAGCCAGGCCCATATTAAGCCCAAAACCTATACCTTTCGGCGTTAGTATCCTGCGGCTGGAACCGCTCGGCTCCTGTAGAATAGTAAAAAATTCCCACTGAACTGCTTGAACTGCTAACTATGCAAACACCGCTGATTCTGCCAGGGTCTACTGTTCGGGTGACCAATCTCAATGACACCTACCATCGTTATGAAGGGCAGGTACAGCGGGTCAGCGATGGTCGTGCCGCTGTTATTTTTGAGGGTGGCAACTGGACTAAAATTGTCACGTTTCGCCTAAATGAGCTAGAAACTGTAGACCCAAGACGAAAGTAGCGCTCCTTTTGGGGAATCCTAGCGAGGAGTACGCCATGGGACAGTCTGATTTACAGGATTTTCACAGGGCAAAGGCTAAGGTAGGGCTGGGTTCTACCGATGCCAGCGGTCATCGTACCGCTGTCTGAAGGTAACCCCCATACTGACAGTCGCCTTTCTCAAAGACTACAGCGTTTCTCAGCTCAGGGTGGGTTCCAGGTATCGCTTTAGGGGCAGCAGTCTGGTGCGTAATGAAATATAAAATATGTGGCCCGTGAATGAAATTCCCAAGCCTTAAGCGGTAGAATCGAGGGCAGCCCCGACTGTAGTTTACGCTAATTTCATTACCGTTTATTTTTAATTCAGCAACTGTGGCTCCAATTAGAAAATCACAGCAAGATCTGCCCAATATTAACGAGCGTATCCGGTTTCCCCAGGTTCGAGTTGTAGATGTCAATGGCGATCAGCTCGGCATTATGCCGCCTCGGGAAGCCATGGGGATTGCCGAAGAGAAAGATCTAGATTTGGTGCTGGTCAGCGATAAAGCCGACCCGCCTGTTTGCCGGATCATGGACTATGGCAAGTTTAAGTTTGAGCAAGAGAAAAAAGCGCGGGAAGCTCGCAAAAAGCAGCATACTGCCGATGTTAAAGAAGTGAAAATGCGCTACAAAATTGAACCCCATGACTATCAGGTGCGGGTCAATCATGCCCAGCGTTTTTTGAAGTCTGGGGATAAAGTGAAAGCGACGGTCAATTTTCGGGGTCGAGAAATTCAGCACTCCCACTTGGCAGAAGCCTTACTCAAGCGGATGGCCGATGATCTAAAAGATTTTGCGGAAGTCCAGCAGGCTCCAAAGCGAGAAGGTCGGAACATGATCATGTTCCTTTCTCCCAAGAAGTAAGCGGCCCACCATTTGGCGATCGCGTTTTTTGGTTAAGTTCAAACTATCAGCCCTGGAGTCTTGCCTCTAGGGTTTGTCATTAGAGCGCTCCCGGATTGTCAACCTGCTGGCACGATGAATTCTGCGATCCTGCATCACCCTTCGATTGAGTAAATTTGCCCCATGCGCCGCTACGGAATTATCGGGACAGGTGCCCTGGGGGGCTTCTATGGCTGTCGTCTCTGTCAGAGTGGCATTGAGACTCATTTCTTGTTGCGCAGTGATTATGAATGGGTCAAAGCCCATGGGTTAAACCTTGAGTCTCCCCTCGGGGATATTGCTTTGACAACGGTGAATGCTTATGACACCTGCGAAGCCATGCCGCCCTGTGATGTGGTGGTGGTGGCGCTGAAGTCAACTCAAAATAAGTCTCTCCCCCATTTATTGCCCGCCGTCTTGAAACCGGGTGGCACCGTTGTGGTGTTGCAGAATGGTTTGGGAATTGAAGAAGCGGTGGCGCGCATCGTGGGGCCAGAGGCGGTGATTGGGGGCCTGTGCTTCCTATGCTCTAACAAAGTTGGGCCAGGACATATCCGGCATTTAGACTACGGCCAAATTACCCTGGGCGAGTATTGGGGGAATGCCGCAGGTGGCCAAATTTCGCCGCGTTTAGAGCAGATCGCGGCCGACTTTCGGCAAGCTCAGCTGCCCATCACGCTGACCCCGAACCTCCGTCTAGCACGCTGGCAAAAATTAATTTGGAATATTCCATTTAATGGGCTATCCGTAGTTCTGAATGCCCAAACTGACCAGTTAGTGAATAATCCCAGCATGCGCAAGCTGGTCATCACCCTCATGCAAGAAGTTGCCGCGGCTGCTGCTGGGTATCACTGCCTGATTAAGCCAGAATTTATAGAACACATGCTGACCCTTACCGCCAAGATGCATCCGTATCAAACCAGTATGAAAATTGATGCTGATTTACGGCGGCCCATGGAAATTGAAGCCATGTTTTATAATCCGCTACAGGCAGCGGCGGCCGTGGGTGTGCCCATGCCCCAGACGCAAATGCTGTATCAGCAGCTTGATTTTCTCAACCAACGCTTCCAGGTGCCTTCCGTTTCTGAGGATCGGCGGGTTGAGGGTGAGTGACATTTGGGTATTCCACCCAGGGGTTAAACCGAGCCATGACTCGGCATTTTTTCGGTCTATTTGCATGTTGCTGTATTGATTGGGGATTGAACGTGAGTCAGCCTGAACATCTGCGGAAATTGTTGGAGGCTGTGGCTGTGGGGGAAATGACTCCAGACACTGCGCTGAACCAACTCAAGCATTTTGCCTATGAGCCCGTGGGTGATTTTGCCCGCATCGACCACCATCGTGCGTTACGAACCGGGTTCCCAGAAGTTATTTGGGGGCCAGGGAAGACCCCTGAGCAGCTGGTCAAAATTTTCCATGCCATGTTGTCTACTCACTCCTGTGTGATGGCCACTCGCATTGAACCCGATGTGTTTGCTCAGAT
>CAZXWR010000107.1:0-11881 GCA_964644325.1 uncultured bacterium
CATTCTCGCTGGTTTTTGACCCCGATTCCTCTGCACTCGTGAGATATCCGGGTCATAGCGTCTCGCCCTAAATTCAGGACAAAGCGTTGTTTATTTGAAGCTCTATTTTCGTAGAGGTTGCTACCTTCGTACCTAAGACCCTAGCTCGATTTCTGCTGGAGGTCTACAAAAAATTACAACAATTGAGGGTAGAAACACGGTTGAGAATCATTTTAATGTGGTGAGGTTTTTTATGCAGGTTGTGGTGTCGGTTGACCCAGCACTTCTTTGGGTTGGCTGGGTCATTCCCCCTTTCCCCTTGTTGTAAATGTCTATATTTAACAAACGCTGGCGTCAGGCGATCGCCCTACTGATGGCGGTCTTCGGGTGCTTGGTTGGCTGGCTCTGTCTCATGCAGCAGGTGTGGCTGATCCAGATTCTGTCGCCTGTCATTTGTCCAGGCGCCACCTACCGCATCCCAGCGCAACCGTCCCTGAAACAGCCCCCGGAAAAGCCACTAGTCGCGCTCACGATAGACGATGGCCCCGCAACTGTTCCCTTACCCACTGGCCAAAATTCCACGGCCCAGCTGTTGCAATTACTGTCTGAGCATCAAGTCCATGCCACTTTTTTCCTGATTTCTAGTCAAGTGCAGCAGCGCGAATCGTCGCCAGGTAGTCTTGACCCGGTTGTGGCCCAGATGGTGCGCGATGGCCATGAGCTCGGGAACCACATGACCCAGGATGAACCCAGTATTCAGCTGGGCGATCGCTTCCAGGCAGACTTACGAACGGCCCAGCAGGTTCTGGATCGCTATGCCCAGCAGACTTGGATGCGACCGGGTGGGGGATGGTGCACCTCGAGAATGAAGGCGATCGCGGCTCAAGAGGGCTATCAAGTGGCGCTAGGCTCCGTCTGGCCCTACGACACTGCCATTCCCTCAGCGGTGTTTGCAGCTTGGTTCATTCGCCAGAATGTACGTCCGGGTGCCATTATCGTGCTGCACGATAGCGGCCCCAACGCTGCCTGGGGACAGCGCACCTACCAGACTTTAGAGAGGGTTCTGCCCTATCTCAAACGCCATTTTCAACTTGTAACCCTCTCGGAATTGAGGCGACACCCGGCAAACCCCGCCAAAGCATCCAGAACATAGCGGCTGCTGGCATTTTGAGTGAAGCGCTGGGTTGTGAAACCATCAGATGATAGGATAACCTCCCGGAAGAATCGTCAATACAAAGGTACGGCATGGTGCAGCTACGGGTTGGGAATGGGTATGATATTCATCGCCTCGTCGCGGGCCGTCCGCTCATCTTGGGGGGGATCACCCTGGATCATGAACTGGGCCTCTTAGGGCATAGCGATGCCGATGTCTTAACCCACGCGATTATGGACGCGCTGCTGGGAGCCTTGAGCCTGGGGGATATTGGTCTGTACTTCCCCCCCACTGACCCGCAATGGGCTGGAGCCAATAGTCTGGACTTGCTGGCCCAGGTCAATCAGCTCATCCGCGATCGCCACTGGCAGGTGGGCAATATTGACGCGGTGGTGGTGGCCGAGCGCCCTAAACTCAAACCCCATATCAGCGCCATGCGCGATCGCCTGTCCCAGGTTTTGCAGGTGGCCCCCGATCAGGTGGGGGTCAAAGCAACCACCAATGAAAAACTGGGTCCCGAAGGCCGTGAAGAAGGCATTTCTGCCTATGCAGTGGCCCTCCTCGTGCCTGTGGCGGCCTGATCCCCCATGCAAAACCAGGTCATTGGGGTGGATGTCGGTGGCACTGCCATCAAGCTCGGTCGCTTTACCGAGAGCGGGCATTGCTGCCAGTCCCTGACGATTGATACCCCGCAACCCGCCACGCCCGCTGCCGTCATTCCAGCCATTGCCACGGCGATCGCCGCGCTCAATCCCGAACAGCAGGCGATCGCCCTTGGGTTGGGGATGCCTGGCCCCGCCGACGCCACAGGCCGGATTGCCCGGATTGCCATTAACCTGGAGGGCTGGCATGATGTGCCCCTCGCCGACGAACTGGAGCGGTTGACGGGTCTACCTACCCTGATCGATAACGATGCCAACTGTGCGGGACAGGGTGAGGTTTGGCTGGGGGCAGGTCGAGGGTTTCAAGATCTGATTTTACTGACCCTGGGAACAGGGGTAGGGGGCGCGATTTTTATGGGGGGGCAGCTGTACAAAGGCCGCCGTGGGGCAGCAGGAGAACTGGGCTTGGTCAGCGTTGATTTGAATGGACATCCCTGCAACAGCGGCAATCGCGGTTCCCTGGAACAGCATGTTTCCATTCAGGCCATCCGGCGGCGCACGGGGCTAGAGCCGCACCAGCTGGCCCAACAAGCCCGCAAGGGCAACCCAGAGGCGATCGCCTTCTGGCAGCGCTACGGTCAAGAACTGGCAGCGGGCATTGCCAGTTCCCTCTATGTGTTGACCCCAGAAGCCGTAATTTTGGGCGGCGGTATCAGTGCCAGTGCCGATTTATTTTTGCCAGCCCTCAACGCTGAGATTGAGGCACGGGTGATGCCTACCTCTCGGGAAGGACTGCATATCTTAGTGGCGCAGCTGGGCAATCGTGCGGGTACCGTTGGCGCAGCACGACTGGCCTGGCAGCTAGTTCACCGCCATGGACTCGCTCGGTAATGCGGACTCGTGGTGCAGCGCAGGGTCATCCTGGGGTAGGGAGGGGACACCCCGGTCAATGACTGCCCGCATAAACCCGGCGAACAGGGGGTGGGGGGTACTGGGTCGAGACCGAAATTCCGGGTGGAACTGCGTCGCGATGAAGAAGGGGTGGTCGGGGCGCTCAATGATTTCCACCAGCCGACCGTCGGGAGACGTGCCGCTAATCAGGTAGCCCGACTCTAAAAAGAGGGTGCGATAGGCGTTATTAAACTCGTAGCGATGTCGATGGCGCTCATAGATAACCGTTTCCTGGTACAGCTGAAAGACCTTCGACTCCGGCAGCAGCCGACAGGGGTAAAGCCCGACTCGCATGGTACCCCCCAGGTCTACCACGTCCTGCTGTTCGGGCAGTAAGTTAATGACGGGATGGGGAGTTTCGGGATTAAACTCAACGCTGTGGGCCTCTGCTAGGTTAGCGACATTCCTGGCCCACTCAATCACAGAGCACTGCATCCCCAGACAAAGTCCCAAGAAGGGAATATGCTGCTCTCGCGCATAGCGGATGGCCTCAATTTTGCCGTCCACGCCTCGCACCCCGAAGCCCCCCGGCACAATAATGCCATGCACTCCCTGCAAGTGGGCCGCTGCCCCCTCCTGTTCCAGCACTTCAGAATCCACCCAGCGTAGGTTCACGGAAATACCCAGGGAGAGGGACGCATGGCGCAGGGATTCCACCACCGACAGGTAGGCGTCATTGAGGCGCACGTACTTCCCCACAATGGCAATTTCTGCGGCCTGGGTGGGGCTATAGAGCTGATTGACGATCGTTTGCCACTGGGTTAGGTCGGGCTGGCGAGCTTCCATCTGCAAGATACCTAGCACCTGTTCGGCAAGGCCCTCTCGCTCCAAAATCAGCGGCACTTCATAGATGCTGTCGGCATCCAGGGAGGTCACCACTGACTCCACGGGGACGTCGCAAAACTCCGAGAGTTTTTCTTTGATGCCAGGATACAGCGGGCGATCGCTGCGGCAGACCAGGACATCAGGCTGAATACCAATGGAGCGCAGCTCTTTGACCGAGTGCTGAGTGGGTTTAGTCTTCATTTCCCCCGCTGCTGGAATCCAGGGGATCAGGGTGACATGCATGTAGAGCATGTTCTGGCGACCCACTTCTTTGCGGAACTGCCGAATGGCTTCTAAAAAGGGCAGCGATTCAATATCGCCCACCGTGCCACCAATCTCGGTAATTAGCACATCGGGGGTAGTGTGTTTGGCCACCCGTAAAATGCGCTCTTTAATTTCATTGGTGATATGGGGGATCACCTGAACGGTGCCGCCATTGTAGTCCCCGCGCCGCTCTTTATTGATAACCGCCTGGTAAATTGACCCTGTCGTGACGCTGTTGAGCCGGGACATGGGGGTATCGGTAAAGCGCTCGTAGTGGCCCAGGTCGAGGTCGGTTTCAGCGCCATCATCGGTCACAAACACTTCCCCGTGCTGGAACGGGCTCATGGTGCCAGGGTCCACATTAATGTAAGGATCGAGCTTCAGAATCGACACCGAATAGTTGCGGGACTTCAGCAATCGACCCAGGCTGGCTGCGACAATCCCCTTGCCGATACTGGAGACTACACCGCCCGTCACAAACACAAACTTTGTCATACCTTTTTACCCTGTTGCCAGCCCGCCAGATTTCAGCCCACCGGATTTATTGTGCCATAGCCCCGCTGGGAGTGGTGTGCGCTGCCCTCCAGTCTCGTCCCTGGAAAACGCCAGCCCATCCCGCGATCGCCCAGCGCTACATCATCAGTCCCGATGCCAGCTTAAAGTTATCCGGCGTGCCGGAATACACCAGGCCTCTGGGCACATCCAGGGTCAGGATGGTGCCATTCCGAATGATGGTGGTTGCGTTTTTAACCCCCACCACCACCGGGATGCCCAGCCGCAATCCCAGCACCGCCGCATGGCCTTGGCGATCGTCATCTTCGGTGATGATGGCAGCAGCATGGCGGATGGCTTCTACATGGGCAGAATCGGTGTGGGAGGCCACCAAAATTTCGCCGCCGTGGAAGTTTTTGAGCGCCGTTTGCCCATTGGCAATGCGGGCCCGACCGCTGATCACCCCCTGACCAATGCCAACCCCTTGGCCCATCACCGCTGTGACAATTTCCACCTTGATGAGATCGGTCGAACCCGACACATTTTGCAGCGCGCCAGCCGTCATTACCACCAGATCCCCTTCCGCAACGTAGTCCTTTTCGAGGGCTGCATTGATCGAGGACTGAAACGTTTGGCTCACCGAGGGTAAGTTGAGCACCAACAGCGGCTGCACCCCCCACACTAGCTGGAGCTGGCGGGCCACTTCCACGTGGGGCGTAATGGCTAAGATGGGAATATTGGGCCGAAACTTGGAAACATTCCGCGCTGTGGCGCCAGTTTTGGTGAGGCTTAAGATTGCCTTGGCCCCTAGCTGCATCGCAATTTGACCCACCGCTGCACTAATGGCATTGGGAATCGAGCGCTCCGTTGGCGGCTCCATCATAAAATTGGGCCAGTTATTGCGTTCGTGATCGATGCGGATGGCAATCCGGGCCATTGTCTCCACCGCCTCCACCGGGTAGTTGCCCACCGCAGCCTCGTTGGAGAGCATGACCGCATCGGTGCCGTCCAAAATGGCATTGGCCACGTCAGAAATTTCAGCCCGCGTCGGTCGGGGACTGTTGACCATGCTGTCTAACATCTGGGTCGCGGTAATCACCGGAATGCCTAGACGATTGGCCGTGGCAATCAGCCGCTTTTGCAGCATGGGTACCTCCTCGGCGGGCAACTCGACCCCTAGGTCGCCCCGAGCCACCATTACCCCGTCACAGAGGGTCAGGATTTCCTCCATCTGCTCAATCGCTTCATGCTTCTCGATTTTGGCGATCACGGGCACCGATTTTCCGGCCGTTGCAATGATCTCCTTGATCTCCAGCACATCTTCTGGGTTGCGCACAAAGCTCAGGGCGACCCAGTCTACTCCCTGGGCAAGGCCAAAGGCTAAATCCTTGCGATCCTTGTCTGTCAATGCCTTAATCGAGAGGTAAACCCCTGGGAAATTGACGCCCTTCGCATTGGAGAGCGTCCCGCCCACCACAACGCGACAGTGCAGGGCACCTGCCGCTGGATCTACAGCTTCCACCTGCATTTCAACCCGCCCATCATCGAGCAGAATTGTGGCTCCCTGGGGCACTTCTGTGGCCAGGGGGGGGTAGGTGACGGAGCTAATGGTCTGGGTGCCGACGGTTTCCTGGCTGGTGAGGGTATAGGGATCGCCTTTAGCTAAGGTGATGGGGCCATGCTCAAATTTACCCAGGCGAATTTTCGGCCCCTGTAAATCTTGCAGAATCGCAACGGGCTGGTTGAGCTCATAGGAAATCTGCCGAATCAGACGAATCGAGCGGCGATGATCGTCGTGGGTTCCGTGGGAAAAGTTGAGGCGGAGGGTGGTGGCTCCGGCTTCAATGACCGCACGGAGCTTTTCCGGGGTGGCGATCGCCGGGCCAACGGTCGCCACAATCTTGGTGCGGCGAAAGGAATCTGGCAGTGACATGAATAACCGATTAACAGGGATTTAAGGTTTAGGAACGGAGGATGCGGTAAGGTCTTTGAGAAAACGGTTGGGAGAGTGCTGCTCAGATAGGCTTTCAGAACGATAAAAGTGAATCCTCCAAAATATCTTCTACTAATTTGTAGCCGCAGGCAATCTTCCTATGAAGTTAACGACCCGAGGGCATTACAGCGTGAAGGCACTGTTAGATCTCAGCTTGCAGCCCAACTATGGCCCCGCCTCGGTCACGGATATTGCGACCCGACAGGCTTTACCTGCCCCCTATCTGGAAAAGTTGCTGATTGAACTGCGGCGGGCCGAAATTGTGCGCTCGATCCGAGGACCGCAGGGCGGATACCAGCTGCAGCGATCGCCCCAGCAAATTTCCCTAGGGCAAGTTCTGGAAGCCGTCGGCGAGTGGCTGGTGCCGTTTCCAGAACAATCCAGAGATGCCACGGCTGTCAAAGCGGAAGACTGGGTCACAGTGGCCGTCTGGCAGCGCTTGCAGCAGCATCTCAAAGAAGTCCTCTACAGCATCACCCTAGAAGACCTCTACTACGACGCCCGCAGCTGGCAGGCGGCCCAAGGCACCGACACGAACTTCATCATCTGATGCGGCATTAGCGGCATGACTGATGATGCCGCATCGAACACCGCCAATCGAAGATTGCCCATTAAACCGGAATGATTGGCTTGCTGCGTTAAAGGGAACTGCCAGCGACAACGTGCCGCTAGCCGCGAACTGCGGCCCAGAGCAGGGGCAATAGCGTCTGCAAACCGGGGTGCTGTTCAAACGCAAACGCTGCCTGTCCGAGTTGACGGAGGGTGCGGTGACCCGGAAACCAGCTGGGGGTGGGCCAGATGCGGAAGGGCGCGTACACGACTGCTTTCTGGGGATGGTCTAAGTAGGCCGTATTGTGCACCCAGCCGCAACCGGAACCAATATCCGTGAGGGTTTGACCGGGGAAGGCACCCCAGGGTAAGGCCGCGAGCAGAAAGAGTGCCCCTGCCCAAACATTCACCCCAATGGTGCCGTAGCGCAGATCGGCGATCGCCTGCTCAAAGGCGACCCGGTACCGACGGCGAGTAGCGCCAGAAATCAATAGCGTACAGGCAAGGGTTCCGGCCACCTGCTGATTCACGAAGTCTGTTGCCGCTGCCAAAAAGGCATCGGGTTCGCAAGCATCGAGACTGGTTTCAGCCAGAATGCCACAGAATGCCTCCGTGGTTAAGGCATATTCTTGAGGCTGCGGCACCACATCTGGGATCAGCGTCCAGGGAATTGCATTAGGAGCTTCCATGCCGAGGACTTCAGCCTGAGGATAATGCTCCATCAAAGCCTGATAGCGCTCCTGTGCCCCAGGGTAATAGGCCAGTCGGGGGTCGGCCTGACGCAGCGCCTGACGCACCTGGTCTAAAAACGCGTCTCGCTGCGGCCAGCCCCGGGCCAAGACCAAAACCTGGCCCGCAACGCAGTTAAAACTGGCGTTGTGGGTGACTGTACTGGCAACCTGACTGGCCTGAAACGCTAAGTCTGCTGCGGACCAGCGACCGGGTACCACCACAATCGGCAGCACCCCGCCCAGTTCTGCAGTGATGGGCTTGGTTAATTTAGGTTCTTGGATTCTCCGACGCAGCTGTTGTTCTGCCAACGTAGACCCCCAGACAATCGCATTAAAGGTTGATTGTGCCCCCGTCACATGAACCGTATCGACCTGAGGGTGATAACAGAGATAAGATCCGAGGGCTCCATCTCCATAGACCATCTCAAAAAAACCTTCAGCCTGCAGGGGGGCAAATAAGGCTTCGATTAAAGGCCCCAGGCGAGCATTCACCGGGTTCATCTTCAGCAGCACGACCTGATGCTCGACAAACAGCTTGTGCAGGACATCGAGCGGGCTAATGGCTGCTATATTCCCGGCCCCTAAAACCAAGCTAACCTGCCCTTTAGCGATGGGTTCCCGTTGGCCCTGGGTGGGGGGGTGACCTGGCTGTAGCCAGACTTCACCTTTGACCCCAAGCCACAGCAGACGATCTGACCAATCTTCCGGAAACACTTGGGCCACCCACTGCTGCGGCCTTACCCCACGCGCTTGGGGCGCATGCTGCTGCCAGAGCTGCGGGATTGAGGGTTGGCGATCGCTTTCTAAGGCCCGCAACAACCGCCGGAGATAGTGAGCAACTGCATAGGGACCTGTCAACCAGACTTCACCAGCGATCGCGCGGGTGGGGTCAAGACCTTTGATATGAGAGGCTTCCTGCACCCATTTCTCGGCCAGATCAGCCAGAATATCTTGACAGCTTTGCAGGAGTTCAATTTGCCGAGCCAGGGGAACCTGAAGCCAATCTCGCTTGTGCCAACTGAGTCGAGCAATCTGCTCATCGGCTTCGGCCTTGGACGTCTGGACGAAGTTTACCGTTAAAGAGTCCGGCATGGTTTATCCCATCAGCTGCTGTACTATCATCGCAACTCAGGGCCACCTCGCAAACCCTTAACGAGCTCCAATTAATGCCACCGTAGCGACAGATTGCCATCCAACGCTCACATAATAGACCGTTGCAGCAAGCGCTGTCTTCCTGCCCACATTCATGATTTGTGAGGAACTCTTGATAAAGAGAGCATCCTCTATAACAGCGATAGTCTTTGTAGGAGGGCTGGATCTAGCAGCGCTGCAAAATCACCAATGACCTCAGAACAGTGCCTCAGGTAATCTTGCACCCAGGTGCGCACATCCTCGATTTCTTGGGAGAGTAAAACTTCACTGGCGGGGCCACTCCAGCTCAATTTATTTTTTTCACCGATGGTTAGGTATCTGAGCCATTCAGCGGTGGGCTGGCATGACCTGAAGTAATCCCCCGCAATCTTGGGCCCCAGATATACAGCGCTACTGTTCAGGATCTCCTGCAAAATTCCGACGATTTCACCCGCCGTATATTTTTGAGTTCGAACAAGAGTTAAATCTTGGGTTGCAGGCACTGCTGAGGCGGATGCACCCATGCTATTCCCCCCCACCGTCAGCTTGAGGGTCATGAAAATTTGCTGTTCAACCGTTGATAAGGTTCCAGAGGGCTGTGCCCCTTCTGGCATACTTTGGTAGGCCCGGGCCAACACCTCAAGGGTGCTAGTGACTTGGGTTAAAGCCGCATTATCGACCGATAGCCGCTTGAGCAGCTCATCCGGCTCCCACAACATCATCTCAGTGAGTGGGGGGGTCTGCTCGGTCTGCAACAGTGCATCTTTGTAGGTTTGCATCAAGCGACGAATCGTGTAGCTTGACATCGGCGATAGCTTTGTAGACAAACTCATGATCGTTGGATAAAGGGCTCAAGGGGCTCAGAGTTACTGCTCAATCTGTGCATACATTTCAGGCGTAAGCAGCAAAACTCTCAGCGACGACCAGTATGGTTGGGCAACTTACTAAATAACGAAACCCTCACCTTAATATAGTTAACCCATATCAGACTAGCGGGGCATCATCCGGCGACGGAAAATATTCAGCCAAAGGGTTATGCACAAAGCAATTCAATTTCGGAAAGCGGTCACAAGATTTCCCAAAATCCCGGCTCTGAGCTGAGAGTCACGCAATAGGGACTTACCGCATCTACAGATACAAATGCGAATTCAGAAAATCCGTGGTTTTACAGAGTCTGGATGTGATTGTTTCTGACTAGCAGCGGGCACCATGAGAACAAGGTGAAGAGAGCAAGCTGTATTGATTCGGCAGTCCAACCCGATGGGTTGCGCTCCCCAACCTCGGTATAAGAACAGCAAATTCAAGTAGTGGTACCGGTCAGGGACTCACCCTATCCTGTCACTGCTTCTGGTAGCCCAAAATTCATATCTCTAAAATCGCCCACTCAACCTATGCAATACATCTGCGCTCCGGAGGATAACTGGCTGTGGTTCTAACGACCTCTGACAACTCTAATTCGATGCTGGACTATTCCCAAAAAGTCGATCATCTCCTGAAAAAGAAATATCCCAAACGTCACCACCACTATCGCTTCAGCGACTTCTTCTCCTTTGACAAGCCCTCGGGTCTAGTGTTGGACTGGAACGACTCCCGCAATATTTTTGCAGGGGAGGATTTCATCGTGGCCTTAATTGAAGGCCTAGAAGAAGAAGTGGGCAGTGCCTCCTCGGTTGTCATGTACAGCATGGGTCGTCAGTGGGGCCTGCGGGATGCCGAGGTCTTCAAGGTCTGGTTCGAGAAAGAATTTGGCTACGATTTTCGTCAGGCTAGCCTGTCGTTCATCCTGGAAACCTGGTGGTGGCCTCTGGCCAGTCAAGGCTGGGGCAACTGGGAAGTGGACATGAACGAGCAGAAAAACGGCTTCATGTTCATCAATGTGTTTGACTCTGCCGTGGCGCGTACCTTGGGCGATGTCGGCAAGCCAGTCTGTCACATCTATGCTGGGTTGTTTTCTGGATTCTTTACCAGCCTGATTCAAAAGCAGCTCAACTGCATCGAGATTCAGTGCTACGCGATGGGTGAAACCTACTGCAAGTTCTTGCTGGGCAAGCAAGACCGGATTGATGCCGCAAGCTTCTGGCAGACCGAAGGCGGCACTGCCCGCGACATCGAGAAGCGACTCCAAAATGGAGAGTATCTCGGATGATAGATGTTTCCCAATGGCCCACAACAACGGTTGGGCAGTTTTTCGCGGGCCTGCCCTGGCAAGGGTACACTCTCGAGTTGCCGAAGTCCCAGGCTGCCGTCAAGGTGGATTGGCGTGTCCAAACGGTTCAGGACTTTTTTAGCAGCATTGTGTGGGACGGACGCTTGTCCAAAGTGGAGGTGGGAGATACCCCAGAAGCGGCCTTCTCTTATCTGCTGCCTGTCCGTGACTTTTTCACCCGTTTTTGCTGGGAAGGACAGGCCAATATTGGTGTTATTCCCAAGCTGGCTACTCCCAAGAGCCACTTCAACGAGCTCGATTTGAACGACCTTTCAAGTTTATTTTAGGGAAGGAAAACACCCATGGAAAACACGCTACAGTCCCTGATTTTCTCAGCGGACGATCACTATCTGAGCGATGCAGACCTGTCTCGCTTTCAGCAAGAAGTGCGGGCCATCTCAGATCGCATTGAAGCCTACGAGTATATTCGCGATCGCGAGCTAGCGATCATGCAGCCCGCTGTTGACTACCTCAGCGAAGAATTTCCAACCACCGATGCCAAGTTGCTAGAGCGGGCCGTTATCCACTGGCTGTCCATTCTGCGATACAGCGCCATGGCGATGTTGCAAAATGATGTCTCGATTCTGCGCGATCGCCTCTTGGCCTGGATTCCCGATGCAGTTGCAGCCTACCAGATCCAAGAGATTGAGCTCTCGCTCTACCGCTACCTGCAAAGCCAGCTCAAGGGCAACCTTTCCCCTGAACAGCTTGCTATGCTCCAGCCCTACCTAGAAGAAGCTCAGACTGTGCTGGCCAGTGCCCAAAAGCCCCTGCAACCGACCGCATAGCGACCATCGGTCATACACAAGAGGAACCATGACATGATTTCTGTAAAAGAACTAATCCAAGACGCGCGGGTGCCAGGGAACTACTTTGCCCCTGAGTCCTACATCCAGGGCGATCTCGAATCAGGGCTCATTGAGAACCGCGATGGCGGCCGTCTCCTGGCACTCCCTGACACCTTTTTACAAGGGATTTACCGCGGGCTGACCGAAGAGGTGGGCG
>CAZXWR010000108.1:0-11836 GCA_964644325.1 uncultured bacterium
TAAAGGTGATTATGACCTAGAGCGTTTTACATTTAATTCCGCCTAGCTACTTACTACGTTAGGAGTAAAACCCAATAACCCACTGTCTTCCCAGAGATGAAATTGCCTTCAAGAAGCCTGAGCTGATTCCCGAAAAACTATAAAAACCACTGTTGCCAGGTGGGCCATTGCTTTACAAGCTGGGCGATCGCCTCGTAGCCTGCGGCAACAGGATGCGCGCCATCGCCTTGTCCCACTGCCTGCCGCCACCGTGTTGACTGCCTGAGAGGGGTAAAAATATCCAGATAGGGAACCTGAAGCTGAGCACAAAGTGTCGCAAACTGGTCGCTGAGTTCTTGGGTTCTCTGGTTGTGGGCCGCATCGGCGATCGGGGGCGGGCCAACCATCAAGGCAGGGTACTGCTGGGCATCGTCCAAAATCCGACGGGCAGAATTAATAGACTCGGAGAGTGCAACACGCCGTTGCTGGCCCTCCCAAGCGGTGTCGTTCGTGCCAAAGGAGAACACCAAGCGGTTGTCGCAGCCATCAGCAAATCGAACCCTTGCTTCGCCTTGCCAGCGTCGCGCGATGTCTATGCTCGTGTCTCGCCGTACCCCTAAGTTATAGGAGGTGACCGCTAGACCGCCTTGGGCCAAATCAACACATAGACGACCTGTCCAGCCCAAATAAGTAGCATCTAACGTCCCATTGACAAATGAATCACCAATAAAGCAAACGCGAATGTCAGTCATGGCAACTAATGCAGTCTTTGGGATTGCAGTCTTTGGGATTGCAGCTCTACGCTTGGGGATTCTGGATCCGCTCCTCTAGATCTTCAATGGTTTTGAGCAGCAGGTCTTGTGCCTGAAGTTTCCAGCCGCGACGCTGTACCGCAATGGCGATCGCCCCACCCAGAATCGTCCCCAAAAAGTCTAGGGGCTGCATAAAAGAAATGCCGCATAGCAAACCCAACCCTGCAATTCCCCAAAATGGGAGTGCCACCGCCTGTCGTTGATTGCGGATCGCCTGACTCATGCCATCCGTTGGTCTCTCAGCCAATAAGTCAGCCTTGAGCTGCTGGAGTGCCGGGAGCGGCAGCGCTAGGGCCATCTTCTGGCGAATTTTTTCAACTTTACGGGCATCGGTACTGTACTGAGTCAGTTCATCCTCTGCCATGCTAAGCCAACGCTCCAACTGTGACATACCACCTCACTCCATTTTTACTGTTGCAATCTCCGGGATGACTCGGAACCTCACTCCCCTGAATAACGACTAGGGGTAAGAACTAACCCGCGACTGTCTTCCCTCAACTGCTACTGCATAGATTACATCCATTGCATCAAGCGCGGTTTGTTAGAGAAGCTTGGATTCAATATCGTAACCTCTTATCATTAATCGTCATGGCTCGACAAACTTGCAGCCGCTTTATATCCCTGATCAGCCTCAGTCTACTGGGTACGATTGCAGTGAGTTCAACCCGCGCGATTTCTGAAGGAACCCTGCCCTCCCGTGGCAGCAGCACGGGTGAAGTGCTCATCGCTATTCGTGAGCAGCAAACTGCAAAAATGGCCAGAATTAAGCCATTGCTACGCCAACTTGCGCGAGATCTAAAAACTTAAGCACATTGTCTAGGTACGTTGATTGATCCTCGAGCATCGGGAAGTGGCCCGTTTGCGGAATAACTGCAAACTCAACTTGGTCACTGAGCTGCGCCGCCTGCTCGCCCATCTCCGCTGGAATAATCTGATCGAATTCACCCGCAACGAGCAAGGTCGGCACCTGTAGCTGGCTGAATTCTGAGGGCATTGTGAGGGCGGCTTCTTTGCTCACGGCGGTATACATTGTGCCTAGAGCGGCCGCTTCGTCAGCCATCAAAAAGTCATCGAGAAAAGCCTTACGCTCTGACTTCGGCACCGGTTGGCTCAAAAAACGAGCCATAAACATGCGATCAATGCCAGGAATTTTGGCTAACCACTTCGGCCGGAACTTGACGACATAACCGCCAAACTGATGGAACTGGCTAAAGGCCCGTTCGTCGTACTCAAAAATGCCGTTACAGGTCAGAACGGCCTTTTCTACTCGCTCAGCGTATCGATTCAGAAATAAAACAGCAATCGAAGATCCCGTTGAATGGGCATTCAAGTAGACGCGCTGCAGCCCCAGTCCATCCAGGAGCGCCGCTAGGTCTACCGCATAGGTTTCCAGGGCATAGGTGGTTATGAGGTCGCAATCTTGGCCAGTCGTTTTTGCAGAACCTGGCAGCTGCGATCGCCCAAAACCGCGCAAATCATAGAGTAAGCAGTTAAAGTGAGGGGCCAGCGCCAGCGCCGTTGATCGCCAATAGCGAGCCGACCCCCCCCAGCCATGCAGAAAAACCATGACAGGTTTATCCGCGACAGGCTGTTCTAAAACTTGGGGTTCAGCGCCACCCGACGCGGCACCTATCCATTCGTAGTAATGGGGCGTATCCCGAATGGTGAGGTAAGGCATAGTCAGACTCAAGCAGATTCTGGGGTCGGCAAGGAGGAGGGATGCATGAGTAACTCAGCTGAGGAACGCTTCTCCACCATGTCAGTAGTTATGGTGCATTGTCCTAAATCTTTACGAGAAGGCAGCTCATACATAATGTCGAGCATCAGCTCTTCTATGATGGCGCGAAGCGCTCGCGCTCCCGTCTTGCGGCGGTAGGCCTCCCGGGCGATCGCCCGCACCGCCTCTTCTTGGAACTCGAGTTCGACATTATCCATCTGCATCAGCTTTTGATATTGGCGAATCAAGGCATTGCGAGGCTCAACCAAAATCCGACTGAGGGAAATTTCATCCAGCGGGTTAATCACCGACATCACTGGGATTCGACCAATAAATTCGGGAATCATGCCAAACTTGACCAAATCTTCGGGTGCCAGATCCCGTAACGTACTGGCCGCACGCTGCTCACGCGCCGATAAATCTCCGGAGTGGACAAACCCCATAGACTTCTTACCTGTGCGCTGTTCGATAATCTTGTCAAGCCCGACAAATGCTCCGCCACAGATAAAGAGGATGTTGGTGGTGTCAATTTGAATACAGTCTTGATAGGGGTGTTTACGTCCGCCCTGGGGCGGGACATTGGCCACTGTCCCTTCAAGCATTTTCAAAAGTGCCTGCTGGACGCCCTCTCCAGAAACATCGCGGGTAATGGAAGGGTTCTCACTTTTACGGGCAACTTTATCAATTTCATCGATGTAAATGATGCCGCGCTGGGCTTCTTCTACGTCTAAGTCTGCCACCTGCAGCAATCGCAACAGGATATTTTCAACATCTTCACCCACATAGCCCGCCTCGGTGAGCGTCGTGGCATCCGCGACTGCGAAGGGAACATCTAGCATCTTTGCTAGAGTCTGGGCCAAGAGGGTTTTGCCACAGCCCGTTGGGCCAATCAGCAGGATATTCGACTTTTGAAGCTCGACTGCGTCTTCACCCGCACCGTCACCCTCTCCACTTTGCAGACTCAGGCGCTTGTAATGGTTGTAGACAGCGACAGACAAAACCTTTTTAGCTTCATCTTGCCCGATGACATGATCATCCAGGTAATTTTTAATTTCAACGGGCTTAGGTATTTGACCCAGCGTCAATCTTGGCCCAGAGCGTGTCGTAGAGCGCCGTCGCTCAACAGCAGGCTCACGACGAGGGGCTGAAGTAGCAGGCTGCGGCGTCCCTGACTCAAACAGCTCCTCGTCGAGGATCTCGTTACATAAGTCAACGCATTCGTCGCAGATATAGACTCCTGGTCCCGCAATGAGTTTGCGAACCTGCTCCTGGGATTTACCGCAAAAGGAGCATTTGAGATGGGAGTCGTACTTAGACATAGTTTTTGCCTACTTGACGTCACTGACTGACTGCTTGGCGCTGATTAGCAAGTTCTTCACGAGTAAGAACCTTGTCAATCAAACCATATTTTTGAGCTTCTTCCGCTGACATAAAAAAGTCACGTTCTGTATCGGCTTCAATTCGTTCAAAGGGTTGACCGGTGTGATCCGCCAGCAGGTGATTCAGCTGATTTTTATGATGCAGAATCTCTTTGGCCTGGATTTCGATATCTACCGCCTGTCCCTGGGCTCCCCCAAGGGGCTGGTGAATCATAATCCGGGAGTGGGGGAGAGCCATTCGTTTTCCGGCAGCGCCAGCAGCCAAAAGGAATGCCCCCATACTGGCCGCTAGACCAAAGCAAATGGTGCAAACATCGGGCCGAATATGCTGAATCGTATCGTAAATCGCCATGCCTGCGGTAACCGACCCCCCCGGAGAGTTGATGTAAACGTAGATGTCTTGTTCGGGGTCTTCAGCATCTAGGAAAAGGAGCTGCGCAACGATGGCATCTGCCATAGCATCATCAATGCCACGCGAAGCACCGCTGCCGCCCAGGAACACAATACGCTCCCGCAGCAGTCTGGAGTAGATATCAAACGCTCGCTCACCTCGACCGGATTGCTCAACGACCATTGGCACAATGGCTTGTGCTGGACGAGGTGAAGCGTTATATCCTGATGAACTCATGGCATGGATGACAGGGAAAGAGGATTGTGAGAGGAGCATATTCGCTGTTTCACATTTCTGATAAGGACTAATACGAAAGACTAAAGGGCAGGTTACAAAGCTCCGCCAGCCTATCGAAGTTGGAGAGGCGAATGCACTCTTTGCTTAATTATGCCTCAACTACTCCTTAACCTGGGGAAACCCCAGGGAATATTACAGATGAACCTGACTAAACCTCAGCTCAGACACCTGTGTGAGTCAGCTGCATCAATCCTCCGCCTCAGGTGATTCAGTGGATTTCGCCTTGGCTGTGGTTTTTCGCCGGGTTGTTTTCTTGGGTTTAGCGGCAGTGTCAGTCTCTGCCTCTGGCTCAACTTCAGATTTCGCAGCTGGTTTCTTTTTCTCGCTGGTTTTAGTTTTGGCCGATTTTTTGGAAGCCTTGGGCTCACTGGTCTCTGTTTCGGTATTGGCAGCGCTTTCTGTCGATGAGTCCAGCTCTTCTTCTGGTTTTGGCTCTGTTAGGGTCACCACAGATTGCTCCTTTAACCAGGCAATCACCTGCTCTTGGAGCAGCTCCTCCTCCAAAACGTCCTTAAGGCGATCGCGGTCTAGGTCACGGTCGCCGGCTGACGCAATCACCTCTTGAAAGCGTTTCTCAAGATCTTCTGTCGTGACTTCTATCGACTCTTGCTCAGCAACTTCTGCTAGTGCCATGGTTCGCTGCACGCGCACCACTGCTTCATCCCGAAAGCGGTCTCGCAGCGCCGGAATCGTCTCCTTGGTGAACAGCTTGCTAATATCCATCCCCTGACCCTGAAGGCGGCTGGCTGTTTGATTGATCAGGAAATTCACTTCATTGGTGATGAGTGTCTCAGGGACATCTCCCTCCATTTCAGCCACTAGGGCATCCAGCAAAGCCGCTTCAACATTGGCATCGGTTTTAGCCTGTGCTTCGTTTTTGTAACGTTCTTCTAGAAACTCGCGGAGTTCTGCCAGGGTCTCAAATTCGCTGACCTCTTGCGCGAACGCATCATCCAGCTCCGGCAGCTCTTTTTGCTTGATTTCCCGCAAGGTAATCTCAAAGAGCGCCGTTTTCCCCGCCAGGTCTTCCTGGAAGTATTCATCGGGAAACTTGATTTTCAGTTCCTTGACTTCATCGATCGCCATGCCAACGATGCTTTCTGTAAAGCCAGGGATGAACTGTCCGGGCGTGAGTTCAAGCTGAAAATCAGTGGCACTTCCGCCTTCTATTTCTGCCGATTCGGTCTCACTTTCATCGAGGAAATAGGTTCCCGAAAAATCAATCAGAACCATATCGCCTTCTTGGGCCATGCGACCCTCTACAGGCACCAGGGTCGCCCGTGAAGACTGCTGTTCCGCTAATATCTTTTCGACTTGCTCAGGATCGTACTTAACTTCTTCAGCTGAGACCTCGAACCCAGAGCGCTTTTTCAGCACCACCTCAGGGGGGACATCAACACTGGCGCTAAACTTGAAGGCTTCACCCGGCTGAAACTGCTCTAAAAGCTCTTCAAATTTAGAACGCAGCTGGAAATTCCCAAGGGCCGGCACATTTTCTTGCTCAACCGCCTCATTGAAGGATTTTTCGACCAGCTCCTCAAGTGCCGCAGCTCTCAGATGGGCACTGCCAAAGCGCTGCACCACAACCTGACGGGGTACTTTGCCACGCCGGAAACCGGGAATGTCAGCCGAACGCATAAAGTGAGTCACGATCTGCTCGTAGGCTTGACGCGATCGCTCCGCAGGAATCTCAACTTCTAGGCCAACCTGACTACCAGGCAGCTTTTCCTGAACAACTTTTAACGGCTCTTTTGTTTTAGACAACGCTATTTCCTCAAGGTTAGAGTCAATGACTAATGAATACAGTTTTGATGGGGTCAGGTACTTATGGTCTTCTGCTGCAATCCATCGAAGCTAGATCCCAAACACCACATTGACGCCCCTGACATCGAAAATGCACAGTTCTCTATAGTAAAGGATTTCACGGCTGTTTTGAACCAAGCATTCACAGAGGTTTACGCCACTTTCTAGAATCTGAGCTGATCATGACTTGACTCAAAGGACACATCAGAGTTGCAAGGAGCCCGCCAAACTCAATCGCATACTGTAGGTGCAGCTGTATTGTCAAAGTCAGGCAAGATGCTGACGTAGATTTTGACCATAGGTGCGATCAACAGTAAAGATCGGGTATTATGAGCCTAACAGAGAGCCAAGAAGGGTTACACCCAGCCTATATCCAAATCCCTCCAAACCATCATGGTCTGTTGATGGGTTATGCCTGGAGTTAACAGAGCAGCAGGGTAGGCATTGTCAGTGCATCAGTTCGTGCAATGGATCCTGAGCAGTCTTTGTTAGGCAGGGTAGAGGGCTGTCAGATGAAATGCACCAAGCCGAAAATTATCACTTCTTCGTGGGTTCATTGCATTAAATTTATTTATATTCATCTAAATATCGAACAGGAATTTCGTGCAGTCACCATCCATTAGTACATTCTTGCTACACTAAGAGCTAATTTTAAGATCAGCGGTTAATTAGTCTAACTTCAAAGATTTAAGATTCCGCAAGAATTAAGTTTAGTGAATAGCAGAAACCTTCTTTGCAAGTCATCTCGCATATATAGAAAAAATGCACACAAAAAATACATCTTTCTAGAAAACTTAAAAAATCAGGTATTGTTGTGAGGAGAAGTTAATTGTAGTTTTTTGAGTGGAAGCCTGGTTGTTGCGAGCAGGCTCTGTAGAGTTTGTAGCAAAGTTGAGTCGATCAAGAGTCCAGAGCACTGTGGGACTACAGAGCTTCGCGAGCAGGGAAGTTTTGAATATAGATGCTACGATGGCGAAAAATATTTTGATTATGTCATTCTGCCTGCATCGATAAACTGTCTATCTATTCAGAAAAATAGATTTAAAAATTAAGTTTCTTCGTTTTTGGTAGCTGTTGTATTGGAGGCATATTGACTTGACCCAGTCATATCAAGTCGCAATTTTAGGGGCAACCGGGGCTGTTGGGGCTGAGTTCCTTTCACTGCTAGAGGAGCGAAATTTTCCTCTAGCAAATCTAAAGCTCCTCGCATCAGCACGTTCCGCTGGGCAGACTGTTCAGTTCAAAGGTGAGTCTCTGGCGGTTGAAGCGGTTCAAGATTCATCTTTCGCGAATATAGATATTGTGCTGGCATCAGCAGGTGGATCTGTTTCAAAGGAATGGGCTCCTAAGGCTGTCTCTGCCGGGGCCGTGGTGATTGATAACTCTAGCGCATTTCGCATGGATCCCCAGGTGCCTCTGGTTGTCCCAGAAGTCAACCCCAATGCGGCTGAAAACCATGCTGGTATTATCGCGAACCCAAACTGCACTACAATTTTAATGTCAGTTGTGCTCTGGCCTCTGCACCAGCTGCAACCCATTCAACGGGTCATTGTCTCAACATATCAGTCCGCCAGTGGGGCTGGGGCAAAAGCCATGGAAGAGCTCAAGCATCAGGCACAGGCAATCTTAAATGGGGAAAAACCACCCACAGAATGCTTTCCCTATCCCCTCGCATTTAATCTCTTCCCCCACAATTCGGATTTAGATGAGCAGGGATACTGTGCCGAAGAACGGAAAATGATTAACGAAACGCGTAAAATATTTGACACATCAAAGATTCGCCTCAGTGCAACCTGTGTGCGTGTTCCTGTTTTGCGCGCTCATTCTGAGGCGATTAACCTAGAGTTCGAAAAACCCTTTAGTCCCGATCTAGCACGTGAGATCTTGGCAAAGGCACCAGGTGTCCGGCTGGTTGAAGACTGGACTCGGAACTATTTCCCGATGCCGATGGAAGCCAGCGGCTGTGATGATGTTTTTGTCGGTAGAATCCGGCAGGATCTCTCCCATCCCTGTGGCCTAGAACTTTGGCTCAGTGGCGATCAAATTCGTAAGGGTGCTGCATTGAATGCGGTGCAGATCGCTGAGCTGCTTGTGGAGAAAAATCTCGTTAAGTCTGCGGCCTTGAATGCTGCCTGCTAGGGCCTGTCAGATCATTTAAAACTACCCTAAGCGGTAGATGTCTTCATGTTTAAACAGCCTCGATTACGCTCTTTTCTTGACGCTGGAGTTCAGATTCTGTGACGCGCTTTGGACGAATCATTACGGCAATGGTGACCCCGTTTGACTCAGAGGGTCAGGTGAACTACTCGGTTGCTGAGCAGTTGGCTGAGCACTTGGTCAATCATGGTACGGATGCCTTGGTGCTGTGCGGGACGACCGGCGAATCTCCGACCTTGACCTGGGATGAAGAATACAGCTTGTTTCAGGTTGTCCGGCAGGCTGTTGCTGGACGTGCTATGGTGCTGGCAGGGACGGGTTCAAATTCAACCCGCGAAGCGATTGAAGCGACTCGGAAGGCTGCACATCTAGGGCTAGACGGCTCATTGCTAGTTGTTCCGTATTACAACAAGCCCCCTCAAGAAGGGTTGTACGAGCACTTCAAGGCGATCGCCATGGCAGTGCCTGACTTACCCATCATGCTCTATAACGTTCCAGGGCGAACAGGACAAACCCTTTTGCCTGAAACCGTGGCCAGACTTGCTGAGGTGCCCAGCATCGTCGCCATTAAAGAGGCCAGTGGAAGTCTTGACCAGGCCAGTCAAATCAGGAAAGTAACCCCCCCAACGTTTGATATTTATTCTGGTGACGATTCCTTGACGCTACCCTTACTTGCTATCGGTGGGGCAGGCGTTGTGAGTGTCGCGAGTCATGTCGTTGGGGATGCCCTCCAGGAAATGGTCAATGCTTTTCTGTCGGGTCAAGTGCAGGAAGCAACCCGCTTACACCTGAAGCTACTGCCCTTATTTAAGGCTTTGTTTATCACCAGCAATCCGATTCCGGTGAAGGCAGCCTTGGAACTCCTGGGTTGGCAGGTGGGTCGCCCCCGTCTACCGTTACCTGCGGCAGCGGATGAAATCCGGGAGACCTTGCGAGCAGTTTTGCAGGAGCTAGCGCTCCTTTAGATATCAGGGGTTGAATATTCTGCGAATGCCTCACCGAGGCTCTCAACCCTCACAAAAATGAATGGCTGAAGTGTCCCTGCAAGTTCAGGCTTCAGATGTTCAATCCAAGCGTCAGTTCACAAGACTCACCGTCAGTGGGTCGAATCTTGACTAAAACCAAACATAATAAAAGAGGAAAAACTGTCAATGACAGATGTAAAAGGTCAATCAAAGTTAAAAATTATTCCCCTCGGTGGGCTGCATGAAATCGGGAAGAATACCTGCGTTTTCGAATATGAAGATGAAATCATCTTGGTCGATGCAGGTTTAGCATTTCCCACGGACGGCATGCATGGGGTTAATATTGTGCTGCCCGACATGACCTATCTGCGGGAGAATCAGCACAAAATTAAGGGCATGGTTGTTACCCACGGTCACGAAGACCATATTGGGGGCATTGCCTTTCACCTGAAGCAATTCGATATCCCGGTCATTTACGGCCCACGCTTAGCCATGGCTTTGCTGCAGGGCAAATTAGAAGAGGCTGGCGTAGCTGGTAAGACTGAGTTGCGTACGGTGGCACCGCGAGAAATTGTCCGGTATGGATCGCACTTTTTTGTTGAGTTTATTCGCAACACCCACTCAATCGCAGATAGTTTTACAGTCGCTGTGCATACCCCCATTGGTGTGGTGATCTTTACCGGCGACTTTAAGATTGACCATACACCTGTAGATGGCGAGTATTTTGATTTCCAGCGCTTGGCTGAGTACGGTGAGAAAGGCGTGCTATGCCTGGTCAGTGACTCAACCAACTCCGAGGTGCCTGGGTTTACTCCCTCTGAGCGCTCGGTCTTCCCCAACTTAGATCGGGTGATTGGTCAGGCTAAGGGCCGCTTGATGGTGACTACGTTTGCGTCTTCTGTGCACCGGATCAATATGATTCTGGAACTGGCGCAAAAACATAATCGAGTGGTTTCGGTTGTGGGTCGCTCAATGTTGAATGTGATTGCCCATGCCAGGAATCTCGGCTATATCAAATGCCCAGATAAGCTGTTTGAACCCCTACGGGCCATTCGGAATCTTCCTGACCATAAAATACTGATTTTGACGACGGGTTCTCAGGGCGAACCGATGGCAGCTATGTCGCGGATTGCTCGCAAGGAACACCGACAAATTCAAATTCGGCAGGGAGATACGGTTGTGTTCTCGGCGAATCCGATTCCGGGGAACACCATTGCAGTGGTGAATGTGATTGACCAGCTGATGATGCAGGGGGCCAAGGTCGTTTATGGTCGGCAACATGGCATTCATGTTTCGGGTCACGGTTGCCAAGAAGATCAGAAGTTGATGATTGGGTTGACGCGCCCGAAGTTCTTTTTGCCCGTGCATGGTGAACACCGGATGTTGATCAAGCATTCGGAAACGGCCCAGAGTATGGGGATTCCCGCTGAGAGCATGGTGATCATCAACAACGGTGACACCGTGGAGCTGACGCCTGATTCGATTTCCTTGGGCGATCGCGTTCCGTCGGGCATTGAGCTGATGGATCGAGCCGGGGTGGTGCAAGCCCATGTCTTACAAGAACGGCAGCGTCTTGCTGAAGATGGCATGGTCACTGTGGCGGCGGTCATCGGCTCTAATGGGGAGCTGGTGACAACCCCTGAGGTTCATTTGCGCGGGGTTGTCACGGGCATGGCGATTGAGAAATGGCGCACTTGGGTCAAAGAAGCCCTTGATTTAGGGTTGCGGAATCGCTGGAGCCATTACGCCAAAGTCGATAAAGACGAGCAAACTGACGTGGACTGGGATGGACTGCGATCCTACTTGGAACGGGAGCTTCAGGGTCTTTTACGCAGGGAACTCCAGTCTCGGGCTTCACTGCTCTTTTTGATGCAGCATCCAGAATCCACCAAAAAGGTCAGTGCTGCCACTTCTCGACGACAGCGCAGTGCAGCGAAGGTTGGGGCTTAGCACCGTGACGCAAGGGATGAATTTTTGGGATTCTCCCTTGCCATTAGCACTCATTTAAACCCAGTCTGGCGGGGGAGATGAATCTCCCCCGCCATTTTGATATTGATATCCCTGATCGCAGGCGCTCCTGTCCAGAGCAAGGCACTTTGGTGAGCGGGCTTGAATCTCTAGGCCAAGCGAAATCAACTGCTCTCAAACAGAAGGGGAGTTTAGTCTGGGGGGTTAGCTGGACTTGAGATTGCCTGTCGGCTGTTTAGAGGCTAGGTTAATTGCCACTAGGTCAATTGCCAGTTTATCGGCGATCGCGGCCACCCAGGCTTCATCTTGTTGAGTATAGCTGCGGGGGGCATTGGCTCCCAAGATCAACACCCCGCGATCGCCCAAGG